>NZ_CP113432.1:4145177-4445206 GCF_026686735.1 Pseudomonas triclosanedens | reverse complement strand
GCTATTTCGGCGCGATGGCGCTGGGCGCGGAGAGCGATGCCGAGCTGCGCCTGGCTTTCCACGATCTGCGCGAGCTGAAGGTGGATGTGGCCTATCCCTTCCTGCTGGAGCTGTACCACGACTACGTGGGCGGCGACCTGAGCAAGGCGGACCTGTTGGCCGCGGTGCGCCTGGTGGAGGGCTATGTGTTCCGCCGCGCGGTCTGCGCTATCCCTACCAACTCGCTGAACAAGACCTTCGCGACCTTCAGCCGTGCGTTGAACAAGGCGCGCTATCTGGAAAGCATTCAGGCCCAGTTCCTGATGTTGCCGTCCTATCGCCGCTTCCCGTCTGACGATGAGTTCTGGCGTGAGTTGCAGACGCGCGATCTGTATCACTTCCGCAGCCGCAGTTATTGGCTGCGCCGCCTGGAGAACTTCGGGCGCAAGGAGCGGGTGTCGGTGGATGAGTACAGCATCGAGCACATCCTGCCGCAGAACCCGGCGCTTTCCGCTGCCTGGAAGGCTGAGCTGGGCGCAGACTGGGAACGCGTGCAAGGCACCTGGCTGCATACCCTCGGCAACCTCACGCTGACGGGCTACAACTCCGAGTACAGCGACCGGGCCTTTGCCGAAAAGCGCGATATGGTTGGAGGCTTCCGCGAGAGCCCGCTGCGCTTGAATGCGGGGCTGGGGGTGGTGGAACACTGGGATGAGGCCGCGATCAAGGCGCGGGCGGAGCGTTTGGCTGATACGGCTGTTCAGGTGTGGGGGGCGCCGATACTGGGGGCTGAACTCCTGCAAAGCTACCAGCCGAAGAGTACTGCTGCGGTGTACGGCATCGAGGACCATCCGCAGTTGCTGCAAGGGCGGGTTTCAGACCTGTTCCATTATTTCCGTCAGTCTGTCCTGCAGCTTGATCCATGCATCAACGAAGAATTCCTCAAGTTGTATGTGGCTTACAAGGCGGAGACCAATTTCGTCGATGTGGTGCCGCAAGCTAATCGCCTGCGTCTGTCGTTGAATATGCCGTTTGCCGACATCAATGACCCGTGGGGTATTTGCCAGGATGTGACTGGGTTGGGGCGTTGGGGCAATGGCGATGTGTCGGTATTTCTTGAGGATATGGACGATGTGCCCTACATCATCGGGCTGGTCCGTCAGTCTTTGGAGCGTCAATTGGGCAATGGAGCCGATGCATGAGTAACTTCGCCTTCCTCAAGGCCGAATGGCCCAACCTGCACGCCGAGGCGACCAAGGCGGAGGCCAATGTACTGGCCGACCCGCGCTCGGCCTGCTTCTACTCCCGGCGCACGCTGGAGCTGCTGGTAGCCTGGTTGTTCCAGGCCGACCGCAGCCTGAAGCTGCCGTACAAGAGCGATCTGTCGGCCTTCCTTTTCGAGCCGAGCTTCAAGGCGCTGGTGGGGCCGATGCTCCACGCGAAGATGGAGATCATCCGCAAGCGCGGCAACGATGCGGTGCACAGCCAGCGGGAAGTGCGCGAGCGCGATGCCCAGGCAGTGGTCAGCGAACTGTTCCATGTTGCCTACTGGTTGGCGCGTACCTACGCGCGCACGGCAGCGGGAAGGCCCGGCGGTAGTCTGCGTTTCGAGGCTATTTTGTTGCCGGTGCCTGCCGCGCAGGCAGCGCTACAAACCCAAGCGCAGTTGCGACAGCTGGAGGATGAGCTGGCGCAGCGCGACGAGGCGCTGGCCAAGGCCCAGCAGAGGAACGCCGCGCTGGATGAGGAGCGCGCCCGGCTGCGTGCCGAGGTCGAGGCTGCCAAGGCTGCCAATAAGGCCATTCCCGATAGTCACGACTACAACGAGGCTCAGACTCGCGATCTGTTCATCGACCAGTTGCTGCATGAGGCCGGCTGGACACTGGATAGCGTCCAGGACCGTGAATTCGAAGTCAGTGGCATGCCTAATCAGCAGGGTGTCGGTTTCGTCGATTACGTGCTCTGGGGCGATGATGGCAAGCCGTTGGCGCTGGTCGAAGCCAAGCGCACCAGCCGTGATGCTCAGGAGGGGCAGCAGCAGGCCAAGCTGTATGCCGATTGCCTGGAACAGCGCTATGGGCAGCGCCCGCTGATCTACTACAGCAATGGATATGAGCATTGGCTGTGGGATGACGCGATGTATCCGCCGCGCCTGGTGCAGGGCTTCCACAAGAAGGATGAACTGGCATTGCTGGTACAGCGACGCAGTAGCCGCAAGCCGCTGGGTGAGGCGACCATCGATCCGGCCATCGTCGAGCGCCATTACCAGCAGCGCGCCATTCGCCGAATCGGCGAGACCTTCGAACACGACCGTCAGCGCAAGGCCCTGGTGGTAATGGCCACCGGTGCCGGCAAGACGCGCACGGTGATTGCGCTCACGGACCTGCTGATGCGCTGCAATTGGGCCAAGCGCATTCTCTTCCTCGCCGATCGCGTGGCGTTGGTGAACCAGGCGGCCGGGGCGTTCAAGAAATTCCTGCCGGACGTGGCGCCGGTCAATCTGGTGACCGAGAAGAACACCGAAGGGCGGGTCTACGTCAGCACGTACCCGACCATGATGGGGTTGATCAATGAGAAACAGGAGGGGCCCAAGCGCTTTGGTATCGGACACTTCGACCTGATTGTCATCGACGAGGCGCACCGCTCGGTATACCAGAAGTACCGGGCGATCTTTTCTTACTTCGATGCGCTGCTGGTGGGGCTGACGGCCACGCCGAAGGACGAGATCGACCGCAATACCTATAGCCTGTTCAACCTGGAAAGCGGTGTGCCCACCGACGCCTATACCCTGGATGACGCCATTGCCGAACGTTATCTGGTGAAACCGCGCGGGGTGTCGGTGCCACTGAAGTTTCAGCGTGGTGGCATTCGTTACGACGACTTGAGCGAGGACGAGAAAGACCAGTGGGACGAACTGGACTGGGGCGATGAGGAAGAGCCGCCGGAAGAGGTGAACGCCGAGGCGGTCAACCGCTGGCTGTTCAACGAAGATACCGTGGACAAGATGCTGCAGGTACTGATGGAGCGCGGCCACAAGGTGGCCGGCGGCGACCGCCTGGGCAAGACCATCATTTTCGCCAAGAACAATGATCACGCGGATTTCATCGCCCGGCGCTTCGACGCTAACTACCCGGACAAGGCCGGTGCCTTCGCTCGCACTATCACCTACAAGCTTGAGTACGCACAGACGCTGATCGACGACTTTTCCATCAAGGACAAGGCGCCACATATCGCTATTTCCGTGGATATGCTCGACACCGGCATCGACGTGCCGGAAGTGGTCAACCTGGTGTTCTTCAAGCTGGTGCGCTCCAAGGCCAAGTTCTGGCAGATGGTCGGGCGTGGTACCCGGCTCTGCAAGAACCTGTACGGGCCTGGGCCGGAGCCGGAGAACGACAAGCAGGATTTCTACATCTTCGACTTCTGCCAGAACCTGGAGTATTTCAACCAGAATCCCGAGCCTACTGATGGCTCGCTGACTGAGCCGTTGGGACAGCGACTGTTCAAGACTCGCCTGGAGTTGCTGTCCGCACTGGATTGCCGCCGCGCCAGTAGTGAAGCGCGCGAAACCTGCGGCGCTTATGGGGCGCTGTACAGCGACGAGCTATTGCGTGAGGAAACTGCGGTGATGTTGCAGGAGCGGGTGGCGGGCATGTCGTTGGACAATTTCCTGGTGCGGCCCAAACGCCGCTGGGTGGAGCGCTTCGCCCAGATGGATGCCTGGAAAACCCTGGATGACGGCAGCCTGCGCGACCTGGGGGAACATGTCTCCGGGCTGCCCAGTACGTTGCCTGACGAGGATGAAGAGGCCAAACGCTTCGACCTACTGTTGCTGCGTTTGCAGTTGTGCGTGCTGAACGCCGAGCCGGGGTTTGCCCGCTTGAGCGAGAAGGTTCGTGAAATCGCCGGGGCGTTGCTTGAGCAGACCAGCATTCCGGCCATCGCCGAGCACGTGCTACTGATTGAGGCCGTGGCGGGTGAGGAGTGGTGGCGGGATGTCACCGTTTCCATGCTGGAGCAGGCCAGGCGAAAGCTGCGAGCGCTGATCAAGCTGCTGGAGAAGCGCAAGGGGGCGGTGGTGTACAGCAATTTCGAGGATGAGCTGGGTGATATCAGCGAGGTGGTCATGCCATCGATGGTCAACCCCGCCAGCTTCGAGCGCTTCCGCGAGAAGGCCCGTGCCTTCCTGCGCGCCCACGAGGATCATTTGTCCCTGCGCAAGCTGCGTCGTAATCAACCTTTGACGCCGACGGACCTTGAGGCACTGGAACAGATGCTGGTGGAGAGCGGAGGCGGAGCTGGCGACATTCATCGCGCCAAGGAGCAGGCCCACGGCCTGGGGCTGTTCATCCGTTCGCTGGTTGGTCTGGACCGCGAAGCGGCTAGCGAGGCACTGTCCAGCTTCATCGGTGGCAGGGCGATGAGTGGGAACCAACTGGAATTCGTCAACCTGGTGATCCAGCACCTGACCGAGCATGGGGTGATGGAGGCGCGGTTGCTTTATGAGTCGCCGTTCACCGATCTGACGCCAGCCGGGCCGGAGGGCTTGTTCAATACAGCGCAGGTCGATGAGCTGTTCGCAGCATTGGCCAAGGTCAAGGCGTCTGCCGAGGCGGCTTGATGGCAGCGGCGGATAACCCGTTCCGGGTTATGCGCCCTACACGGATTTAATCGACGGTGTAGGGCGAATAACGCCTCAGGCGTTATCCGCCGTTCCATCAGACCAGCGTGCCCAGTTGCTCCGCCCGGCGCAACCAGCCCTGGCGCTGTTCCTCGCTGGAGCCGCGCACCGGGCTGAATTCTTCCAGGTGGCGCAGGCCGATGCCGCACGGCGCGAGGATGCAGCGGCTCATCTGCCGATGTGCCGGCGCGCCCTGGCGCAGGCGGTAGTGCCAGTGGGTCTGGTCGTGGCTGACCAGCAGGTCGGCGCTGCGTCCGCCCAGCAGCGGCTCGAACTCGCGGGACTCGGCTGCACGGTAGCGGAAGGCGAAGCCTGGCTGCAGCACACGGTCGAAGAACCCTTGCAGCAGTGCCGGCAGCCCGCCCCACCAGATCGGGTAGATGAACACCAGGTGCTGCGCCCAGTGGATCTGCCGCTGCGCTTCCAGCACGTCCGGCTCCAGGTTCTGGCTCTGCTCGTAGCCGCCGCGCAGCACCGGATCGAAGTTCATTTCGCCGAGCTTGATGCTATGCACCACATGGCCCCTGGAGCGGGCGCCCTGGGCGTAGGCTTCGGCCAGTGCGTGGCAGAAACCGCCGGGCTTGGGCGAGCCAAGCAGCAGCAGGATGCGCTTGCCGTCGCCTTCGATGGGCGTGGCGCCGGACTTGGCTGCTTCAACCATTCTGGCCCGCCTCCAGCATGCTTTCCGGGCGCACCCACTGGTCGAACTCGGCGTCGGTCAGGTAGCCCAGCTCCAGCGCCGCTTCGCGCAGGGTCTTGCCTTCGGCGTAGGCTTTCTTGGCAATTTCGGCGGACTTGTCGTAGCCGATGTGCGGGTTGAGGGCGGTCACCAGCATCAGGCCACGGTCGAGGTGTTCGCGCATCTTGGCGGCGTCCGGCTCCATGCCTGCCACACAGTGGGTGTTGAAGTTTCGGCAGCCGTCGGCGAGCAGGCGCACCGATTCGAGCAGGTTGTGGATGATCACCGGTTTGAACACGTTGAGCTGCAGGTGGCCCTGGCTCGCGGCGAAGGTGATTGCGGCGTCGTTGCCGAACACCTGGCAGGCGAGCATCGACAGGGCCTCGCACTGGGTCGGGTTGACCTTGCCGGGCATGATCGAGGAGCCCGGTTCGTTGGCCGGCAGCTTCACTTCGGCGAACCCTGCGCGCGGGCCGGAGCCGAGCAGGCGCAGGTCGTTGGCGATCTTCATCAGGGCAGTGGCGAGGGTTTTCAGTGCGCCGGCGAGGGTGACCAGCGGTTCGTGGCCGGAGAGGGCGGCGAACTTGTTCGGCGCCGAGACGAAGGGCAGCCCGGAGAGGTCGGCCAGTTCGGCGGCGATGGCGTCGGCGAACTCTTTCGGGGCATTCAATCCGGTTCCCACGGCGGTACCGCCCTGGGCCAGCTCGTAGACGGCCGGCAGGGCGGCGCGAATCGCGCGTTCGGCGTAGTCCAGTTGGGCGACGAAGGCCGAAAGCTCCTGGCCGAAGGTGATTGGCGTTGCGTCCATCAGGTGGGTGCGGCCGGTCTTCACCAGTTGCGAATGGCGGGCAGCCTGCTGGGCGAGGCCTCCGCTGAGTTCTGCGATGGCCGGCAGCAGATCGTCATGCACCGCGCGGGCGGCGGCGATGTGCATGGCGGTGGGGAAACTGTCGTTGGAGCTCTGGGCACGGTTGACGTGGTCGTTGGGGTGCACCGGTGTCTTGCCGCCGCGCGGGTTGCCGGCGATTTCGTTGGCGCGGCCGGCGATCACTTCGTTGACGTTCATGTTGCTCTGGGTACCGCTGCCGGTCTGCCAGACCACCAGCGGGAACTGGTCATCGTGCATGCCGGCGAGGACTTCGTCGGCGGACTGTTCGATCAGGCTGGTGATGCTCTCCGGCAGTTCACCCAATTGCGCGTTCACCCGGGCGGCGGCCTTCTTGATCAGTGCCAGGGCATGCACCACGGCGAGCGGCATGCGTTGTCCGCCGATGGCGAAGTTCACCAGCGAGCGTTGGGTCTGGGCGCCCCAGTAGGCATCGTCAGGGACTTCGATAGGGCCGAGGCTGTCGGTTTCTGTGCGGCTCATGATGCGTTCTCCTGGATTGACTCGGGCAGTTTAGGCCGTTGTCGGCGTTCCGGGTTCCGCAGTGGATCAATCGCCGCGATAGAGAGGCTGAGGAGGCGTCACCAGCGTGCGTTGGTGGCGCCGATCCAGCCCAGGGCCTTGCGCACCGGCACGCGCTCGCCGTCGAGGCTGCGCAGGAAGCCGTCGAAGTGGCCGAACCACTGGCTGGTCTCGGCGAACAGCGGGCCCAGGCGTGGGCAGGCGCGATGCAGCTTGCGCGGGGTGAAGGTGAGGTCGACACGCTGGCACTGGCTGAGCAGCCGCCACGGCGCCAGGGCGTCGAGGGACGGACGCTGGATATCGACCTCGCCAGACAGGCGCTGCAGCTCGCCGCCGAACCAGAGGGCGTTTTCGCTGAGGTCGGTGTGGTCGGTCCAGCCGCTGCCGAAGTTGCCGGCGATGCCGCCGGGCGCGGCGAAGGCGGCGCGGGTCCAATGGGTGCGGAAGGGCCAGACGCCGCGGCCGAAGTCCAGCGCGGCAAAGCTTGCGCCTTCGCTGCACTGGAAGGTGCGGTGGCCGAGTTGCAGGCTGCCGCGCACGGGCAGGCCCATCTGCCGGCTGCAGGCGTGGAAGCAGCGGCCGGCCATCGGTACGTTGAGGTTGACCGACTCCAGATGCGCGGGACGCCGGATTTCCAGCGCAAGGTCCAGCGGCTGGCCGCCGAGATCGGGTGCGCTGGCGGTGATCCGCAACTGGCCGGGCTGTTCGCTGAAATTCAGGCACAGGTCGCCATGCTGGAAACCGTGGCTCTGGTTGGGAACGTCGGGCAGGTCGCAGCCCAGGCCGAGCGGGGTTATCTGTGTGCGATGTACCGAGCGGCCGGTTTCCAGGTCGAGGAAGTAGATGGCGCCGTAGCCCAGGTAGTCGAGGTCGGCGATGGTCAGCGAGAGCATCCAGCCCGGCGCGTTGATGCACCAGTGATTCCAGCGTTTGCGCCGGCCGGTGTTGCCGGGCAGGCTGCAGAGTGTCTGCGGCCGGCTCGACCAGCCGACGGCATCGGCATTCAGGCGGCCGCGGGCGTCGCACAGCGGCGGTGAGTTCGCGTATGGCGGCAGATAGGTGAAGGTGTTCATTGGACACATCCATGTGGCAACGCGTCGCAGCATGCCGGTTTGCCGTGAAGTCGACAAGATAAGTGGTTCATTTCTCCGTTGCTCGGCGGTCACTTGAGGGCTTTCCGAACTTAGGCGCAGAATGTCGGGTCCCACGGACACCCCTTCAGACTCAAGGACCGCCCCATGACCGCTCTTCGTAAGCTCTGCACCGCAGCACTACTGGTTGGCTTCAGCTCCGTCGCCCTGGCAGACGCCAACGCCGAGGCGGAGAAATTCCTCAAGCAGGTTCACGCCGACAAGCTCACCGTGCCGGTCTATGCGCAGGTCCAGCAGATGCTCGCCCAGCGTTTCGCCCAGGCCAAGGCGCCGGACAGCAAGAAAGCCGTACTGGATCGCTACCAGGCCAAGGCCAACGCCGAACTGGACCGCGCTGTGGGCTGGGACAAGCTCAAGCCCGAACTGGTCAAGCTGTACACCAGCAACTTCAGCGAGTCCGAACTCAAGCAGTTGAACGATTTCTACGCCTCGCCGCTGGGCCGCAAGGTGCTGGAGAAGATGCCGCGCCTGACCGCCGAATCCGCGCAGCTTACCCAGGCCAAGTTGCAGACCGCAGTGGAGCCGGTGAACAAGCTGATGGCTGACATGGACAAGGAGCTGGGTGTGAAAGCGCCGGCCGCTCCGGCCAAGAAGCCCTGATCCAGCCAACCTGATCGAGATCGAAGATGAGCATGCGTGACCGTATTCAGACCGCCCTGGGCGCCCTCGAACCGCTGCACCTGGCGGTGCTCGACGAGAGCCATATGCACAGCCGCGGGCAGGAAACGCACTACAAGGCCGTCGTGGTCAGCCCGGTGTTCGCCGGGCTGAACGCAGTGAAGCGACACCAGAAGGTCTACGCGACCCTGGGGGAGCTGATGGGCCAGTTCCATGCCCTGGCACTGCACACCTACACCCCCGAGGAGTGGGCGGAGCAGGGGCAGGCGCCGGATTCGCCGACCTGCCGTGGCGGTAGCAAGCACGACCTCTGAGAGCAGCAGCGTTGGAAGCCGGCCGAAGTCGCTCACATGAACCCCTCACTTCGCTTGGCTTCGCCGTACATGGCCCCGGTTCGCGACGCCTGACTACAGGAATGCTCGACAGGCACCGCTCCGTGTAGAATGCGATACCCAGCGCCGGCTTCAGCCGGCGCTGTCATTTTCAGCTTTCGTTTCAAAGAGCCCGGTCCGCCCTTTACGCGGGCGACCACTGGAGTGATACATGACCACCGATCGAATCGTCGTCGCGGCGTTGTACAAGTTCGTCTCCCTGCCCGACTACGTCGCCCTGCGCGAACCCCTGCTGCAAATCCTGCTGGACAATGACGTGAAAGGCACCCTGCTGCTCGCCGAGGAGGGCATCAATGGCACCGTATCCGGGACCCGCGCAGGCATCGACGCGCTGCTGGCCTGGTTCCGGCTCGACCCGCGCCTGGCCGATGTGGACCACAAGGAGTCCTACTGCGATGAGCAGCCCTTCTATCGCACCAAGGTCAAGCTGAAGAAGGAAATCGTCACCCTCGGTGTTCCGGGCGTGGATCCGAATGCCAGGGTCGGCACCTACGTCGAGCCCAAGGACTGGAACGCCCTGATTTCCGATCCTGAAGTGCTGCTGATCGACACCCGTAACGATTACGAAGTGGCCATCGGCACCTTCGAGGGCGCCATCGACCCGAAGACCAAGTCGTTCCGTGAGTTCCCCGAATACATCCGCGAGCATTTCGACCCGGCGAAGCACAAGAAGGTCGCGATGTTCTGCACCGGCGGCATCCGCTGCGAGAAGGCTTCCAGCTACATGCTCGGCGAAGGGTTCGAAGAGGTGTTCCACCTCAAGGGCGGCATTCTCAAGTACCTGGAGGAAGTGCCCGAGGCCGAAACCCTCTGGCGCGGCGACTGCTTCGTCTTCGACAACCGCGTGACCGTGCGCCACGATCTCTCCGAGGGCGACTACGATCAGTGCCATGCCTGCCGCAACCCGATTTCGGCGCAGGATCGCGCTTCCGAACATTACGCGCCGGGCATCAGTTGCCCGCATTGCTGGGACTCGCTGCCGGAGAAGACCCGCGCCAGTGCCCGCGAGCGGCAAAAGCAGATCGAGCTGGCGCGCGCGCGCAACCAGCCGCACCCCATTGGCCGTGATCCCCGAGCGGAGACCTGATACGTGACCAGCCGCCTGCTCTATGTGATGGACCCGATGTGCTCCTGGTGCTGGGGGTTCGCCCCGGTGGCGCGGGCGCTGGTAGAGCAGGCGCGCGCCGCCGGCGTGCCGCTGGCGCTGGTGATGGGCGGCCTGCGCACTGGCCAGGGCGCAGCGCTGGAGCCATCCACCAAGCGCTATATCCTCGAGCACTGGCACGCGGTGCATGACGCCACCGGCCAGCCGTTCCGCTTCGAAGACGCATTGCCCGACGGTTTCGTCTACGACACCGAGCCTGCCTGCCGCGCGGTGGTCAGCGCTCGCCGTCTCGACGAAGACTGCGCCTGGGCGCTGGCCGGCGAGATCCAGAAGGCGTTCTACGCCGAAGGCCGTGATGTCACGCAGGCCAGCGTCCTCACCGAGCTGGCCGAGCGCGTCGGGCTGCCGCGCATCGAGTTCGCCGATGCCTTCGACAGCCAGGAAAATCACCTGACGACGCTGGCGGACTTTTCCTGGGCCCGCGACCTGGGCATCGCCGGCTTCCCCACGTTGCTCGCCGAGCGCGATGGGCAACTGGCCCTGCTGACCAACGGCTACCAGCCGCTGGAACAGCTCGCCCCGCTGCTGGAGCGCTGGCTGGAGCGCGGGCGGCATGCCTGAGGCGGTAGCAGACCGCCTGAGCTGGGCGGAGATTCGTCGGCTCGCCTTCCACCACCGCAAGGCCCTGATCCTCGCCAACCTGGTCGCCGTGCTGGCCACTGCGTGCAGCGTGCCGATTCCGTTGCTGCTGCCGCTGCTGGTGGACGAAGTACTGCTGGGCAAGGGCGACGCGGCGCTACAGGTGATGAACAACTGGCTGCCGCAGGCGTGGCACAAACCGGTGGGCTATATCGGCCTGATGCTGGTGGTCACGCTGCTGCTGCGCAGTTGCGCCCTGGTGTTCAACGTACTGCAGGCCAGGCTCTTCGCGCGGCTGTCCAAGGATGTGGTGTACCGCATCCGGCTGCGCCTGATCGAGCGCCTGAAGCGGATCGCCCTGGGCGAATACGAGACACTGGGCGGCGGTTCGGTCAGCGCGCACCTGGTGACCGACCTGGACACCCTCGACAAGTTCGTCGGCGACACCCTGAGCCGCTTCCTGGTGGCGCTGCTGACGCTGTGTGGCACCGCGGCGATCCTGATCTGGATGCACTGGCAACTGGCACTGCTGATTCTGCTGTTCAACCCGCTGGTGATCTTTGCCACGGTGCAGTTGGGCAAGCGCGTCAAACACCTGAAGAAGCTGGAGAACGACAGCACCGCTCGCTTCACCCAGGCGCTCACCGAGACCCTGGACGCGATCCAGGAGGTACGCGCCGGTAATCGCCAGGGTTTCTTCCTCGGCCGCCTGGGCGTGCGTGCCCGCGAAGTCCGTGACTACGCCGTCGCCTCGCAGTGGAAGAGCGACGCCGCCGGACGCGCCAGCGGTCTGCTGTTCCAGTTCGGCATCGACCTGTTCCGCGCCGCGGCGATGCTCACGGTGCTGTTCTCCGACCTGTCCATCGGCCAGATGCTGGCGGTGTTCAGCTACCTCTGGTTCATGATCGGCCCGGTTGAGCAACTGCTCAGCCTGCAGTACGCCTTCTATGCCGCCGGTGGCGCGCTCACCCGCATCAACGAGCTGCTGGCTCGCGCCGACGAGCCGCAGTACCCGCCGCGTCGCGATCCCTTTGCCGGACGCGACAACGTCGGCATCCAGGTGCGCGGCCTGAGTTTCGCCTATCGCGACGAACGGGTTCTCGACGGCATGGACCTGGATATCGCTCCCGGCGAGAAGGTCGCCATCGTCGGCGCCAGCGGCGGCGGCAAGAGCACCCTGGTGCAACTGTTGCTGGGCCTCTATCAGCCGCAGTCCGGCAGCATCCGCTATGGCGGCGTCGCACTGGAGGAGATCGGCCTGGAGTGCGTGCGCGAGCATGTCGCCGTGGTGCTGCAACATCCGGCGCTGTTCAACGACACGGTGCGCGCCAACCTGACGATGGGCCGCGAGCGCAGCGACGAAGCCTGCTGGCGAGCGCTGGAAGTGGCTCAACTGGCGGATACCATCCGCGCCCTGCCGCAGGGGCTGGACAGCGTGGTCGGGCGTTCCGGCGTGCGCCTATCCGGCGGCCAGCGGCAACGGTTGGCGATCGCTCGCATGGTATTGGCCGAGCCCAGCGTAGTGATCCTCGACGAGGCCACCTCGGCGCTGGACGCTGCCACCGAGTATGCGCTGCACCAGGCGCTTGGACGCTTCCTCGACGGTCGCACCACACTGATCATCGCCCACCGGCTTTCGGCGGTTAAGCAGGCGGACCGAGTGCTGGTGTTCGATGGCGGGCGCATCGCCGAAGACGGCGACCACCAGCAACTGATTGCCGAAGGCGGGCTCTACGCGCGCCTGTATGGCCACCTGCAGCAGAACTGATCAGCCGTATCGGGTGACTTCGAGGAAGGCCACGCAATTGCCCAGGTCGTGGAAGACCCGTGCGCTGCCGATGTCGTTGTAGGGGATGCCCAGCAGCAGATCGAGCAGCGCCGAGTCGCTGCGGTAGTGCGGCCGCCAGTCCAGCAACCCCTCCAGATAAGCGATGTCGGGTATGCCCGGCAGGAAGTTGCTCATCAGCAGACGCCCGCCCGGCTGCAGGCGGGCGAACAGGTTGCGTGTGAGGTCGCGGGCGTCCTGTTCGTCGAGCACCTCATAAAGGCCGGCGGAATAGATCAGGTCGAAGTGGCAGAGTTCGGCGCGACCATAGAACAGGTCATCGAGGCTGCACTTCACCGTCTGGATGCCGAGCGCGGCGTAGCAGGACTCCACCGTCTGCAAGGGCTGAGGCTGGGCATCGAGCGCCAGGAAATCGCGAAACTGCCCGTGCCGCAGGGCGCGCGAAATATCGGCCTCGCGCAGATGTCCGCAGCCCACGCAGAGGATGCGGGCCTGGCCGCCGAGCAGCTCGCAGGTACGGTCGATCTCCCGCGCCAGCAATTGCCGGCGCGAGCGCAATGCCCTGGGCGGGGCTGCCGTGCTGGCATAGCGGAACAGTTCGTCGGTCGGCCCGTCGGGCAGCATGGTGCGCAGCGTGCTGTCGATTCCATACAGGTAGTCGAGCAGCACCGCGTTGCAGGCTCCTTCGCCCATCGGCCGTTCGCGCCGCCGTGGGAAACGGACGACCCGTGGCGATGGCGGCGGTTCGGTGCCGATCCTGGCCAGTTCCATGAGATCGGGAGCGCTGTCCCGGATGCGGCGCAGTTGCCGTTCGAGCTGTTCGATGGCCTGGTTCAGCGAGTCCGGATTCTGTTGCGAGCGATTGTCCATTGCCGTCCACCTGGTATGCCGAATTCGTGGCCGGCCCGCCGGGCCGGTAATCCAGTCACCACGTTAGAGCGGGCAAATGTCCTGGCCATCATCTGAATGGATGATGCTGCTCGTCGGCTCAACGCTGCCCCAGCCGCACCAGCAGGCTCATCAGTTCCGCCTGCCGGTTGGTGCGGGTCTTGCGGAACAGGGCACGCAGTTGGCTGCGCACGGTGTTGATGGACGTGCCCAGTTGCTCGGAGCACTGCTCCGGCGTCAGGCCGCGTACCAGCAGGTCGCCCAGGCGCTGCTCGGCGGGTGTCAGGCCGAACAGGTCGCCGAGCAGGCGACTCTGGCGGTGCGCATCGAGCAGGGCGAGCAACGCCAGTGGGCGCTGGAACGGCTGATTGAAGCGGGCTTCGGCCGGCACCGGGGTGACCAGCAGCTCCAGTGCGCTGCCATCGCCCAGCGACAGCCAGCCGGCTTGCCCCTTGCCCTGGCGCGGAGTGGCCTGGCGCACCAGGGCTTGCAGCCGCGCGTCGTGCTGGCGGCAATGCAGGCGGCCGAATACTTCATGAAAACGCGGTTTCTTCTGCGTCAGTTGCTGCTGGGCAGCCTGGTTGGCGTAGAGCACACGGGTATCGCCGTCCAGCAGCCAGAGCGGTGTGGGATGATGGTCGAGCAGCAGGTCGCGCCGGGCCAGTTCCAGGCGCATGCCACTGACCCGTTCGAACATCCGCGCCGCCCGCACGAGATGCTGGCTGATCCGGCCCAGCAGGGCCTGCTCGGAAGCCTTCGGGTAGCGCGCACCCACGCTGGTGAGCACCGACAGGTAGATGCCGGCGCTGGCCTGTTCGTTGAGCTTGAGGCACGACACGTTGTGCATGCCGTTGGGTAGCTGGAACTCCTGGTAGTACGGGTCGCGGCGGATTTTCTCGGGACCGTATTCAAGCAGGTCGTGATACCAGTGGCCCACCGGGCGCCTGAGCATGAAGCGCTTGCATGGGTCCATGTTGCAGAACTCGCGGTTGTAGGTGTCGATGGCACCGGGATCGCACAGGTTGATCTCACTGGCCAGCGCGCCTTCCTCTGTCTGGTCCCAGAACAGCAGCACGCCCTGTTGCCGACCGGTGGCGTCGATCAGCCCGGAGAGCAGGGGCAGCCAAGCACCCTCGTCGAGTACACACTCATAGGAAAGCCCCAGCAGTTGGTCGTACTGCGCATCCATATCCCGACGAGGCATGGAATTCTCCAGACTTGCAGATTGCACGATTGGCTGAGGTATGGCACATGGCCTTTATTCCTGCAAGCAGTCTGAAGCCCGCGTCGTTGCTGGCCGTTGGTCGGATGTGGCGCTCCCGACGAAAGGCCGGTAAAGGCCGGTGAAGGCACGGTGCTACCAGTGTTTCGCCGTGTGCTGCCGGTTCCCGCCGGCCAGGCGCGATGTCCGGCGGTTTGAGGAATTGTCGTGATCGGCTATGAGTAAAGAATGGGGCGATCGAATGTGTCCCCCCTCGATCACAGCCGGCGCTGTCTGGGGCCAGGGACAAGAAGAAGGAATTCGAAGTACCTTATGGATGCCTTGGGACTTTTGCCTATCCGTCGACGAACCCGAATGCTGCGGCTGGTATGGCCGTTCATGGCGGTGGCGCTGTTGCAGGCGCTGATCGGTGGCGGCAGCCTGTTCATCCTCTCGGGCGTCCGTGCCTACGTCGGTGGCGAAAGCCTCTGGTCGAAAGGCCAGAAGGACGCCATCCACTATCTCCAGCGCTACGGGCAGACCTACGACCCGGAAGACTTCCGGCGCTATCAGACGGCGATTGCCATCCCGCAGGGCGACCGCCTGTTCCGCACGGCCCTCGACCAGAATCCGCCAGACATCGAAACGGCCAGGCGCGGTGCGCTGGCGGGTGGCAACCACCCGGATGACGTCGACAGCCTCATCTGGCTGTACCGCTACTTCCACGAGTACAGCTATTTCGACGAGGCGGTACGGCGCTGGATCGTCGGCGACGCCTACCTCGACCAACTTGAACACCTGGCCGGCGAGATGCACGCGCGCATCCAGGCCGGTGCGGTCAGCGCTGGCGACCTGAGCTACTGGGGCAGCCGCATCCAGGACATCAACGATGGCGTGACGCCGGCGGCGATGGCGTTCTCCGCTGCGCTCGGCGAGGGGTCGCGGGTGCTGATGCGGATACTGCTGGTCGCAAACTGCCTGGTCGGCCTGGCGCTGATCCTGCTGGCGGTGTGGCGCACCCGCAAGCTGCTGCGCCAGCAGCGCGCCTTCGAGAGCGCTCTGGATACCGAAAAGGAGCGCGCCCAGACCACCCTTGCGGCAATCGGCGATGGAGTAGTCACCCTCGATGCCCAGGAGTGCATTGCCTATTTCAATCCGGCCGCAGAACGCATGATCGGCTGGGACAGTGCGATGGCCGTCGGCTTGCCGCTGCGCTCGCTGCTGCGGGTGTTCGACGAGAACAGCCAGGAGGAAGGGTTGCCGCTGCTGGGGCAGATCCTGCGCGGGGAGGTGGATGGCGGCAGTGAGTCGAGCAAGCTGATCCAGCGCCTGGACGGCACTTCCGTCGCGGTGACGCTGATGGGAACACCGATCCATGCCGACGGCCGCGTCGTGGGCGTCGTGCTGGTGATGCACGACATGACCCGCGAGCGTCAGTACATGGCCAGCCTGTCCTGGCAGGCGACCCACGATGCGCTGACCGGCCTGACCAACCGCCGCGAGTTCGAATTCCGCCTCAAGCAGGCGCTGGAGCGCTCGGCGCACATGGATGATCGCCATGCGCTGATGTACCTGGACCTGGACCAGTTCAAGCTGGTCAACGATACCTGTGGGCACGCGGCGGGGGATGAGCTGTTGCGCCAGGTCTGCTCGGTGCTGCAGCAATGCCTGCGCGAAGGCGACACACTCGCGCGGCTGGGGGGCGACGAGTTCGGCATCCTGCTGGAGAACTGCCCGCCGGACATGGCGGAGCAGCTCGGCGAGCGTATCCGCCTGACTGTCCAGAGCCTGCATTTCATCTGGGAGGCCCGCCCGTTCAATATCACCGTCAGCATCGGTGTGGTGCACGTTTCGTCGATGCTGGTTTCGGTGGAAGAGGCACTGCGCTGCGCCGACATGGCCTGCTACATGGCCAAGGAAAAGGGCCGCAACCGCGCCCAGGTGTTCCGTCCGGACGATACTGAGCTGTCCACCCGCGTCGGCGAGATGGCCTGGGTCCAGCGCATTCGCCTGGCGCTGGAAGAGGAGCGCTTCTGTCTGTTCGCGCAATCGATCTACCCGGTCGACCCGCATGCCGACGAGGGCGCCCATGTCGAGCTGCTGCTGCGGCTGAACGACGAGAACGGACGCTTGGTGGCGCCGATCAACTTCATCCCGGCGGCCGAGCGCTACGGGCTGATGCCGGAGATCGACCGCTGGGTGGTCGAGAGCGCGTTCCGCACTCTGGCCGCTCGGGCGGCGGAGGGCGACTACGAGCCGATCCAGACCTGCGCCATCAACCTCTCCGGCGCAACCATCGGCGACGAAACATTCCTCGACTTCCTGCGCGAGATGCAGCCGCGCTACGGTATCGCGCCGGCCAGCATCTGCTTCGAGATCACCGAAACCAGCGCCATCGCCAACCTGGTCAACGCGACGCGCTTCATCCAGGAACTCAAGACCCTGGGCTATCGCTTCTCGCTCGACGACTTCTGTGCCGGCATGTCGTCCTTTGTCTACCTCAAGCATCTGCCGGTGGACTATCTGAAGATCGATGGCAGTTTCATCAAGGACATGCTCGACGACCCCATCGACCGGGCGATGGTCCAGGTGATCAACCAGATCGGTCACGTCATGGGGAAGCGCACGGTGGCGGAGTTCGTCGAGTCGCAGGAAATCCTCGGCGTGCTGCGCGAGATCGGCGTCGACTACGCCCAGGGCTATGGCCTGGCCAGGCCGCAGGCATTCAACCGGAGCTTCCTGCGCGATTCGGCAATGGCGACCGTTGAGTCGAACACAACCTCCGGACGGTGACGCCGCGCGTGGGTAGGGCTAACCTGAGGCCAGTCTTACCGGTGCTTGCATGGATCGACCGGCAACGGAGCCTTGGATGAACGACACCTTTGTTCGTAGTGGGCCGCTCAAGGAACTTTCCAGTTACCCCGTCTGGGCACAACGCCTCGTGCAGGACTGCGAGAGCAGCCGCCTGGCGGTGGTCGGCCATCCCCTCTACGCACGCATGCGTGACGGCCAACTGAGCCGGCAGACCATGCGCGCCTTCCTCATCGGCGGCTGGCAGGTGGTGGAGCAGTTCCCCCTGTACATGTCGCAGAACCTGCTCAAGACGCGCTTCGGGCGAAGCCCCGGGGAAGACATGGCGCGGCGCTGGCTGATGCGCAACATCCGCGTCGAACTCAATCACGCCGACTATTGGTTGCACTGGGCGGAGTCCTACGGAGTGACTCTGGCGGAGCTGAAGGCCCAGTTGGTGCCCGCCGAACTGCATGCTCTAGGGCACTGGTGCTGGCATACCTGCGCCACCGATGCACTGGCGCTGTCGATGGCGGCTACCAACTACGCCATCGAGGGCGCGACGGGCGACTGGTCGGCGATCGTCTGTTCCAGCGATGCCTACGAGCGTTCGCTGCCGGCGGGCTCCCGCAAGGAGGCGATGCGCTGGCTCAAGCTGCATGCCCGCTACGACGATGACCATCCGTGGGAAGCGCTGGAGATCATCTGCACCCTCAGCGGCCCACGGATGACCGCGCCTCGCTGCCTGGAGCTGCGCGAGGCGATCTGCAAGAGCTATGGCTACATGCGCCTGTTCCTCGACTACTGCATGGCGCTGGAGCAGGCGCAGGGCGGTTCGCGGCGGGAGCCGATGCAGGCTGCGGGCTAGCCCGCAGCCGCATGCCTGTCAGGGCAGCAGGATGATCTTCTCGCTGCTCCCTTCGTTGATTTCGTGGTAGCGCTGTACACCTTCGCTCAGCGGTACCTCGCACAGGCCGGAAGGCAGCGGCAGCCTGCCGTCGTCGAACCATTGGCCGAACTGGCGCAGCATCGCCGCGCAGGCGACGGCGTCGTACAGCAGCGAATTCACACCGACGACCGAGCCGCCACGGCGATACAGCGCCAGGGCAGGCAACTGCACGTGTCCGTCCACCGGCGCGGCGATGATCGCGATGCGGCCGAAAGTTGTCAGCGCGCTGACCGCGGCGGGAAGCCAGAAACCGGTGGTATCGAAGATCACCTCGGCGCCGCCGGGGAAGTGCTCTTCCACCTGCGCGGCCAGGGTTTCCGCGCCGCTCAGCAGGAGGGTCGGCACGCCCTGGGCCTGTAACCCTGCCTGGGCCTGCTCGCGCCGCACCGCGCCCAGCACCTGTGCGCCGCGGGCCTTGGCCAGCGAAATGGCGGCGGCGCCAACCGCGCCCAAGCCGATCACCAGCAGGCGGGTGCCCGTGCACACCTGGCTGCGCTCCAGTGCATCCCAGGCAGTGGTGAACGGCACGCCACAACTGGCGGCCTGGGCGAAGCTCATGCGCTCGGGCATCGGCGCCACGCCGCCCATCGGCACGCTCATCAATTGCGCATGGCTGCCGTTGCGGGTGAAGCCCAGGCCCTTGCCGGTGCCCCACACGGATTTTCCGACCAGCTCGGCCGGACCCTTGATCACCACGCCAGCGAAGTCGCGGCCCGGCACGCGGGGCAGGGTGGTGTAGGGGAAACGGCCGAGCACGTTCTTCACATCGCTGGGGTTGAGGCCGGCGGCGCGTACTTCCACCAGCACTTCGCCGGCGGCCGGAATCGGCTCGGCGATGTCGGTGAAGCTCAGGGCGGCGAGGTCGCCGGTACGGTCGAATTGCAGGGCTTTCATGGTGCAGGTCCTGGTGACGTGGGTGAAGAAAGGTTTCAGTGCAGCCAGCGGGTCAGCAGCGGCAGCGCGTTCTCGCCGATCTGCATGCCGAGCAGGCCGACCAGCGCCACCAGCGGGGGGGCCGGCGAGCGGAAGTCGAGGAAGTGATAAGCGAGGCCGACGGCGATGCCGATGGCCAGGGAAATCAGGTAGTTCATGGCACTCTCCGCGGCGCACCCGACGGTGGGAAATGGAGTGCCTGAAGTCTAGGGTGGCGTACCGGCTGGCGCCGGTCATCGACTTCGGAATATCGGACAGATGGCGGGCCGCGCCGGGGCCGCGCAGGCGCTACCGGGCGCAGTACTCCGACGGCGTAACGCCCAGTTCGCGCCGAAACATCTCGCTGAAGCTGCCTGGCTGGTAGCCCAGCGCATGGGCAACGGTGCTCACCGGAACGCCCTCGCTCAACTGCGCCACCGCCGTGGCCAATTGCACCTGGCGGCGCCATTGGGCGAAGCCCATGCCCAGGCTGCGCTGGAGCAGGCGGGCGAGGGTACGCACGCTGGCGCCGGCGTCGGCGGCGTGCTGCTCGAAGGAAATCTCCTGGGACGGCTCGGCCATCACTGCCTGGCACAGGTTCGACAGGCGGCGGTCGGACTCGTCCGGCAGCGGAACCCGCAGCAGCAGGCTGCGCGCTCGCTGCAGCTCCAGCACAGCGAGCCGCGACAGTGCCTGGTAGTAGTCGGTGTCCGGTTCGCTCTCGTGCTCGACCAGATGCAGGATCAGCTCGCGCAACAGGCCGCCCACCTCGAAGGCCTGCACCTGTTCGCCCAGCGAGTCAGCGGTTCCCGGCCGCAGGTAGATGTTGCGCATCTGCAGCTCGCTGACCACACGGATGCCGTGGGGCACGCGCGGCGGCAGCCAGACGGCGCGGTTGGGCGGCACCAGCAGCGCTTCGTGCGGCGTTTCCACCCACATCACCCCGGACATTGCGTACAGCACCTGGCCCCAATCGTGGGAATGCGGCTCGATGTGCAGCCCGCGCGGGTAGCTGCGGGCGAGGGCGCGAAGTGACGCGGTCGTGGCGTCGAAATCCGGAGGTGCGGCGCGGGCCATTGGCGAATTCGGCGAGGAAGATGTCGCGCATGGTAGCTAACCGGAGCGGCCGCTGGCGAGATGCGCCTGCTCGCGCTGGAAGGCTGTCGCACCACCTTGTCATGATTTCTTTACGGTGCGGCGGCTCGCCGCAGGGGGCGTCGGGGCGCGTAAGGATTTCTTGCCGCGCAGCCGGGCCGGGCCGCAGCCGGGCCTCGCCGCAGCGGCTTGTCCGCGGCGCCGCGCAGGGTTGAGATGAAGGCATTCCAGACGCCTGGACGGCCCCGCGCCGAGCCAGCCGATAACGACAAAGAGGAGGCCGGATGAACGCCGTGACCAAGATCGAGCAACACAACCCAATCGGCACCGACGGCTTCGAGTTCGTCGAATTCACCGCCCCCGACGCGCAGGGCATCGAGCAACTGCGCCAGTTGTTCACCGGCATGGGGTTCACCGAGACCGCCAAGCACCGCTCCAAGGAAGTCTTCCTGTTCCAGCAGAACGACATCAACATCGTGCTCAACGGCAGCCCCACCGGTCACGTTCACGAGTTCGCCAGGAAACACGGGCCGAGCGCCTGCGCGATGGCCTTCCGGGTGAAGAATGCAGCGCAGGCCGCCGCCTATGTCGAGTCCCAGGGCGCCAGGCTGGTTGGCAGCCACGCCAACTTCGGCGAGCTGAACATTCCGTGTGTCGAAGGTATCGGCGGCTCGTTGCTATATCTCGTCGACCGCTATGGCGACAAGAGCATCTACGACGTCGACTTCGAGTTCATCGAAGGCCGTACCGCCGGTGACAATGCCGTCGGCCTGCTGTGCATCGACCACCTGACCCATAACGTCAAGCGCGGACAGATGGACGTCTGGTCGGGCTTCTACGAGCGCATCGCCAATTTCCGCGAAATCCGCTACTTCGATATCGAAGGCAAGCTCACCGGCCTGTTCTCCCGCGCCATGACTGCGCCTTGCGGCAAGATCCGCATCCCGATCAACGAGTCGGCGGACGATACCTCGCAGATCGAGGAGTTCATCCGCGAGTACCACGGCGAAGGCATCCAGCACATCGCCCTGACTACCGACGATATCTATGCCACCGTGCGCAAGCTGCGCGCCAACGGCGTGGACTTCATGAGCACCCCGGACACCTACTACGAGAAGGTCGACAGCCGCGTCGCCGGCCACGGCGAACCGCTGGAGCAACTGCGCGAACTGAACATCCTGATCGACGGCGCGCCGGGTGACGACGGTATCCTGCTGCAGATCTTCACCAACACGGTGATCGGCCCGATCTTCTTCGAGATCATCCAGCGCAAGGGCAACCAGGGTTTCGGCGAGGGCAACTTCAAGGCCCTGTTCGAGTCCATCGAGGAAGATCAGATTCGCCGTGGCGTGATCTCCGACAAGTAGCTCGTTTGCCGGGCGGCCGCGCGAGGAGCGTGGCTGCCCCCGGAGTCCGCCATGCTCACCCTGTACTCCTACTGGCGTTCCAGCGCCGCCTACCGCGTGCGCATTGCCCTGGGCCTCAAGGGCCTGGCCTACCGTCAGGTGCCGGTGCACCTGGTGAAGGACGGCGGCCAGCAGCACGCTGCCGACTACAAGGCACTCAACCCGCAGGAACTGGTGCCGTTGCTGGTGGACGGCGATGCGCGCATCGCGCAGTCCCTGGCCATCCTCGAATACCTCGACGAAACCCATCCGCAACCGAGCCTGCTGCCGCGCGATGCGCTGCAGCGTGCCCAGGTTCGTGCGCTGGCCCTGCACATCGCCTGCGACATCCATCCGCTGAACAACCTGCGCGTACTGCAGTACCTCAGCGGCCCGCTGGGCGTGGCGGACGACGCGAAGAACGCCTGGATCCGACACTGGGTCGAAACCGGACTGCACGCGGTGGAACAGGGCGTTGCCGCCTGGACCGGCCCGCTGTCCCTGGGCGAACGCCCCGGTTATTTCGAAGCCTGCCTGGTTCCCCAGTTGTACAACGCGCGGCGCTTCGGCTGCGACCTTTCCGGTTGCCCGCGCCTGCTCGCCATCGCCGCGCGCTGCGAGCCCCTTGAAGCCTTCCAGCAAGCTGCCCCGGAGGTGCAGCCCGACGCCCAGTAAGCTCCGTTCTACCTTGCCCGCACCGCCCAGCCACGAGCCGGGCGGCCGATTCACGTCACAGATAAAAACAACAGGTGACGCATGACGCGTGAAACTCAACACGCAGGCCAGCTCCAGCGGGGCCTGAAGAATCGCCATATCCAGTTGATCGCCCTGGGCGGCGCCATCGGTACCGGGTTGTTCCTGGGCTCCGCCGGTGTACTCAAGTCCGCCGGGCCGTCGATGATCCTTGGCTATGCCATCGCCGGCTTCATTGCCTTCCTGATCATGCGCCAGCTCGGCGAGATGATCGTCGAGGAGCCCGTCGCAGGCTCCTTCAGCCACTTCGCGCACAAGTACTGGGGCGGTTTCGCCGGCTTCCTCTCGGGCTGGAACTGCTGGGTGCTGTACATCCTGGTGGGCATGTCGGAACTCACCGCGGTGGGCAAGTACATCCATTACTGGTGGCCGGACGTGCCGACCTGGGCCAGTGCCGCGCTGTTCTTCGTGGTGGTCAACGCCATCAACCTGTTCAACGTGAAGGCCTTCGGCGAGGCGGAGTTCTGGTTCGCCATCATCAAGGTTGCCGCCATCGTCGGCATGATCGCCCTGGGCTGCTACCTGCTGGCCAGCGGCAGCGGCGGCGAGCAGGCCACGGTCAGCAACCTGTGGGCGCATGGTGGCTTCTTCCCCAATGGCGTCAGCGGGCTGGTGATGGCAATGGCGATCATCATGTTCTCCTTCGGCGGGCTGGAGATGCTCGGTTTCACCGCCGCCGAGGCCGACAGGCCGAAGACCGTGATCCCCAAGGCGATCAACCAGGTCATCTACCGCATCCTCATCTTCTACATCGGCGCCCTCACCGTGCTGCTGTCGCTGACGCCCTGGGACAGCCTGCTGCAAACGCTGAACGCCTCCGGCGACTCCTACAGCGGCAGCCCGTTCGTGCAGATATTCTCGATGATCGGCAGCGGCACCGCGGCTCACGTGCTCAACTTCGTGGTGCTCACTGCCGCGCTCTCGGTCTACAACAGCGGCACCTACTGCAACGGCCGCATGCTGGTGGGCCTGGCGGAGCAGGGCGACGCTCCGCGCGCGCTGGCCAGGGTGGACAGCCGCGGCGTGCCGGTGCGCTCGCTGCTGGTCTCGGCGGCCGTGACCTTCCTTGCCGTGCTGGTGAACTACCTGATCCCGGCGCGCGCGCTGGAGTTGCTGATGTCGCTGGTGGTGGCTGCCCTGGTGATCAACTGGGCGATGATCAGCCTGGCGCACCTGAAGTTCCGTGCACGGATGGATGCGCAGGGCACCCGCACCGCCTTCCGCGCCGTGTGGTATCCGCTGGGCAACTGGCTGTGCCTGGGCTTCGTGCTGTTCATCCTCGGCGTCATGCTGTTCACCCCGGGCATTCAGGTGTCGGTCTATGCGATTCCGCTCTGGCTACTGGTGATGTACGGCTGCTATCGCCTGAAACGCCAGGGCCCGGTCCGTGGCGAGGCAAGGGCGGCCCTGGCGGAGTGAGCTACCCGACTTTATTCCGGGCCGCCCGCGATTGACCGTGTGGCCCCTTACTTCCTAGAGTGTCCGGGCCATTTTTCGTCAGAGGGATACTCATGAAAAAAGCACTTTGGCTGCTCGCTGCCGCCGTGCCCGTGATGCTGGTCGCCTGTGGTGGCGAAGAAAAGAAGGCGCCGCAGGTGGATGCACTGGTCCTGCCTGGCGACGCCAAGCTCGATTCGCGCAGCGTCTCGTACAAGTGCGAGGACGGCCGCAAGATCAGCGTGCAATACCTCAACAAGGGCGACAACAGCCTTGCCGTGGTGCCGGTGACGGATGCCTCCAGCCTGGTCTTCGCCAACGTCATTTCCGCCTCCGGCGCCAAGTACGCCGCCGGCCAGTACGTGTGGTGGACAAAGGGCGAGGACGCCACCTTGTACAAGGACTGGAAGGGTGGCGAGCCAGCAGACGGCGTGGCTTGCAAGGAAAAGTGAACGCTTTGCGCCACGATGAAAAAAGCCCGGCAAGTGCCGGGCTTTTTTCATGAGCGAATGCACGCTCCCGCAGAAACGGCCCCCATTGCGACGTCGAGGCCCTGGCAGGAGCGGACAGATGCAAAGCCCCATCCACAGCAGCACCTGCCAGGGCACGTCCGCAGGACGGGTAGAGCGAAGCTATACCCATCGGGTGCGGTATGTCCGCGTCGATGGTGTGCGCATGCGACCGGCTTCGCCTCCGGCAGGAAACGCTTTCGCAGGCGCGACGCTCACGTCAGAAGGTGAACTCCACGTTCACTGTCGGCGTCGAGGTACGGCTACCGCGTCCGCCGTCCACGCCGAACTTGTTGTGCCAGTACTCGTAGCCCACGCCTAGCCACAGGTTCGGCTGGCGCTTGGCGCCCGGCAGGGTGGCGAACATCAGCGAGGTGCGTATCAGCGTTTCCGGCGCGGTGTCGTTGTCGTTGTAGTCCTCGCCCTTCTCCCCGGTGTAGTTGAGGAAACCCTGGAACTTCGCACCGTGGTTGCCCAACTGGAAAGGCCGCAGCCAGGTCAGGTTGAGCATGTAGGTGGTGTCGAAGGTGTGGTCCGGGTGCTTCACGTTGGGGATGCCGGAGTGATTCTTCTCGCGGTAGTAGAACAGCGACAGGTCGAGCACGCCGGGCCCGTTGAACTTCACCGTGGGGCCGAACACCAGCGCGCGCTTCTTCGCCGAGGCGAGGTTGTTGTTGCGGCTGGCGTCGAAGCCGAAGGTCAGCGCGTGGTCCTTCACCAGGCCTTTGCCTTGCGGCAGGTCGAATACCCGCGAGGCGAACAGTTGGCTGCGGAACACTCCATAGACTTCGCTGCTGCCGTGGTCGGTGCCCTTGCGCGGGTCATCGCTGTCGGACTGCAGCACGTCGAGATGGAAGAAGTTGCTGCCGTAGCGGTAACCATCGGCGTGGCTGAAGCTGAAGATGCGCTTGGTGATGTCGTGGGGGTTGTTCGGGTTGGTGAAACCCTTGCCGTAGCGGAAGCCCAGCGTGTTGCTGGTCCACTCGAACAAACGGTCGTCGTCGGCTTGCGCCAGCCCCAGTGGGGCTGTGATCAGCGCGGCGCCGAGGGCGATCCGGCGGCCGGTGCTCAGGCGGCTGCGGGAGCGTGTTTGAGGGCGGGCGGCATCGATGGCCGCTGGCGCCAACACGGTTGGGAACATGCTGCACCTCGTCTTGTTTTTGTTATGGGGCCGACGTACCGCGGTGTGGGCTGCGGCCGGTGACAGCAGAGGGTTCTAATGGTGAATTGAGGACATTGCAAGAAAAACTTGTACACATATTCGTATACAAAAGTTGATCTGAAAGTCAGGAAAGCGCTCTGCCCGGCAATACGCCGGGGTTTGGCGACAGGCCGGCTGCCGCGCGATATGCTGTGGTCTTTCCGACTTTCACAACGGCCATGCTGCAGATATCCAACACCGTGCAGATTCCCGATGCCGAGATCGAGCTGAACGCCATTCGCGCCCAGGGTGCTGGCGGGCAGAACGTCAACAAGGTGTCGAGCGCCGTGCACCTGCGCTTCGACATCCGTGCCTCGTCGTTGCCGGAGTTCTACAAGGAGCGCCTGCTGGCGCTGAGAGACCAGCGCATCAGCAGCGATGGCGTAGTGGTGATCAAGGCTCAGCAGTACCGCACCCAGGAACAGAACCGCGACGACGCGCTGAACCGCCTGGCGGAATTGATCCGTGGTGTTGCCGCCGTGCAGAAGAAGCGCCGTCCCACCAGGCCGACGTTAGGCTCCAGAACGCGCCGCCTCGACGGCAAGAGCAAGCGCGGCGCGATCAAGGCCGGGCGCGGCAAGGTCGATTACTGAGCCCCGCGAGCCTTGCGCTCGCGCATCCCGGCCATCATCCGTTCGGCATTGGCCTGGCAGTCCATGCCGGCGGGCTTGTTCTCGATCCCGTCGATCACCGCCAGCAACTGCTCGCGGTTCTGTCGCAACTGGCGCTCCATCGCTTCGATTTCCGCCACCTTGCGCCGCAGGCCGGCGAGCAGTTCGTCGTGCCCTCGCTGCTGCGATGGATCGGAGTGGGGCAGCAGGTTGCGGATTTCTTCCAGGCTGAAGCCGGTCTGCTGGGCGCAGCGGATGATCTCCAGCAGGTCGAGGGTTTCCGCCGGATACTCGCGGTAGCCGTTGCTGCCGCGCCGCACCTGGGCGATCAGGCCGCTGGCTTCGTAGAAGCGGATGCGCGAGGGCGCCAGCCCGCTGAGGCTGGCCAGTTCACCGATTTTCATGGAGGGCTCCGAAAGGGGCTTGACCTTAAAGTGAACTTTAAACTTAACCTCGCTGGCACCACAACCACGGAGCCAGCCCATGTCCCCCTTCCAGCCCCTGCGCCTGCCCAACGGCGGCGAAATCCCCAACCGTATCGCCAAGGCCGCCATGGAAGAGAACATGGCCGATGCCGACCAGGCACCCTCGGCGGAACTGCTCCGCCTGTACCGGGCCTGGGCCGATGGCGGCGTTGGCCTGATCCTCAGCGGCAACGTGATGATCGACGGTCGCGCCATGACCGGCCCGGGCGGCGTGGTGCTGGAAAACGAGCGCCACCTGCAGCGCTTCCGCGAATGGGCACGCATCGGCCGTTCCGGCGGCGCACAGTTCTGGCTGCAACTGAACCATCCGGGCCGCCAGGTGCAGACCAACCTCGGCCAGGACGCCATCGCGCCGTCGGTGGTGCCGATGGAAATGGGCAGGTTCTCCAAGTTGTTTGTCGTCGCCCGCGAGATGACCGAAGACGACATCGCCGAGGTGATCCGCCGCTTCGTGCGCGCCGCCACCCTGGCCGAGCAGGCCGGCTTCAGCGGCGTGCAGATCCATGCGGCCCACGGCTACCTGCTCAGCCAGTTCCTTTCGCCCCTGGTCAACAAGCGCCAGGACCGCTGGGGCGGCTCCCTGGAGAACCGTGCGCGGCTGTTGCTGGAGGTGGTACGTGCGGTGCGAGCGGCGGTATCGCCTGGTTTCTGCGTGGGTGTGAAACTCAACTCGGCGGATTTCCAGCGCGGCGGCTTCGACGCCAGTGATGCGCGCCAGGTGGTCGAATGGCTGAACGCCGAGGCGGTCGACCTGGTGGAGCTCTCCGGCGGCAGCTACGAGGCACCGGCGATGCAGGGCGACGCCCGCGATGGCCGCACCCTGGCGCGGGAGGCGTACTTCCTTGAGTTCGCCCGCCAGATGCGCGAGGCCGCGCGGATGCCGCTGATGGTCACTGGCGGAATCCGCCGTCTGCCGGTGGCGCAGCAGGTGCTGGACAGCGGGCTCGATATGGTCGGCATTGGCACCGCCCTGGCGCTGGAGCCGCAACTGGTCCTGCACTGGCAGCGTGGCAGCCAGACCCAGCCGGAGCTGCCGGCGATTCGCTGGCGCTCCAAGCCACTTGCGGCGCTGGCCTACATGGCGCTGGTGAAGCTGCAACTGCACCGCATCGGCGCGCGTCGCACACCCAACCCACAGGCTTCGCCGCTGCGCACGCTGGTCATGGAGCAGTGGCGCACGTTGCGCCGGGCAAGGCAGTACCGGCGCTGGGCGGCGAGGCAGGCGGACTGACAAGTCGTCACCGATCGATTTCGTGGAGTGGCCTGGGCGATCTGCTCGTCGCTCCAGCGGGGGACGTGCCAGGCGGCGGGGCGGTGGCGAGGGGCATCCATGTCGATCTCGCGCGGATAGAGGCGCCGGCCTTGGTTGATGGGCTCACCGTCGCCGGTTCAGCGCTCGAAGCGGCAGCCGAGCCGCCCCAGCCCGTCGATCTCCAGCTCGAACTCATCACCCGGCGCAACGTGCGACATCGGCGCCAGCGCGCCGCACAGCAGCACGTCGCCGGCCTTCAGTGGCGCCCCAAGGCGTGCCATGCGCCGGGCCAGCCAGAGGGCGACGTCGAGCATCGCCGAGAGGGTCGTCTGGGTTGGCGGGAAGGCCGGTGCGCCGTTGCGTTGCAGTTGCACGCCCAGCCCACGGCCTTCCAGTTCTTCCAGCGGCAGTGGTCGTTCGCCGGTGAGGTAGAGGCCGGCGCAGAGGTTGTCGGCGACCGAGTCGAGCAGGCCGATCTGCCAGTTGGCCACCGCAGTGTCATTGATCTCGATGGCCGGGACTGCGCCGTCGAGGCAGGCGCGCAGGGTGGCCAGGTCCGGCTCGCCGGGGGGCAGGTCGCGGCCGACCAGCAGGGCGATCTCCGCCTCGATGCGCGGCTGCAACAGGCGCTCACGGGCGATGCTGGCGCCGGGCGGGCAGCGCAGGTCGGCGAGCAGGCGGCCATACACCGCTTCGCCGACCTTCAGCGCGGCCTGCATCATCGGCGAGATCAGCCCGGCCTTGGCGCCCGCCAGTCGCTGGCCGGCTGCCAGGGCCAGGTCGATGCCCAGCGCTTGCACTCGGTAGGCGTCGTCCAGGTCGACGAGGCCATAGTGGGCCGCCGGGGCGGCGATGGGCGTTCGGCTGGCCCGCGCGTTAGCCAGGGCGCGGGCGGCGTCGTGGAATCTGTCGTCGTTCATGGCGCGGTTCCTCAGCGGCTCGGTACGTCGCCGACCACCGTGGTGCGGAACATCTCGCGGCGCATGCCGTGGTAGTCCGATACCGGGTAGTGCCAGGTGCTGCGGTTATCCCAGATCGCCAGGGTGCCACGGGTCCAGCGCATACGGCAGGTGAAGGCCGGCTGGGTGGCGATGCTGAACAGGTAGTCGAGCAGCGGCTGCGATTCGGCGGGGCGCATGCCCTTGATGCCGCTGGTGTAGGCCGGGTTGACGAAGAGGATTTTCTTGCCGGTTTCCGGGTGGCGGATCACCAGCGGGTGGGAACGCACTTCGCCGTCGTGACTGCCGTAGCGCACCGCCATGTTCTCCATCAGGTCGTTGTGCTTGGCTTCGGCGCCGTAGGCACGTTCCGGGCTGTGGATGGCGTCGAGGCTTTCCAGTTGCGCGCGCAGCTTGGGCGACAGCCATTCGTAGGCCAGCGCCAGGTTGGCGTAGAGGGTGTCGCCGCCGAACGGCGGAATGTCATGGCCATAGAGCAGCGTGAAGGCCGGCGGCCGTTCCTGGAACGACCAGTCGGTGTGCCAGGCGCCGCCGAACACCACCGGCGTGCGCTCGTTGGCTTCCTTCACCACCCGCACCACATGTGGATGGCCGGGCATGCCTTCGACATAGGGCTCGCGGCCGAATTCGCCCAGGCGCAGGGTGATGGCTTCGAGGTCTTCCACGCTCAGCGACTGGTCGCGGATGAACAGCACCTTGTGCGCCAGCAGGGCCTGGCGCAGCTCGGCGAAACCGTCCTCGCCCAGCTTGGTCAGATCGACGCCGGTGACGTCAGCGCCGATGGCGCCGGTGGCGGGGACGATGCTGAAGGAGCGGTAGTCCGCCGCGCGGTTCTGGCTTGGCAAGGCATAGAAGAACTCGAACATGGGGGAAGCCTCTTGTGGGTGTTATTGGCCATTCAAGGATGGTCAGCGCGCCCGCTTTCTTCCATGATGATTTCCGCCAAAAATTGATCTTTTCCGCCAACGAATTCCACCAGGAGCCTGCGATGGATTGGCGTCAGGTCCGTGAGGTCACCGGGGTCCGCTATCTGCTCGAAACCGCCAGCGATGCGGGGCTGACGCCGGAGGAGTGCCTGGTCGGCAGCGCCATTGCCGTGGCCGACCTGCAGTCGCGCACGCTACGCATCCAGGCGTGGCAGGAGCTGGCGGTGATCCGCAACGTGCTGCAGCGCATCGGCGGCCCCGGCCTCGGCCTTGCCGCCGGCCAGCGCTACCACCTGACGTCTCTCGGCCATCTGGGCTTCACCATGCTTGCCAGCCGTACGCTGCAGGAGGCGTTCGAGACGTTCGGGCGCTTTCAGAGCCTGGCGCTGACCCTCTGCCCGGTGAGCAGCGAAGCGGAGCCGCGCGGCGTCTGGCTGATCTACGACGACACTGTGCTGCCCGAGGATGCCCGGCCCTTCGTGGTGGAGCGTGGCATCGCCGGCTGCCTGCAATTGTCGCGGGAGTTGCTGCAGCGGCCAGTGCGGCCGCTGGCGATCGAACTGAAGGCGACGGCCCCGGATGGCGTCGAGGCGTTCCGCGAGCTGTTCGCGCAGGTCCCGCGCTTCGCCGCACCGCGCAACGCCATGCTGTTCGCCACCGATGATCTGCTGGCAGCGCTGCCGCAGGCGCATATCAGCGCCCGTGACAGCGGTGAACAACTCTGCGAGCAGTTGTGCAACGAGCTATCGCTGACCCTTGCCGCCACCCCGACCGCACGCCTGGTGCAGCAACTGCTGCTGCGCGAGCCCGCCAGCCTGCTGGGCGCCAGCACCGTAGCCGGCCGCCTGGGGCTTTCGGAACGCACCCTGCAGCGCCGCCTGGCAGAGGAGGGGCAGAGCATGCAGGCGCTCAACGACGGCATCCGGCAGCGCCTAGCCGAACGCCTGCTGCGGGAGTCGCGCATGGATCTGCACGAAGTCGCGCAATGCCTTGGCTACGCCGAGGCGGCGAGTTTTTCCCGCGCATTCCAGCGCTGGACCGGGCAGTCGCCGGGGCGCTGGAAGCGGCATGCGGGATCGTTGCCGGCGAACTGAGTGCAAGCTTCGTCAGTAATCAGGCGCAGGCAAAAAAAGACCGGCGCACTGGCCGGTCGAGTGGGAAGAAAGCTGCGTCAGCGGCAGACGCTGGCGATGGCTGCCGCCAGGTCGCCCAGGCGATTGGCGTCCAGCCCTGCGACGTTGGCGCGGCCGCTGCCGACCATGTACACACTGTGCTCTTCGCGCAGGCGGCGCACCTGTTCGGGGGTGAGGCCGGTGTAGGAGAACATGCCGCGCTGGATGGCGATGTGCGCGAAGCGTTCGGCCAGGCCGTGGGGGCGCAGCGCCTCCACCAGGTCCAGGCGCAGCCCGGCGATGCGTGCGCGCATGGCGTCGAGTTCTTCCAGCCAGAGTGTCTTGAGGTCCGAGTCGCCGAGGATGGTGGCGACCACTTCGGCGCCGTGGGCCGGCGGAGTGGACCACAGGTTGCGGGCCATCAGTGCCAGTTGGCTGCGCACATCGGTGAGCTTGGCGGCGCTGCCGGCGCATACGATCAGCGCGCCGACACGGTCGCGGTAGAGGCCGAAGTTCTTCGAGCAGGAGCTGGTGATCAGCACTTCCGAAAGGCTGTCGGCGAACAGGCGCACGGCACGGGCGTCTTCCTCCAGGCCGTCGCCCAGGCCCTGGTAGGCGAAGTCGAGCAGCGGCAGCAGTTCGCGGCGGCGCACCACGTCGAGCACGCGTTGCCAGTCGTTGTAGGCCAGGTCGAAGCCGGTGGGGTTGTGGCAGCAGGCGTGCAGCAGCACTACGTCGCCACGAGGCACGCGCTCCAGGGCATCGAGCATGGTTTCGACGTCCAGGCGGTTGTCGGCGTCGACGTAGGGGTAGTGCGAAACGCGCACGCCGGCGGCGGCGAACAGGCTTTCGTGGATCGGCCAGGTCGGGTCGCTCAGCCAGATGCTCCTGCCGGGCAGGCAGCGGGCGATGAAGTCCGCCGCCAGGCGCAGTGCGCCGGTGCCGCCGGGTGTCTGGGTGGCGTCGGCGCGCTGGCTGGCCAGCAGCCGCGAGTCGGTGCCCAGCACCACTTCGCACAGCCGTGCGGCGAACAGTGCGTCACCGTGGCCGCCGACATAGCTCTTGGTGGTTTCACTCTCCACCAGGCGCTGCTCGGCGAGCTTCACCGCGCGCGGGATCGGTGTCAGGCCCTGGGCATCCTTGTAGACGCCCACGCCAAGGTCGAGCCGCGCCGGGTTCGGGTCGGCGCGATAGGCGTCGAGCAGGCCGAGGATCGGGTCGCCCGGCACACGGTTGACCTTGGAGAAATGACTCATTTGCGTCCCTCTGCCTTTGCCGCCAGTTCGTCGGTGCGGGCGGCCATGATGAAGTCGTTGCGGTGCAGGCCCTTCAACTCATGGCTCCACCAGGTGACGGTGACCTTGCCCCATTGGGTCAGCAGGTCGGGGTGGTGGCCTTCTTCCTCGGCGATGGCGCCCACGGCGTTGGTGAAGGCCAGGGCGTGGCGGAAGTTCCTGAACAGGAATACGCGCTCCAGCTCCATGTGGCCGTCACGTACCTCGATGTTCCAGTCGGGAATCTGGCGGATCAGTGTCGCCAGCTCTTCTTCGGAGACGTGCGGGGCGTCGGCGCGGCAGGCTTCGCAGTGGGCTTGGTTGAGAGCGGTCATGGGATTCTCCTGGTCGGGTCGTAGGAGCGGGCTCGTGAACCATCTTACGTTCGATGGCGAGCCCGATCCTAGGTACAGATTGGGGGTATTTGCAGCAGATCAGGCTGCTTGCCGGGGCGGGAATTTGGGGGCATGCAGGCCCAGGCGCATGGCTTCCCGGACCAGCGCCATGATGTCCTGGTGCGCCAGTTCGAACAGGCGCTTGAGTTCCGGCAGGACGAAGTACAGCGGTTGCAGGATGTCGATGCGATATGGTGTGCGCATCGCTTCCAGCGGGTCGAAGCTCTGGTGTTCGGGCGTATCGGAGAGGCTGTAGACGGTTTCCTTGGGCGAGGAAAGGATGCCGCCGCCATAGATGCGCAGGCCCTGCGAGGTATCGAGCAGGCCGAATTCGATGGTCATCCAGTAGAGGCGGGCGAGGAACACGCGCTCTTCCTTGCTGGCGGCCAGGCCGAGCTTGCCGTAGGTGTGGGTGAATTCGGCGAACCACGGATTGGTGAGCAGTGGGCAGTGGCCGAATATCTCGTGGAAGATGTCCGGCTCCTGCAGGTAGTCCAGCTCTTCCGGGGTGCGGATGAAGGTGGCCACCGGGAACTGCTGGCTGGCCAGCAGTTCGAAGAAGGTCTGGAAGGGGATCAGCGCTGGCACCCGCGCCACGCGCCAGCCTGTGCTGGACTGGAGGACCCTGTTGATCTCGTCCAGTTGCGGAATGCGGTCGTGCGGCAGGCCGAGCTGGTCGATGCCATCCAGGTACTCCTGGCATGCGCGGCCCTCGATCACTTTCAACTGGCGGGTGATCAGCGTGTTCCAGACCTGGTGCTCGGCTTCCGGGTAATGGATGAAACCGTTCTCGTCAGGTTGGCGGGCCACGTACTGCGTTGTCTTCATGGAGCCTCCGGCATCGGGCTTTGTTGTTCTGATGACCAACAATTAGCGCGAGTCGTGCCGCTGGACAGCCCCCGCATGGAAGCCTGGCGAACCTGCGCGGGCCTGATTTCGTAAAGAATTGATTACGCTTTTGCGGGTTATCGCTTCTTGTTGGCTTGAAGATGCGTCCTTGTGTCACATATTCTTGACGGAAATTTCCGGCCGCCTTGCGAAAGAAGGCCGCCGGAGCGCCCACCAGAACCACAATCACGGGCTCCCCATGCGCATAAAAGTGCACTGCCAGAATCGCGTCGGTATCCTGCGCGACATCCTCAATCTGCTGGTCGACTACGGCATCAACGTCAATCGCGGCGAGGTCGGCGGCGAGCAGGGCAACGCCATCTACCTGCTTTGTCCGAATCTCATCAATCTTCAGTTCCAGTCGCTCAAGCCCAAGCTCGAAGCAGTGCCCGGAGTGTTCGGCGTCAAGCGCGTCGGTCTGATGCCCAGCGAGCGTCGCCACCTGGAGCTGAATGCGCTGCTGGCGGCGCTGGAGTTCCCGGTGCTGTCCATCGATATGGCCGGGCAGATCGTCGCCGGCAACCGGGCGGCGGCGCAGTTGCTTGGCGTGCGCGTCGACGAGGTGCCAGGTATCCCGCTGTCGCGCTATGTCGAAGACCTCGACCTGCCGGAACTGGTGCGGGCCAACAAGGCGCGCATCAACGGCCTGCGGGTGAAGGTGAAGGGCGACGTATTCCTCGCCGACATCGCCCCGCTGCAGACCGAGCACGATGAAAGCGAGGCGCTGGCCGGTGCCGTGCTGACGCTGCACCGCGCCGACCGTGTCGGCGAACGCATCTACAACGTGCGGCGCCTGGAGCTGCGCGGCTTCGACAGTATCTTCCAGAGCTCGCGGGTGATGGCCGCCGTGGTGCGCGAGGCACGGCGCATGGCGCCCCTGGATGCGCCGCTGCTGATCGAGGGAGAGACCGGCACCGGCAAGGAACTGCTGGCCCGCGCCTGCCACCTGGCCAGCCCGCGCGGACAGTCGCCGTTCATGGCGCTGAACTGCGCCGGCCTGCCCGAGTCGATGGCCGAGACCGAGCTGTTCGGCTACGGTCCCGGCGCTTTCGAGGGCGCGCGCCCGGAAGGCAAGCTCGGGCTGCTGGAACTGACCGCCGGCGGCACGCTATTCCTCGATGGCGTCGGTGAGATGAGCCCGCGCCTGCAGGCCAAGCTGCTGCGCTTCCTGCAGGATGGCTGTTTCCGTCGGGTGGGCAGCGACGAGGAGGTGTATCTCGACGTGCGGGTGATCTGCGCCACCCAGGTCGATCTTTCCGAGCTTTGCGCCAAGGGCGAATTCCGCCAGGACCTCTATCACCGCCTGAACGTGCTGTCGCTGCATATCCCGCCGCTGCGCGAATGCCTCGATGGCCTGGAGCCGCTGGTCGAACACTTCCTTGACCAGGCCAGCCGGCAGATCGGCTGCCCGCTGCCCAGGCTGCTGCCGCAAGCCCTGGACCGCCTGGGCCGCTACCATTGGCCGGGCAATGTGCGGCAACTGGAGAACGTGCTGTTCCAGGCGGTTTCGCTGTGCGAGGGGGGCACCATCAAGCCCGAGCACATCCGCCTGCCGGACTACGGCGCACCGCACCCGTTGGGTGACTTCTCCCTTGAAGGCGGGCTGGACGTCATTGTCGGCCGCTTCGAGAAGGCCGTGCTGGAGCGCCTCTACCGCGAGCACCCGAGCAGCCGCCAGTTGGGCAAGCGCCTGGGAGTTTCGCACACCACCATTGCCAACAAGCTGCGCCAGCACGGCCTGGGGCAGAACGACGAGTCCTGATCTGGCGCCAGTTTCGCGGGCCTCCACGTTCACGCTCGGCGGTTTCGCCAAATGACTGGCGGGCTGTATGAGATTTGTACAGTTTTCTGGCGCTGGGCTATGTTGAGTCGTGGAGGTTCCGTCGATCGAACAGGGCTGATTCCCCGGCGGGGACGCGTAGGCAGTCACGCACAGCCCGGTGCATCCGGTCGGTCGGCCAGTGCCGAGTGGTTCGCTCGTCCCGTGGCCGGCAAGGGAAAGGGAGTAACCTCCAGCCCGAGTGCGGTTGTCCTGTTGGCGTGCGAGAGGCGATGGACCCGGCCCTGGCATGCGTAGCGACGCTCCCTGCCTGAGCCTTGAGGCATTGTTAACGGTCGGCCCGAGGTGTCGGGAGGGGCCATGGACAACAAGGACTCAGGGAGCAACTTCGCCCTCTGGATACCGGGCGGAGCGGTCATTCTCAGCCTGGTCGTTTCCACCTTCGCGCTGACTCGCGCGCCTTTTCTCGAACCTCGTCCTGTCGGCGGGCAATTCCAGGCACAGATGCCGATCGAGGCGCGGCTGTGGCAAGACCCGTTCGACGCGCTGGAGCGATATCGCAAGAAGCTCAAGGAGTCGCGCGAGCTCAACGGCGATGATCAGAAGATTGATCTGTGCACGAGCCAGGTGGCCCCTGAGCTTGTGACGCCCGGTACCAGGGTAATGGTCGCAGTGCTCGAAGGCGGTCCCTATGCCGATGAGGTAGAGCTGCGCCGCCGGGTGCGCTATGCGGTGCTGGCGGGATTCAAGAATGCGCACCTGGTGCCGGAGGACGAGCAGCACATTCGTTGCCTGAAACCTGAGCAAAAGCTGCCCGCCAGCGCCATGCGCGAGGAGATTCCCTACGAGTCGCTGGTTTCCAATCCGCTGGACCCGCCCAGGAATCTCATGGGCCAGCCACGGCCGAACGAGCGGACACTGCTGTTCTGGGTCAAGCAGGAGTACCTGGAGCCTGACCCGCTGGTACGGCTGCAGGACTTGCGTGGTTACCTCGCCAGGCAGGTATCGCCCGACGGGACGCAGGCCGAGCCGATGAAGGTCATCGGCCCGTCGACCTCTTCGCTGTTGCAGCAGATGTACCTGAATGCCCGTGACCGGAAGTACGCGGACCTCGAAATCTATTCGCCGCTGGCTACGGCCGAACGCAACCTTCTGCTGTGCGGCAAGGTAGTCCCAAGCCGCGAAATGAGGCGCTTGGGCTGCACTTCCCCGGTGGACAACAAGGCGACGCTCGAACAGGTGAACGAAAACATGAAGTTGCTGCGCACCGTCAGCGACGATGGACGTCTTTCCTCCCTGTTGCTGGACGAACTGCGCCTGCGCCATGTCGATCCGGTCAATGGCGTGCAGTGCAGCCGAGGGGTGTCGCTGCGCAGCGGCACCGAATGCCAGGCCGCCAATGCATTGTACGGCGGTGGGCGCATTGCGCTGATCTCGGAGTGGGACAGCTACTATTCGCGGGCATTGACCGAGAGCTTCAGGGCGCGGGTCGTGGACCGCGCACGGCTGAATGGCGAAGACCGCGACATGGTTGACGACTGGGTGTTGCGCTTCAGCTACCTGCGCGGCATCGATGGCCGCCTGCCGGAACAGGCCGGCAAGGCGCCCGACAAGGCGCCGGCCACGCCGGACAAGTCGACGAGCCAGGTGCACGGTGCGCTGGAAAGCGCCGATGGCGACACGCAGCTCGACTATCTGCGACGCCTGGCCGATCACATTGCCAGGCTGGACGAGAACTACCGGCGCAATGGCGAATACGGCATCAGCGCGATCGGTGTTCTGGGCACCGACGCCTACGACAAGCTGCTGGTGCTGCAGGCGCTCAAGGGACGCTTGCCGAACAAGCTGTATTTCTCCACCGACCTGGACGCGCGAATGCTGCAGGCCGGCCAGACGGAAACCACCCGCAATCTGGTCCTGGCTTCACCCTACGGCCTGACCCTGACCCAGGCGTTGCAGCAGGATGTACCGCCGTTCCGCGACAGCTTGCAGAGCGCAGTGTTCGTCGCGGTGCTGGCGGCGCTGTCCGAACGGGATTTCGCCTACAAGCAGGCGAAGTTCGATCCATCCGGGGCCAGTTTGTTGTCGCCGGGCATCTACGAAATCGGTGCCAGCGGGTTCATTCCCCTGGCAAGCAGGCTCCGCGCCGCGCGGGGGGCTTATTGCGAAGCGCCGAGGTCGCGGCGTTCCTGGGCGGCGGGCGAGGGCTTGCCGGCGAAGACGCAGGACATCATGGCCCTGTCCTGCCTGCAGGATGCGCCGCCACCGCCTTATCCACAGATCACCGATGCGCTGCAGGGGCGCCTGGATGCGGTGATGTCAATGTGGCGCGGCGGCTGGCTGGTTCTGCTGGTGGCTGCCCTGATGCTGTTCCTGGGCTGGTGGTGGGTCGACGAGTTGCAGGACCGCAAGCACCGCCGCAGTGAGCTGCCGGGCTGGGTGCGCCGGTTGCCGCTGGCCTTCTATCTGGTGGCGGGCCTGTTCGCCTGGGTGGCAGCCCTGCAATGGCGCGTACAACTGATCTGGATAACCTTCGTGCTGATCCTCCTGGGGCTGCTGACCGCGCAACTGATCAGGCGTCATCGCGAGATGGAGTCGGACGATCCGAAGACCAGGCCGGTCCCGGGCGGGCTGTTCGACTCGTCGATCTACTACCTGGCGCTGCCTTCGGTGATCTTCGTGCTGACCCTGCTCTGGGGCTATCAGTCCAGGCAGATGCTGACCGAGAACGGGCTGGGCGAGCCGATGTTCCTCTTCGAGGGCATCAGCGCCTGGCCGACGATGGCGCTGCGCGTACTGGCCCTGCTGATTTCCATCTCCGCCCTGGCATGGGGCTGGCGCTGCCTGCGGCTCAATCGCCAGGAGATCGAGCGTGAGTACTGCCTGGTACACGCGCCGGGGCTCTGGAGCCGCTTCCCGGCGTGGCGGGCGAAGAAGTCCAAGGGGCCCTGGCTCAGGCGCTTTGGCGCCTACCTGCTGCTGGTGCTGTTCCCTCTCTCGGCGCAAAGCCTGAAAAGCTTGCCGCCCGTGCCGCTCAGCCAGGGTTCGTACCCGGGAAGCGATGGCCGGCCCTTCATCGACCTGCAGGCGTTCTGGCGCGAGCACTGCCTGGGTGGAGCGTTCGGCGCCCGATTGCTGAGGGCGGCGCTGGCGACGTGGATATTCGCCGCGGCGACAGGCGTGCTCTACGTGCTCTGGCCGCTGGACGGCATGCCCATCCGCGGCGAACTGCTGGTAGGCAAGACGCCCTGGATGCTGCCCGTGCTGGCATTCCAGCTCCTGGTGTTCTGGGTGGTGGACGCCAACTGGCTGCTCAGCCGGTTCATCCGCCAGTTGATCAACCACCATGCGAAGTGGCCGTACGAATTGGAGAGGCAGCACCAGCAAATCTTCGGCGTGCCACGTCACGCCTGCATCGACGACTGGGTGGACATCAACCTGATCGCCCGTCGGACCGCCGCCGTCAGCCGCCTGATCTATGCGCCAACGGTGGTCCTGCTGATCCTGATCGCCTCGCGCAGCAGCCTCTTCGACAACTGGCCGACGCCGCCGGGCCTGGTGATTTCCTTTGTGCTGACCGGCCTGATTCTGTTCTTCTCTGCCCTGGGCTTGCGGCGCGCGGCTGAGAAAGCGCGCGCCCAGGCGTTGCAGCACTTCGATTCGTACCTGCTGCGCGAGAACAGGAACAACCCGGAGTATTCGAAGTTCGAGGCGATCCGTGCGCATATCGCCGGGCTGAAGACAGGCGCCTTCTCCCGCTATTCGGAGGAACCGCTGGTTCGCGCGCTGTTGCTGTCACTGACCGGCATCGGCGGTTCAATCATTGTCGACGCGCTGAACTTCGCCAAGTTCTAGCTCTGTGCGATGGGCTACCAGGTCTTCGGCCGGTAGCCCTTCACGCAGGCGCGGACGTCGTCGTCGATCACGTTGCCGGGCTTGATGCACTCGGACAGCCGGCGCGGGCTGTCGCTGTAGCGGGAGGCCGCCGGAGCGTGGCTGGTGCCTTCCGGGGCCAGGCCCAGGCGGCTTTGCAGCAGTATCCAGCGCTCCTGCAGCCAGTGCTGGCCGGCGGGGTTGCGCCAGAGCGCCGTGCCGGCGCCGATCAGCAGCGCCAGGACCAGCAGCCACGGCAACGGCTTGAGCAACGCCCGCCAGTCGCGGCGGGGCGGCTGTTCGGGGGGAGGCTGGTTCTGGTTCCTGACCTGTTGCCAGTACCAGTCGCGGTCTTTTTCGCTCATGTCGTTTCGTCCGGATGCCGATGCGCGCAGCGTAGCGGGAAGCACTGGCGGCGGCGAGCAGCGATCAGCGGTCCTTGTGACCGACATCGCGCGCCACCATAGTGGGTTCATGACTTCCACCTCGCTTCCCGCCCGCGTTCGCGGCGACGTGCTGGCTGCCTTCCATCCGGCGGTGGCCACGTGGTTCCGCGCGCATTTCGCCGCGCCCACCGAGGCGCAGACGCAGGCGTGGCCGTCGATCCAGGCCGGCGACTCGACCCTGGTGGCCGCGCCTACCGGCTCGGGCAAGACGCTCACGGCCTTTCTCGCCGCCATCGACGCGCTGGTGCGCGAGGGACTGGCCAACGGTGGCGAGTTGCCGGACCGCACCACCGTGGTCTATGTCTCGCCGCTCAAGGCGCTGTCCAACGACATCCGCATCAACCTCGAAGAACCGCTGGCCGGCATCCGCGCGGCGCTGCGCGAGCAGGGGTTGCCTGAAGTAGACATCCGCACCGCCGTACGCACCGGCGACACCACTTCCGGCGAGCGCGAGGCGATGCGCCGGCGGGTGCCGCATATCCTGGTTACCACGCCTGAATCGCTGTACGTACTGCTCGGCTCCGATTCCGGGCGCGCCATGCTGGCCGGCGCGCGCAGCGTGATCGTCGATGAAATCCACGCGCTGGCGTCGAGCAAGCGCGGCAGCCACCTGGCGTTGTCCCTGGAACGCCTGCAGGCATTGTGCGACTCGCCGCTGGTGCGCATCGGCCTGTCCGCCACGCAAAAACCCATCGAGGCGGTGGCGGCATTCCTGGTCGGTCGGCACGCTGCCTGCCGCATTGTCGATATAGGCTACAGCCGCCAGCGCGACCTGAACCTTGAAGTGCCACCGGCGCCGCTGGAGGCGGTGATGTCCCACGACGTCTGGGACAAGGTCTACGACCGCCTGGCCGAACTGGCCGGCGAGCACCGCACCACACTGGTGTTCGTCAACACCCGGCGACAGGCCGAACGCGTTACCCGGCACCTGGCCGAGCGCATCGGCGCCGGCTGGGTGGCGGCGCACCACGGCAGCCTTTCCAAGGAGTTGCGTCTGGGGGCCGAGCGACGGCTCAAGGCCGGCCAGTTGCGGGTGCTGGTGGCCACCGCTTCGCTGGAGCTGGGTATCGATATCGGTGACGTGGAGCTGGTTTGCCAGCTCGGCTCGCCGCGCTCCATCGCCGCCTTCCTGCAACGCGTCGGACGCTCCGGGCACAGCGTCGGCGGGACGCCCAAGGGGCGCCTGTTCCCAGCTTCGCGTGACGATCTGGTGGAATGTGTGGCGCTGCTCGACAGCGTGCGCCGTGACGAACTGGACGCGCTGGTGATCCCGCATGCGCCGCTGGATGTGCTGGCGCAGCAGATCGTCGCTGAAGTGGCCTGCCGGGAATGGCAGGAAGACGCACTGTTCGAGCTGTTGTGCGCCGCGCAGCCCTATGCCGACCTTGGCCGCGAGCGCTTCGACGCCCTGCTGCGCACGCTCGCCGAAGGCTACCCCAGCCGCAACGGCCAGCGCGGCGCCTACCTGCACCGCGATGCCGTGCACCAGCGCCTGCGCGGCCGCCGTGGGGCGAGGCTGACCGCGGTGACGTCCGGCGGCACTATCCCCGATGCCGGCGACTACGCCGTGCTGCTGGAACCGCAGGGGCTGGCCGTGGGCACGGTGAACGAAGACTTTGCCGTGGAGAGCCTGGCCGGCGATGTGTTCCAGCTCGGCAACATCTCCTATCGCATCCTGCGCATCGAGCCAGGCCGGGTGCGCGTCGAGGATGCCCAGGGGCAGCCGCCGAACATTCCGTTCTGGCTCGGCGAGGCGCCGGGGCGCAGCGACGAGCTGTCGTTCAGCGTGGCGCGCCTTCGCGAACGTCTGGATGAGCTGCTGGCGCAGGGCGAGGGCGATGCGGAACCGCTGGCGCGGGCCATCGGCTGGCTGCACGACGAGCTCGCCCTGGATGACGGCGCTGCCCGCCAACTGGTGGAATACCTGGCACGCGCCCGCCATGCCCTGGGCGCGCTGCCGACCCAGCGGACGCTGATCCTCGAACGCTTCTTCGATGAATCCGGCGGCATGCAACTGGTCATCCATTCGCCGTTCGGCAGCCGCATCAACCGCGCCTGGGGCCTGGCCCTGCGCAAGCGTTTCTGCCGGACCTTCAACTTCGAGCTGCAGGCCGCGGCCACCGAGAACGCGATCATTCTCTCCCTGTCCACCAGCCACAGCTTCCCGCTGGACGAAGTGTGGCGCTATCTGCATTCCAACAGTGCCGAGCATGTGCTGATCCAGGCGCTGCTCGATGCACCGTTGTTCGGCGTGCGCTGGCGCTGGAACGCCACCACGGCGCTCGCCCTGCCGCGTTATGCCGGCGGGCGCAAGGTCGCCCCGCAGTTGCAGCGCATGCGCAGCGAGGACCTGTTGGCCTCGGTGTTCCCCGACCAGGTGGCGTGCCTGGAGAACATCGTCGGCGAGCGCGAGATTCCCGATCATCCGCTAGTGGCGCAAACCCTCGACGACTGCCTGCACGAAGCGATGGACTGCGAGGGCTGGCTGGCCCTGCTGCGGCGGATGGAGCGCGGCGAGGTGACGCTGCTGGCGCGCGATCTGCCGGCACCGTCGCCGCTGGCGGCAGAGGTACTGTCGGCCAGCCCCTACGCCTTCCTCGACGATGCACCGCTGGAGGAGCGCCGTACCCAGGCGGTGCAGAGCCGCCGCTGGACCGACCCGGAAAGCGCCGACGACCTCGGGGCGCTGGATGTCGAGGCCATTGCGGCGGTGCGTGCCGAAGCCTGGCCGCAAGCCCGTGACGCAGACGAGATGCACGAGGCCCTGAGCGCTCTGGGTTGCATTCGCGAGGCCGAGACGCAGGCCAACGAAGGTTGGCCGTTGCTGCTCAAGTCGCTGGCCAGAGCGGGGCGGGCGACACGTCTGGAACTGCCCGGCGGCGCGGTCTGGGTCGCGGCGGAACGCTTCTGCCAGTGGCGCGCGCTGCACCCGCAGGCGGTGGCGAAGCCTGCGCTCGATCTGCCGGCAGCGTTGCGCGAGGACTGCGCGGCCGACGAGGCGCTGGTCGATCTGGTGCGTGCCCGTCTGACCGGCTTCGGTCCGCGCCTGCAGCGCGAGTTGGCCGATGACCTGGGCATCTCCGGCACCGATGCCGGTTTCGCCCTGGCCAGCCTGGAGCGCGAAGGCTATGTGCTGCGTGGGCGCTTCACGCCCGGCACTGGCGAAGAGGAATGGTGTGAGCGGCACCTGCTGGCGCGTATCCACCGCTATACGGTCAAGCGCCTGCGGCGGGAGATCGAGCCGGTGCAGCGCGCCGATTTCATGCGCTTTCTGTTCGACTGGCAACGGGTTTCCGCCAGCGGTCGGGTGCGCGGGGCCGAATCCCTGGCTGGCGTGCTCAGCCAGCTCGAAGGCTTCCAGGCCGCCGCCGTTGCATGGGAGAGCGACATCCTGCCGAGCCGCGTGGCGGACTACGGGATCAACTGGCTGGACGATCTGTGCCGGGCTGGCCGCATCGTCTGGGCCCGTTTGCCGGGACGTGGTGCGTCTCGTGGCCGTGGCGGCCCGCTGAAAAGCACGCCGATCGTGCTGCTGCCGCGTGCGCAGATGGGTCTGTGGGGCGCGTTGGCGACAGCCCAGGCGGATGACGAGCTGTCGGCCAAGGCGAACAAGGTGCTGGATGTGCTCAGGGAGCACGGCGCGACATTCTTCGACGAACTGGCCAGCGATGCGCATCTGCTGCGTACCGAGCTGGAGAGTGTGCTGGGCGAGCTGGTGGCGGCGGGGCGGGTGAATGCCGACAGCTTCGCCGGCCTGCGCGCGCTGCTGATGCCGGCGGTCCGGCGTCAACCACAGCGCCGCTCGCGCACGCCGCTGTTCGGCATGGCCGACGCCGGACGCTGGGCATTGCTGCGGCGCACGGCGCTGGAGCCGGGGGCACGGCTGCTGGCGGAAACCCTGGAACACATCGCCATGACGCTGCTGCGCCGCTACGGCGTGGTCTGCTGGCGGCTGCTCGACCGCGAGGCCGACTGGCTGCCGCCGTGGCGCGATCTGCTGCGCGTCTACCACCGCCTGGAGGCGCGGGGCGAGATTCGCGGTGGGCGTTTCGTCGCCGGGCTTACCGGTGAGCAGTTCGCCTTGCCGGAGGCGGTCGGTCTGCTGCGCGAAGTGCGCCGGAGGGACGCGGGTGGGGAGTGGCTGGTGGTATCGGCGGTGGACCCGCTGAACCTCACCGGCACGCTGCTGCCCGGACGCAAGGTGCCGGCGCTGGCCGGCAATCGGGTGCTCTACCGCGACGGCGTGCCGGTGGGCGCGCTGATTTCCGGCGAGGTGGAGCTGCTGGCCGAGCTGGCGCCGGAAGACCAGGCGCGGGCTCGGGAACTGCTGATCCGCCGGTAGGCTCGGTGCGGCTGGCATACACTCAGCAGCACGGAAATATTTCCTGCGAGGGTGTGATGTCGTCCCGCGAGCCGTCGAGCTTTCCTAGCCTGTTGCGTCAGTGGTGGTTCCTGCCGCTGCTGGCGCTCGCCCTGTACCTGCGGCTGCATGAACTGACCGCTTCGGCCATCTGGGGCGACGAGAGCTCCAGCCTGATCCTTGCCCAGTATTCGCCGTTGCAGTTGTGGCGCCACGCTGCCCACGACGTGCATCCGCCGCTGTATTTTCTGCTCCTGCATGTGTGGGTGCAGGTGCTGGGCGACGGCATCCTCTCGCTGCGTCTGCTGAGCGCGCTGTTCGGTGTTCTGGCTGTGTCGCTTGGCGCCTGGCTGGCATGGCGGCTCGCCAGCCGCCGCGCGGCCTTTCTCGCCATGCTGTTGCTGGCGCTGCTGCCCACGGCGGTGCGCTACAGCCAGGAAGTGCGTATGTATTCGCTGTTGGGGTGCTGGTTGCTGGCGGCGACCCTGGCATTGCTGTACTGGCTGGAGGGTGGGCGGCGTCGCTATCTGGCGGTCTATGTGCTGCTGATGGCGGCGGCGTTCTACACCCATTACTTCACCGTGCTGGGCCTGCTGGTGCATTGGCTCTGGCTGGCTTCTCTGGCGGACAGCCCGCTGCGGCGGCGCGACTGGTGGCTGGCCAATCTGGCCATCGGCGTGTTGGTCCTGCCCTGGCTGCCGGGGCTGCTCGATCTGCTTGGCCATATGCGCGTACTGGTGGCCGGTGGCGATGTCGGCTGGCAGCCGCCGGTCGATGCGCTGTCGCTGCCCTCGATGCTCTGGCAATGGCTGGCGCAGTCCGACGGCAACGAGCTGCCCTGGCCGGTGCTGCTCGGCCTGCCGATGTTGCTGCTGGCGGCGACGCTGCTGGTGCTGCTGCGCGATCGCAGTCGCCTGCGCAGCGGCGTGCTGCTGGCACTATATTGCGGCTTGCCGTTGCTGTTGCTGTATGGCGTGTCGTTCCTCTCGCCAGTATTCGTCGAGCGCTACCTGACGGCCTTCGCCCTGGGCCTGCCGCTGCTGCTGGCGGTGGCGCTGGACCGCCTGCTGGCGTCGCGCCGCGCGCTGGGCGCGGCCATGCTGGTGACGTTGCTGGGGCTGGAGTGCGTGGGCCTGGGGCAGACGTTCGCGGCTGACCCGAACGAGCAGTTCGACGGCATGGTGGCCTACGTGAACGCGCATTACCGCCACGGCGACCGCGTGGTGGTGGACGATATCCTCTGGTACCTGACATTCCGCTACTACAACCGCACCGGCAGCGAGCCGCTGCTGTACACCGCGCCGGCGGCGGACGGTTCGTCCGGGCGCCCGGGACGTTATGGCTTCGGTTCGCTGATCGACGACCGCCGGCATGTTTTCGTCGATCACCTGGCCGACCTGCCGCAGGACGATGGCCGCGTCTGGCTGGTGATGAGCCGCTACAACGACGACGAGATTCCCGATGTGCCCGCCAGTTGGCGGCGCGTGGCCCGGCATGCCGGCGGGGAGGTGCAGGCGATGCTCTTCGAGCGCACGACGCAGCGTAGCGCCGCGCGCTGAAGGCTGCACCGGTCGTTACTGGCGGTCAGAAGCGGATGCGGCCGGTGAAGGCGTCCTTGAGCATCACCCAGTCGCCCATCAGCGACCACAGCGGATACTTGAAGGTGGCCGGGCGGTTCTTCTCGAACACGAAATGGCCGACCCAGGCGAAGCCGTAGCCGGCCAGCGGCATGGCCAGCAGCCACAGCCAGTGCCCGCTGGCGATGGCGTAGGCGAGTATGCCCAGCACCAGCAGGCTGCCGACGTAGTGCAGACGGCGGCAGACAGCATTGCTGTGTTCCTGCAGGTAGTAGGGGTAGAACTCGGCGAAGCTCTGGAAACGATCGGCGCTCTGGGTGCTCATGGCGCACCTCCTGTTGTTGTGATGGCGCCAGTTTAGGCCGGAGCCTTCGGACTTGCGGATGACATAGGGTGCCAGTTTAGTATCCGCGTGTGCCGCATCGTTGGCGCCGGCCATCACCATAACCAGAAGAATCGAGCATGCCTGAGCGTACAACCCTGTCGAGCTGGGTGCGGGGGATCGTCCACTCCCTGGAAATGGAGGGCCTGGACTGCCGGGCTCTGTTCACCGAGCTCGGGCTGGATTTCGCCGCCCTCGACGATCCCGATGCGCGTTTTGCGCAGGACTCCATAAGCCGGCTGTGGAACCGTGCGGTGGAGTTGTCCGGCAATCCCGCCATTGGCCTGAATATCGCACGAGTGCATACGCCGGCGTTTCCGGTGGTGGGCTATGCACTGATGTCCAGCCGCAACCTGGGCGAAGGCTTCGAGCGCCTGGAGCGCTACCAGCGGATCATCGCCGAGGGCGCCGACCTGACTTTCCGCCGCCTGCCCGAAGGCTGCCTGTACAGCCTCACCGTGCACGGCGACCGCGTGCCGGTGCCACGGCAGAGCGCCGAGTGCTCGCTGGCCAGCCTGATCGCCATGCTGCGCTGGATCACCGGCCGCCCGATCCAGCCGCTGGAAGTGCGCCTTGCCGGCGAGCCGCCGGCCGATGCCGCGCCTTACCGCGAACTGTTCCAGGCGCCGCTGAGCTTCGGCCACACGCACTGCGCCATGCTGTTTTCCCACGAGGACATGAGCGCACCGCTGCCCACCGCCAACGAGGAGTTGGCGCGCCTGCACGACCGTTTCGCCGGGGAGTACCTGGCGCGCTTCGTCAGCAGCCGATTCAGCCACCAGACGCGCCAGGTACTGTGCCGCCTGCTGCCCCAGGGCGAGCCGAAGCGCGAGGGCGTGGCGCAGGCGCTGCATCTGTCCGAACGCACCTTGCAGCGCCGTTTGCAGGAAGAGGGGACCAGCTACCAGCAGCTACTCGACGACACCCGCCGCGATCTGGCCGAACAGTACCTCGCCACGCCGCGCATGACGCTGCTGGAAATCGCCTACCTGCTGGGGTTCTCCGAACCGAGCAACTTCTTCCGTGCCTTCCGCCGCTGGTTCGGCATGACGCCAGGAGAGTACCGGGACGGGCTCTGAAGCGCAGGGCGGTGTTAGCTGCGCACGGGCGTAGCCGTTACGGCGGATGGGATGATGGCGCGTGCATCCTGCCAGTGTGGCCGCAAGGGCAATCAATGCCGCCAGAACGCCGGGGTGAAGAGCACCAGCACGGTGATGATTTCCAGGCGACCGAACAGCATGCCGGCGCACAGCAGCCACTTGGCGGCGTCCGGCAGGGAGGCGAAGTTGCCCGACGGGCCGATGATCGGCCCCATGCCGGGGCCTACGCCGGCCACGGTGCTGGCCGCGCCGGTCAGTGCGGTCATCCAGTCCAGCCCCAGGAACGACAGGCCCAGCGCCAGTACGCCGACGGTGGCGCCGAAGAAGAACGAGAAAGTCAGGATCGAACGCACGATTTCTTCGTCGAGGCGGTGGCCGTTGTAGCTCTGCTTGATCACTGCGCGCGGATGGATCAACTGGTAGAGACTGGCGCGCAGCAGGGTGAAGGCGACCTGGAAGCGGAAAATCTTGATGCCGCCGGCGGTGGAGCCGGAGCAGCCGCCGATGAAGCCCAGGTAGAAGAACAGCATGATCGAGAAATGGCCCCAGAGGCTGTAGTCGCCCAGGGCGAAGCCGGTGGTGGTGACCACCGAGGTGACGTTCACCGCGACGATGCGGAAGGCGTCGAACCAGGACAGGTCGGAGTTCACCGAGTACCAGGTGCCCATCACCAGCCAGGTGAACAGCAGCAGGCCAAGGAAACCGTGGACCTGGTGGTCCTTGAGCAGCGCCTTGCGATGGCCGCGCAGGGTAGCTACGTAGAGCACGAACGGGATGCTGCCCAGGATCATGATCACCACCGCGACCCAGTGCACGGCGGGCTGGTGCCACTTGGCCAGCGATTGGTCGGAAGTGGAGAAACCACCGGTTGAGATCGCCGACATGGCGTGGTTGACCGCGTCGAACAGGCCCATACCTGCCCACCAGAGGGCGAGCGCGCCAAGGATGGTTATGCCGACGTACACCCCGACGATGTACTTGGCCACCATGTGCGAGCGCGGCATGACCTTGTCGGAGCGGTCGGAGGATTCGGTCTGGAACAGGCGCATGCCGCCGATGCGCAGCATCGGCAGGATCGCTACCGCCATTGCGATGAAGCCGATGCCGCCCAGCCAGTGCAGCAGCGAGCGCCAGATCAGGATGCCAGGCGACATGCTGTCCAGGCCGCTGAGAACGGTGGAGCCGGTAGCGGTGATGCCGGACATGCTCTCGAAGATGGCGTCGGTGAAGCTGATGTGCCGGGCGAACATGAACGGCAGCGAAGAAAAGAAGCAGACGATCACCCAGCTCGACACGGTGAGCATGTACATGTCCCGTGGGCGCAGGTGCACCTGGTCCGGGCGCCCGGGGATGACCATGCCCAGCCCGCAGGTGAAGGTGATGATGGCGGACCAGATGAACGGATGCAGTTCGTTGGCGCGGCCGTAGTACAGCAGAGTGGCCATCGGGGCCAACATGGCGACCGCCAGGGTGATCACGAAGATGCCGATGATGAAACCAAGAGTACGTAATGTCGGCAGGGCCATGCGGCGGCGCTCAGCTATCGTGGAACCGGCCATTCTACCTGCCGTCGGGCAAGTGTAAACCGAGTGAATTCGCCCTCTTCACAAGTCATGCGGGATGGATAGAATCTTGCTTCGCCCGCCGGCGCTCGCCGGTTTCTCTGGTGCAATCGCATCCATGTCCCAAGACAATCCGTGTTTGAACTGCGGCGCCTGCTGTGCGCATTTTCGTGTGTCCTTCTATTTTGGCGAGTGCCAGTCCTCCGGTGGTGTAGTACCGGATGATCAGGTCGTCCAGGTCAGCCCCCATAGGGTCGCCATGCGTGGCACCGAGGTTCGCCCGGTGCGCTGCGTGGGCCTGCTCGGCGAGGTTGGCTGCGGTGTGCGCTGCACGATGTACGAGCAGCGTTCCTCGACCTGTCGGGAGTTCGAGGCGTCCTGGGTCAATGGCCAGCACAATCCCAACTGCGATGCCGCCCGTGCCGCCTATGGCCTGCCACCGCTGACGCCGCCGTTGCAGCCGACCCTGTCGCCGGGCCGGGCGGCCTGACGCTTCGCCAGCTCGTTGGGCAAATGCGAAAACTTTGCGTCTACAATGGCGGCTTTCGATTTTGTCTGGAGGTGGCCGATGAAGGCTCTCGACGCGTTGCAGAACCGTGTGTCCCACGCTCGCCTGGGGGAACCGGCGCCGTCTGCCGAACAGTTGGACCGCCTGTTCCGCGCCGCCCTGCGTGCGCCGGATCACGGCCAGTTGCGTCCGTGGCGGTTCCTGACGGTGGAGGGCGATGCGCGGGAGCGCCTGGGTGACCTGTTCGCCCGCGCGTTGCAGGCCGAGCAGCCCGACGCTACGCCGGAGGCCTTGGCCAAGGCGCGCGCGATGCCGCTGCGGGCGCCGATGCTGATCGTCGCCGTAGCGCGGCTGCAGGACCACCCCAAGGTGCCGGAAATCGAGCAGTGGCTGGCGGCCGGCTGCGCCGCCTATGGCATCGTCCAGGCGGCGTATGTCGAGGGGTTGGGGGCGATGTGGCGTACTGGCGCGATGGCCTTCGACCCGTTCGTGCGCCAGGGGCTGGGGTTGGCCGCCAACGAGCGGATCGTCGGCTTCATCTATCTGGGCACGCCGGTCGGCGAGCTTCGTCGTCCGGCGCCGCTCGATCCGGCCGGATTCGTCAGCGCCTGGCGGGGCTGAGCGGCAAGCCCAGGCGAATCTTCCAGCCTTTGCCGTGAGCCCGCCAGAGCAGGCGCCCGCCCTGCCAGGCGGCAAGGCGCTGGGCCGGACGCAGCGCGTCCGGTAGCCAGGCCCGCGCGAGCGGGTCGTGTCCACGCAGGTCTACTCGCAGAAGCCCGCGCGCGGAGCTGAGCAGCAGTTCCAGTGCGGCGTCGGGCTGCCGTTCCAGTGCGGCCTGCAGCAGGGCGTCCAGCGCGCCGTGCAATGCCTCGGGCCAACTTTCCAGCGGCCAGGTGCCGGTGGCTGGCAGGCTCAGGCGCAGGCCGGGCCAGTGTCGCCGCCACTGCGCGGCCAGACGCGCCAGTTCCACGGCCAGCACGAGGCTTTGCGGATCGTCCTGCGGCATGCCGAATTGCAACGCGGCAGACGGCAGGGGAGCGCCGGGAGGCGGGATAACCAGGGCAGGAAGGCTCATGGTGACTCTCCGTAAAGACGTGCCGTTCAGCCGATCTGCCGGTGCATCGGCAGATCGATGCTGGCCAGGAAGCCGCCGTCCGGGTGGTTGCCCAGGCGCAGCCTGCCGCCGTGGCGCTCGATCGCGCGGCGGGCGATGGCCAGGCCCAGGCCGTGGCCAGGACTGCTCTGGTTGGGCGCGCGGAAGAACGGTTCGCCCAGGTGTGCCAGGTGCTCTTCGCTGGCGCCAGGGCCGTGGTCCCGGATATCGATGTGCAGGCGCTCGCCATCGGGGCGGGCGCGGATTTCCAGCGGCTTGTCGGCGGGGTTGAAGCGCAGGGCATTGCGCAGCAGATTGTCCAGCGCTCGTTCGAGCATGTCCTGCCAGCCGTCCAGGCCCAGCTCCGGCGAGACATCCAGCGTGATGTGCTGTTCCGGGCCGAGCAACTGGGCGTCGCCACGCAGGCGTTCGAGCAACGGCAACAGCTCGATGCGGCTGGCCGGCCCTGGGTCGGCATCGAGGCGGGCCAGGGCGAGGATTTCGCCGATCAGCGCTTCCAGGCGGTCGCATTCCTGCTCCAGGCGCGGCCACATGGCCGCACGCTGCTCCGGCTCTGCGCGTTCGGCCAGGGCCAGGGCGATGCGCAGGCGCGCCAGTGGCGAGCGCAGTTCGTGGGATACGTCGCGCAGCAATTGGCGCTGGCTGCCGATCAATCGCTGCAGGCGCGCACCCATGCGGTTGAAGTCGCGGGCCAGTACGCCCAACTCGTCGCCGCGGCGCGACAGGCGGGCGAGGCTGTCCTGCTGGTAGCTGGTCTGGCCAAGGTCATGCACGGCACGGCGCAGGCGGTTCAGCGGGCGGGTGATGGACAGCGTCAGCAGCAGGCTGAAGACGGTCAGCACCACCAGTGCGATACCCAGTGCGCTGAGCGGCCACAGCAGGCTGCCGCGGTGCCAGGCCTGCAGCGCGGGATGAGGGATACGGTAGATGAACAGGTAAGTCTGCTCGGTGCGGCTGCTGGTGTATTCCTGGCTCAACTGGCGCCAGGGGAAACGCGGCAGGCTTTCGCGGTCGAAACCGCCGTGGGGGCGCGGCGGGCGCGGCAGGTAGGTACCGTTGACCAGTCGCTGGCCGCTTTCGTCGAGCACCTGCACGGACAGCTCGTACTGTTGCCGGCGGGTGTCTAGCAGGCTCTGTGCGGCTTCGGGCCCCCTGGTTTCGTAGAGCACGGTCCATTGCCGGGCGAGATCGTGCAGGCCGGGGTAGCGGGCGATGATCCAGGTATCCTGGTTGAGCGCGCGGCCCAGCAGGATCGACAGTCCTGCCACCAGCAGCAGGGCGAGCCAGAAGGCGGCGAGGATCCGCCAGAAGAGTGAACGCATGGTCTTCCTGTTCAGCCGCATGGTGTGTCCGTGTCGGGGCGTCGCCTGGGCCTGTTCAGGGCCTGCCGGAGCTTGCTCGGATTGCGCCTGGCGAGCCTGTTGGACGGGCCCTTACGGCAAGACGCCGGGATAACCCGGCGTCTTGCCCTCGGTGAGCGATCAGTTGGTCTTGGCGCCATCTTTCTGGGCTTTCCAGTTCTGGAATTCAGCCCATTCGGCCTTGCGCTGTTCGCGTTGCTTCTTCAGCTCGTCGAACTTCTTCTGCTGGTCGGGCGTCAGGATGCCGCGGATGCTGCTGTCGGCCTTGTCACGATTGGCCTTCAGCTCTTCCTGCATGGCCTTGCGATCGGCTTCGGGCAGCTTGTTCCAGTATTTTTCGGTGATCTCGCGGCGATCCTTCATGGATTCGCCCATCACCTTGCCAACCTGCTGGCGCTGTTCCGGGGTCAGGTTGAGCTCGCGGAACGGGCCACCGTGCTCGCCTCGCATCATGCCGTGGCCGTGGTCTTTCATGAACGGGGCCGGCGGCGGAGCGTCGGTCGGCGCGGGAGTGGCCGCCAGTGCGACGGTCGGCAGGGCGGCGGCGATCAGCAGGGCGGTCAGGGGCTTGCGCATGGTATTTCTCCTTTCAGGGACCGGTCGTTACCGGATGTGCCCAGTCTAGGGTCGGCAAGGTCAAGGGCGGTCAGTCACAGGTAAAGCTTCGGTAAAGATTGCGTGAGGCGCTTGCCGATGCGACCGCCGGAGCGGCGCAACCCGTCAGGGTGCGTAGAAGTAGCCGCGGCCGCGCAGGGCGAGGATGCGTGGCCGCCCGTCGGGATGGCCGCCGAGCTTCTTGCGCAGGTTGCTGACGTGCATGTCGAGGCTGCGGTCGTACAGCGTCAGCTTGCGGCCCAGTGCGAGCTGCGCCAGGGCCTGTTTTTCCAGCGGTTCGCCGGGTTGGCGCAGCAGGGCTTCGAGGATGCGGCTTTCGGACAGGGTCAGGCTGATTTCCTGGCTGCCGATGCTGGCGACTCCGCGCGCGAGATTCAGTGCGAGGTCGCCCAGTTCGAGATGGGCGCTGGGTTGCGCCGGGTGGCTGCGGCGCAGGACGGCACGCAGGCGGGCGGTGAGTTCGCGCGGGTCGCAGGGTTTGGCCAGGTAGTCGTCCGCGCCCAGCTCCAGGCCGAGTATGCGATCCAGCGGCTCGCCACGGGCCGATAGCATCAGCACCGGCAGGTCCGGATGTTCGCCGCGCAGTTGCTTGAGCAGTTCCAGCCCGCTGCCGTCGGGGAGCATCACGTCGAGCACCACGGCGTCCGGGGCGCGGCTGGCCAGTGCTACGCGGGCCTCGGCGCCGTCGTGGGCGGCGCGAATGCTGAAGCCTTCCTGGACCAGCCAGGTGCTCAGCAGTTCGCAGAGTTCGCGGTCGTCGTCGATCAGCAGCAGTTCACTCATGGAGACGCTTCTTTCAGTTGATCCATTCGCGGCGTTGCCGGCGGCGGCTGCCGCGGCCCAGCGCACCGAGGATGAAGGCCAGCAGGGCAGTGCCGCCGCCGGCGACATACCAGGTCTGCTGTTCGGTCAGCAGGCGTGGCGGCTGTTCTGCCCGGGCCTCGCGCAATTGCAGCTTCAGTCGCTGGTTTTCCTGGCGCAGGTGGCTGATGACCGCTTCGTCCTGGCTGTTGTCGGGGCTGGCAAGTTGGGCAGCCAGCGTATTGCGCTGCTGCTCGCTTTCGGCCAGGCGCCGTTCGAGGTCGGCCAGCGACTGGGCGACGTCAGCCGCGGATTCGACAGCGGCGGCTTGCGGCTGTTCCGCGGCCGGCTCTTCGGCGAAGGCGGCCAGCGGCAGGGTGAGGAAGGCAAGCAGGGGCAGACGGTGCATCGGGACTCCTTGTTCGATGATGTACCGCCGTCCACAGCCATCCCGGCGGTGCACGGCTGCGATTCCCCGCGAACGTCCCTGACGCGGGGCTGCTACGGAATGGAGGTCAGGGCAGGACTTTCTTGAATGGCTTGACCACGACTTCGGCATAGACGCCGGCGGCGCGGTACGGGTCGGCGTCGGCCCAGGCCTGGGCGGCGGCCAGCGACTCGAATTCGGCGACGATCAGGCTGCCGGTGAAGCCGGCGGCGCCCGGGTCGTTGCTGTCGATGGCCGGGTGCGGGCCGGCAAGGACCAGGCGGCCTTCTTCCTTCAGTTGCTCCAGACGGGCGATGTGCGCCGGACGGGCGGCCAGGCGGCGTTCTTGGGAGGCGGTGATATCACGGGCGATGATCGCGTAGAGCATGTCAGTCCTTGGGCTTTTCGCCGGTTGGCTCGTCGTGCATGTGGCGGGCCAGGAACACGCCCTGGCCGATCAGGAACAGCAGGGTCATGCCCAGGCTGCCGAACACCTTGAAGTCCACCCAGATGCTCTGGAAGGTGAAGGCGACGTACAACTGGACAAAGCCGCAGATCAGGAAGAACAGCACCCAGGCGACGTTGAGCTTCGCCCAGAGGTTATCGTTGAGCTGCACGGCGTGGCCCATGATCCGCTGGATCAACGGGCGGTCGCCGATGAAGTGGCTGCCGGCGAAAGCCACGGCGAATACCCAGTTGACCACCGGGGCCTTCCACTTGAGAACGGCCTCCTGGTGGAAGGCGAGGGTCAGGCTGCCGAACACCAGGCAGGCGCCGAGGGTTAGCCACTGCGACTTGTCCAGTTTGCGCTGGGCGATGAGCAGTGCGCCGTAGACCACGATCGAGGAGGCGATCAGCATCGCCGTCGCGCAGTAGATCGGCTCGAACGCGCGGCCGGCGAATTGCACCTCCGCCGGGGCGAGCTTGTAGACGATGAAGAACAGAATGAGGGGAATGAAATCGATGAATTGCTTCATTACGGCAGCCAGAGCCTGGTAGAGCCGGCATAATACCAACCTCGGGATGAACTGAAAGCCTCATCCGCCCAACGCTGCCTCGCGTCATGGTTTCAATGGATTACCGTGGGAGCGGGCGCACATAAGCGTCTATACAGAAAGTAGCCGTCTCCCTTCCTACGGAACACCGCATGCGAGTCGATCTGCACTGCCATAGCACCGCGTCCGACGGACTTCTCAGCCCGACGGCGCTGGTCGAGCGTGCCCACGGGCGCGGCGTGCAGGTGTTGGCGCTGACCGACCACGACACCCTCGACGGGCTTCCCGAAGCGCGCGATGCCGCGCATCGGCTGGGCCTGGAACTGGTCGACGGCGTCGAACTGTCGTGCACCTGGGGCGGTGCGACGATCCATGTGCTGGGCTATGGTTTCGATCCGCAGGCGGAACCTCTGGTCAAGTCCCTGGACGACTTGCACCGTGGCCGCTGGGCCCGCGCCGAAGAGATCGGCCGGCGCCTGGAGGCCAAGGGTATGCCGGGCGCGTTCGAAGGGGCGCGGGCCGTGCAGCGCGAGCTGGGCGACAGCGAGAATGCGCCGGCGCGCCCGCATTTCGCCGAATACCTGCTGCGCCAGGGCTATGTCCGCGACCGTGCCGAGGCGTTCCGCAAGTGGCTGGGCGCCGGCAAGCTGGGCGATGTCAAACAGCACTGGCCGAGCCTGGCCGAGACGGTCGGAACCCTGCGCGAGGCGCGCGCCTGGATCAGCCTGGCGCATCCTTACCAATACGATTTCACCCGCACCAAGCGACGCAAGCTGGTCGCCGATTTCATTGCCGCTGGCGGCCACGCTCTCGAAGTGGTCAATGGCCCGCAGCCGGCCGAACAGGTCGGGGTGCTCAGCATCCTGGTCCGCGAGTTCGGCCTCATGGTCACGGCCGGCAGCGACTTCCACGGCCCCAGCGACTGGTCGGAGCTGGGGCTGTATCGTGCGGTGCCGGACGATCTGCCGCCGCTCTGGCCGCGTTTCGCCAGTGCGGACAACGCCCTCGGGAACAAGGAGACTCCATGAGCCAGTTCTTTCAAGTCCACCCGGAAAACCCCCAACTGCGCCTGATCAAGCAGGCGGTGGAGATCGTCAGGCAGGGCGGCGTGATCGCTTATCCAACCGATTCCTCCTATGCCCTGGGATGCCGGATCGGCGAAAAGTCGGCGGTGGAACGCATCCGCCGCCTGCGCCAACTGGACGACAAGCACAACTTCACCCTGGTCTGCCGCGACCTCTCCGAGCTGGGGCTCTACGCGAAGGTCGACACCGGCCTGTTCCGCCTGCTCAAGGCGCACACCCCCGGCCCCTACACCTTCATTCTCAACGCCACCCGCGAGGTGCCGAGGATGTTGCTGCACCCCAAGCGCCGCACCATCGGCCTGCGCGTGCCGAGCTGCCCTATCGCCCTGGCGCTGCTGGAAGAGCTGGGTGAGCCGTTGATGAGCGTCAGCCTGATCCTGCCGGGGCAGACCGAGCCGCTGAACGACCCCTACGAGATGCGCGACCTGCTGGAGCACCAGGTAGACCTGATCATCGATGGCGGCTACGGCGGTGGCGAGGCTTCCACCGTGATCGCCCTGACCGATGAGGACCCCGTGGTAGTGCGGGTTGGTTGCGGTGATCCCGAGCCGTTCATGGTCAACGCCTGAGGGCGGGCACCTATACTGCGCACTTCGTTCCCGATTCCGCGAGGTTGATCTTTGGCCAGCGTCGATTCCCAGCGCCGTGTGCTTTCCGGCATGCGCCCCACAGGGCGCCTGTACCTGGGTCACTATCACGGCGTGCTGCAGAACTGGGTGAAGCTGCAGCACGAATACGAGTGCTTTTTTTCCATCGTCGACTGGCATGCACTGACTACCGAGTACGACGATACCGGCGGCATCCGCCAGCACGTGCGTGACATGGCCATCGACTGGCTCGCGGTGGGTGTCAGCCCCAGCGCATCGACGATGTTCATCCAGTCCCAGGTGCCCGAGCACGCCGAACTGCATCTGCTGCTGTCGATGATCTGCCCGCTGTCGTGGCTGGAGCGGGTGCCGACCTACAAAGAACTGCAGGAAAAGCTCAGCCACAAGGACCTTTCCACCTACGGCTTCCTCGGCTACCCGTTGTTGCAGGCGGCGGACATCCTGATCTATCGCGCAGGGCTGGTGCCGGTGGGGTCCGATCAGTTCGCCCACGTCGAGTTCAGCCGCGAGATCGCCCGGCGCTTCAACCACCTCTACGGCGGTGAGGACGACTTCGAGGAGCGGGTGCAGACCGCCATTTCCCGCCTGGGCAAGAAGACCGGCAAGCTCTACACCAGCCTGCGCCGCACCTGGCAGGAACAGGGCGATGGCGAAGCGCTGGAGACCGCGCGGGCCCTGCTCAAGGAACAGCAGAGCCTGACCCTGGGCGACCGCGAGCGGCTGTTCGGCTACCTCGAGGGCAGCAGCAGGCTGTTGCTGCCCGAGCCGCAGACCCTCACCAGCCACGAGCCGAAGATGCCCGGCCTGGACGGGCAGAAGATGTCCAAGTCCCACGGCAACACTATCGTTCTGCGCGACAGCCCGGCAGAGGTGGAGGAAAAGATTTCCCGCATGCCTACCGATCCTGCGCGGGTGCATCGCAATGACCCGGGCGACCCGGCGCGCTGCCCGGTGTGGCAGTGGCACCTTATCTACTCCGATGAAGGTTGCCGGAACTGGGTGCAGGAAGGCTGCCGCAGCGCGGGCATCGGCTGCCTGGACTGCAAGCGGCCGCTGATCGCGTCGATCCAGCAGGAGCTGGCGCCGATTCAGGAGCGCGCGCTGGACTACGAAGACAACCCGGAGCTGGTGCGCAGCATCCTCGCCGAAGGCTCCGAGCGCGCCCGCGAGGCGGCGCGCGAGACGCTGGTGGAAGTGCGCCAGGCGATGGGGCTGACCTACCGCTGAGCGGCATCGAACCTTCGCAGGATGGGCGAGCGAAGCACGGTCCATCCTGCGGGGTGCTCGGCAGCGGATGCTGTGACCGCCCCATTTCTTCCGCCAAAAGCCCCTCGCGCCACCGGCAAAAGCAGGGATAATGCCGACTTCGAACCCCCAGAGCCTGACGAGTGGCCGATGAGTGACCTGACCGAGCCGCAAGCCCCTTCCGCCGCCCCTGAATACCAGGTGCCGGTGCAATTGGCGCTGGTCTATGGCGAGGCCGTAACCGAGCTGCCGCAGGACCTGTACATCCCGCCGGACGCGCTGGAGGTCTTCCTTGACGCCTTCGAAGGTCCGCTCGACCTGCTGCTCTACCTGATCCGCAAGCAGAACATCGACATCCTCGACATCCCCGTGGCGGAGATTACCCGCCAGTACATGGGCTACGTCGAGCTGATGAAGTCGGTGCGCCTGGAGCTGGCCGCCGAATACCTGGTGATGGCTGCCATGCTCGCCGAGATCAAGTCGCGCATGCTGCTGCCGCGCTCGGCGGGGGCCGAGGAGGAGGAGGACGACCCGCGCGCCGAGCTGATCCGCCGCCTGCAGGAGTACGAGCGCTTCAAGAAAGCCGCCGAGGACCTCGACGAACTGCCGCGCCTGGGCCGCGACTACGTGGTGCCCACCGTCGCCGCGCCGGATGCGCGGGCGCGCCGGCTGCTGCCGGAAGTGGACATGCAGGAGCTGATGCTGTGCATGGCCGAGGTGCTGCGCCGGGCCGATCTGTTCGAAAGCCACCAGGTCACGCGTGAGATGCTCTCCACTCGCGAGCGCATGAGTGAAATTCTCGAACGGCTGAAGGGCGAAGGCTTTGTGCCATTCATCACACTGTTCCGCGTGGAAGAGGGCAAGCTCGGCGTCGTGGTGACCTTCATGGCCGTCCTCGAACTGGTCAAGGAGCAACTGGTGGAGCTGGTGCAGAACGCTGCCTTCGCACCGATCCACGTGCGTGCCCGGACCGAGACGACGGAGGGCGCGCCGTCCGTCGAAACCCTACAGGACGAGGGCGAGGGCGCCTTCGAACCACAGGAAGTGCCGCCGCCGGAGCCGACCTTCGATGACCTTGACGATCCGACCTGAGCAACCCGGCGATCACGCCGCCGTCGATTCCCTGCTGCGCGCGGCCTTTGCCGATCACCCGCACAGCCGGCAGACCGAGCACCTGCTGGTGAGCGCCCTGCGCGAGGAAGGCGCGCTCAGCCTCGCGCTGGTGGCCGAAGAGGCGGGGGAAGTGCTTGGCTACCTGGCTGCGTCGCCAGTGACCATCGACGGCGCCTATCTCGGCTGGCTGGGCCTGGGCCCGTTGGCCGTCCTGCCGGCGCGGCAACGCGCAGGTATCGGCAGCGCACTGGCCGAGGCCTGCCTGCGGCGCCTGCGCGCCGACGGCGTGGCCGGCTGTGTTCTGGTGGGCGATCCGGCTTACTATGCGCGCTTCGGTTTCGTCGTCGACGACACCCTGGTATTTCCCGGCATACCCGCCCAGTACTGCCAGGCCCTGCGTCTCCAGCCGCAGGCCGTGGCGGTGCGCGGCGAGGTAGCCTTCCACCCGGCCTTCACCCGTTTCGGCTGACCCATAGAGCGACTCGATGAATCTTTCCGACCCTCAAGAACTGGCGACCCTGCTCGAAGGCATCCTCCTGGCTGCCGGCAAGCCCTTGTCGCTGGAACGCCTGGGCGAACTGTTCGAGGAAGCCGAGCGCCCCGAGCCGCAGCAATTCCGCGATGCGCTGGCGGTGCTGTCGCTGTCGTGCGCGGGCCGTTCCTTCGAGTTGAAGGAAGTGGCCACCGGCTACCGTCTGCAGATTCGCGAGAAGCTCGCGCCCTGGGTTGGCCGGTTGTGGGAAGAACGCCCGCAGCGCTACTCCCGTGCGCTGCTGGAGACCTTGGCGCTGATCGCCTACCGCCAGCCCATCACCCGTGGCGAAATCGAGGAGATTCGTGGCGTCGCGGTGAACACCCAGATCGTCAAGACGCTGATGGAGCGCGAGTGGATCCGCATCGTTGGCTACCGCGAAGTGCCTGGCCGCCCGGCCATGCTCGCCACCACCCGCACCTTCCTCGACTACTTCAACCTGAAAAGCCTGGAAGAGCTGCCGCCGCTGGCCGAACTGAAGCTGATGGAGCCCGAGCCGCAGCCGATTCTCGAAGACATGGCGCCGGTTTCGCGCATTCCCGGTCCCGAAGAGTACGACGAGGACTATGTGCCGCCGTCGCTGCAAGCGCTGGCCGACCAGGCCTTGCGCGATGCCGGCGAGGAGCCGGAGCCAGCGCCGCCGGAAGAGAAACCGGAGGAGACCAGCTTCCGCAGCCTGCTCGCCGAACTGGACGAGATGGAGTCGGGTCTGAAGACCGACTTCGACGATCTCATCGACCTGCCGCCAGCGGACGACGAGGACAGCGGCGTGGATGCCGATTTCAGCGGTGTGTTCGGCCTGCCCGAAGTGCCGCCGGAGGAGCCTGTCATCCAGCCGGAAGCCAGCGAGCCACCCGCGCCAGCGGCTGCTGAGGCGGAGGAGGCGTGGGACGAGGAGCGTGCACTGGCCGAGGCGATGCGTGAGGAAATGGAGTCCATCGCCCGTGAGCGTGATCACTGAGACGACTTCCGTAAACGCATCCAGTCGTTCGGTGATTGACTTCCGACCTCCGCGAGACGACCTTATGTGCCGCGTCGAGGCGCGCTGGCGGGGAAACCCGGGGAAAACGTCGGCAAAAGCCTCCGCAACCGGTATCGATATTCCAACCTTCTGCAGCGGACTGGCGCCTGACGCCGGTTGCTGAGTGCCCATATGAAAAGAACTCCAATCAGCCGTATCTGCTGGCTCGGCCTCCTGTTGGGCCTGAACAGCACTTTGCTCTCCGCCGCCGAAGGCCCCGCCGTGCCGTTGCCCGGCCAGTCGAAGGACGCCTTCATCGATAGCCTGATGCAGCGCATGACGCTGGAAGAGAAGATCGGCCAACTGCGCCTGGTCAGCGTCGGTCCGGATCATCCCAAGCCGGTACTGCTGAAGGAGATTGCCGCCGGCACCACCGGCGCGGTGTTCAACACTGTTGTCCGCCCGGGCATTCGCGATCTGCAGGACGCGGCCATGAAGAGCCGCCTGAAGATCCCGCTGTTCTTCGCCTATGACGTGGTCCACGGCCATCGCACCGTATTCCCCATCGGCCTGGGCCTGGCGGCTAGCTGGGATCTCGAATCGATCGAGCGCAGCGCCCGCGTCTCGGCCATCGAGGCCAGCGCCGACGGCCTCAACCTGACCTATTCGCCCACCGTCGATATCGCCCGCGATCCGCGCTGGGGCCGTGTTTCCGAAGGCTTCGGCGAAGACGCCTGGCTGACCGGCAAGGTCGCCGCGGCGGTGGTCCGGGGCTACCAGGGCAAGGGCCTGGACCAGCCGGAAACCATCATGGCCGGGGTCAAGCACTTCGCCCTGTACGGCGCGGGCGAAGGCGGCCGCGATTACAACACCGTCGACATGAGCCCGCAGCGCATGTTCCAGGACTACCTGCCGCCGTACCGCGCGGCCATCGATGCCGGCGCTGGCGCGGTGATGGTGTCGCTGAACAGCATCAACGGCGTGCCTGCCACCGCCAACAAGTGGCTGCTGCAGGACCTGCTGCGCGGCCAGTGGGGCTACAAGGGCCTGACCCTGAGCGACCACGGCGCGGTGCTCGAACTGATCAAGCACGGCGTGGCCGCCAACGAGCGCGATGCCACGCGCCTGGCGATCAACGCCGGCGTTGAAATGAACATGAACGACGATCTCTACGGCAAGCACATGCCCGAGCTGCTCAAGGCCGGGCTTATCAGCCAGGATGAGATCGAGCGCGCCTGCCGCGACGTGCTTGCCGCCAAGTGGGACATGGGCCTGTTCAAGGATCCGTACCGCTACCTGCAGGGCGCGGACCCGGTGGACACCGATGCGGAGGATCGCCTGCATCGCGCCGACGCCCGCGAAGTTGCACGCAAAGGCATGGTACTGCTGAAGAACGACAACGGCGTGCTGCCGCTCAAGCGCGATGGCGTGATCGCCCTGATCGGCCCGCTGGCCGACAGCAAGCGCGACGTGATGGGCAGTTGGTCCGCTGCTGGCAAGGCGTTCCAGGCCGTGACCGTGCTCGAAGGCATGGGCGCCGCGACCCGTGGCCACGCAGCGCTGCTCTACGCCAAGGGCGCCAACGTCACCGACGATGCGGAGATCGTCAAATACCTCAACGAGTACGACCAGGACGTCAAGGTCGACAAGCGCAGCCCGAAGGAAATGATCGACGAAGCCGTCGAAAAGGCCCGCCAGGCTGACGTAGTGGTAGCGGTGGTCGGCGAGTCCCAGGGCATGGCCCACGAGGCGTCGAGCAAGACCAATCTGCACATCGCGCAGAGCCAGATCGAGCTGCTCAAGGCGCTCAAGGCGACCGGCAAGCCGCTGGTGCTGGTGCTGATGAATGGCCGCCCGCTGGACCTGCGCTGGGAGAGCGAGAACGCCGATGCCATCCTGGAAACCTGGTTCAGCGGCACCGAGGGCGGCAACGCCATCGCCGATGTCCTGTTCGGCGACTACAATCCGTCCGGCAAGCTGACCATGACCTTCCCTCGCTCGGTTGGCCAGGTGCCTATCTACTACAACCACCTGAACACCGGCCGCCCGTTCGACCACGAGCACCCGAACAAGTACACCTCGCGTTACTTCGATTCGGAGAACGGTCCGCTGTATCCGTTTGGTTTCGGCCTGAGCTACACCGACTTCAGCGTGTCCGACGTGAAGATGTCGGCTGACAAGCTGAAGAAGGGTGAGCAGCTCACCGCCAGCGTGACCGTGAAGAACACCGGCAAGCTGGCCGGCGAGACCGTGGTACAGCTCTACCTGCGCGACGTTGCCGCCTCCATCAGCCGCCCGGTGAAGGAGCTCAAGGGCTTCAGCAAGATCATGCTCAAACCGGGCGAGTCGAAAGTCGTGGAGTTCCCGATCCGCGAGGAAGACCTGCGCTTCTACGACAGCCAGTTGCGCTACGCTTCCGAGCCGGGCGAGTTCAAGGTCTATGTCGGCCTGGATTCGGACAACGTGAAGGAGCAGAGCTTTACGCTGCTCTAAATGTCACTCGCTGCTTAAAACGAGAACGCCACGGCTGGAACAGTCGTGGCGTTTTTCTTTCAGGCGGCTCTTGCTGCCTTTCGCCCTCTGATCCCGATCAACCGGCGCATCGCGCCCTGCGCCAGCATTGCCAGCAGCGCCGCCTCGGCGAAGCTCGGCAGAATCTCATTGTCCGGCAGCCTCAGCGCCAGCCACAGGCAGAACGCGGCGAAGGCCGGCCGCCCGGTGACCATGCCGCGCAGCAGGGCGATGACGAAACCGGCGCCGTGCAGTCGTTGCGATGACACGCACAGGACGATGGACAGCAGCGGGAAAACCGCCAGCAGCCCGCTCCAGTTCGGCCCTGCCCAGCCGGCGAGGGCGGTCACCGCGAGGGTCAGCACGGCGCCGACGAGCATGCGCAGGGCCAGTTCGAAGCGACTCAGCGAGGCGCCCGTAGCCGTTATCCCGGCGCGGGGCATGAACAGGTGGCTGGTCAGCGTGCCCAGCCCTGCCGCCATCAGTGCCCAGGCGGCGGCTGACGAAACGGGGTGGACGGGAAGTTGCGTCAGTGCCCAGGCAGCGATCAGCCAGGCGAGCGTCGCGCCGGTCAGCGCCAACGGCCAGCGATGATTCCGGCACAGCCAGGCATAGGTGAAGTTGAAGGTTTCCGAGGCGAAGATCGCCGCCAGCGCCAGCAGTGCGGCCTGGGCGCCGAAACTGCGGCCGTACTCCACGGTGATCAGGTAAAGAATCGGCCCGGCGATGGCCGGCAGGGCAGCGAGACAGCCGGCCACTGCCGGTCCCCACCAGCGCCCGGCGAGGGACACCAGCAGCAGGAACAGCGGAACCAGGGTGAGCTTGAGGGCGAACATGCGGCGCGGTCGGAGTGCGTGAAGGGCGGATTCTAGCGTGTCGATTGGCCGCGTCGATGGCGCCGATGGGGAAATCGAGTTGGACCTTGGCGCCGAGCGGGTGTCCATTGTGTAGGCCCACTGATATTCACCCCTGTCAGAGAGGAAGCGCGTGAAGAGTCCATGTATCAAGGTCTGTGAGTTCGAAGAGGGCGTTTGCCTCGGTTGTGGCCGCAGCCGCCATGAGATCAAGGCGTGGAAGCACGAAGATCACCTGGGGCAACAGGCGATCCTCGCCGAAGCGGACATGCGCCTGCTGGTACTGGAGGCACAGGGGAAAAGGCTTTACCGTTAGTTCGCGCCAGCGGGCGATCCTACGACTTCGACGCATACGCTGCTTTGGCGGGTGCATCGCCGAGGGCCCGAAAACGTCAGCCCTGCGCCAGGTGCAGGGCCTGCGCCGTATCCAGCATGCGGTTGGAGAATGCCCATTCGTTGTCGTACCAGGCCATCACCTTCACCATCCGGCCATTCACCCGGGTATGGCTGGCGTCGAACACCGCCGAATGCGGGTTGTGGTTGAAGTCCACCGACACCAGCGGCTGGCGGTTGTAGCCGAGGATCGGCGAGGCTTGGCTGGCGCGTTCGAACAGTGCGTTGACCTCCTCGGCGGAGGTGTCGCGGCCGACCTGCACGGTGAGGTCCACCAGCGATACATTGATCACCGGTACCCGCACCGCCAGCCCGGTGAGCTTGCCGGCCAGTTTGGGGAGCACCAGCCCGACCGCTTCGGCGGCGCCGGTCTTCGTCGGGATCATTGACTGGGTTGCCGAACGCGCCCGGTATGGATCGCTGTGGCAGGCGTCGGAGAGGCTCTGGTCGTTGGTATAGGCGTGGATGGTGGTCATCAGCCCGTGTTCGATGCCCAGCTCACGCTGCAGCACCTGGGCGACCGGCGCCAGGCAGTTGGTAGTGCAGGAGGCATTGGAGATGATCTGGTGCTCGGGCCGCAGGATGTCTTGGTTGACGCCGAATACCACCGTGGCGTCCAGGCCTTTGCCCGGCGCGGAGACGATCACCTTGCGCGCTCCCGCCTGCAGGTGTGCGGCGGCCTTCTCGCGGGATGTGAAGTGTCCGCTGCATTCAAGGACGATATCGACCTCCAGCGCTTTCCACGGCAACTCCGCAGGGTTGCGAATGGCCGTGACGGCAATGCTGTCGCCCTCTACCCTGAGGGTCTCGGCGTCATGCTCGACCGAGCCGTGGAAGTGGCCGTGAACGCTGTCGTACTGGAAGAGATGGGCGTTGATCGCGGCGTCGCCAAGATCATTGATCGCCACCACCTGGAGGTGTTTGCGGTACGTGCCCGAGTACAGGGCGCGGAGGATGTTCCGACCGATGCGGCCGAAGCCGTTGATCGCCAGGCGAATAGTCATGAAGGTCGTCTCTTTTCTTGTGTCGTGGTAAAAATAATTAAATTTCCACTTTACAGAAAAGCAAGCGCCATTTAATCGAAGATTATGTTGTAAAAATAACAACTGTTAGTCTGTAGGAGAATGCCGCCATGCACCCGCGCGTGCTTGAAGTCACCCAGCGTATCCAGGCCCGTAGCGCGACCACCCGGCAGCGCTACCTGGATCTGGTCCAGGCAGCCGCCAGCAAAGGGCCGCATCGCGGCACGCTGCCTTGTGGCAACCTCGCCCACGGCGTGGCAGCGTGCGGCGAATCCGACAAGCAGGCGCTGCGCCTGATGAACCAGGCCAACGTGGCTATCGTTTCCGCCTACAACGACATGCTCTCGGCGCACCAGCCGCTGGAGCGCTTTCCAGAGCTGATCAAGGACGCCCTGCGGCAGATCGGCTCGGTTGGCCAGTTCGCCGGCGGCGTGCCGGCCATGTGCGACGGTGTGACTCAGGGCGAGCCGGGAATGGAGCTGTCCCTCGCCAGCCGTGACGTGATTGCCATGAGTACCGCCATCGCGCTGTCGCACAACATGTTCGACGCCGCGCTGTGTCTGGGCGTATGCGACAAGATCGTGCCCGGTCTGCTGATCGGTGCGCTGCGCTTTGGCCACCTGCCGGTGGTGTTCGTCCCCGCCGGGCCGATGCCCACCGGTATTTCCAACAAGGAAAAGGCCGCGGTGCGCCAGTTGTTCGCCGAGGGCAAGGCCACCCGCGAGGAGTTGCTCGCGTCGGAGATGGCGTCCTACCACGCACCGGGCACCTGCACGTTCTATGGCACCGCCAACACCAACCAGTTGCTGGTGGAAGTGATGGGCCTGCATCTGCCGGGCGCTTCCTTCGTCAACCCGAATACCTCGCTGCGCGACGAACTGACCCGCGAAGCCGCACGCCAGGCCAGCCGGCTTACGCCGGAAAACGGCCAGTACGTGCCGATGGCGAAAATCGTCGACGAGCGGGCGATGGTCAACGCTGTGGTGGCGCTGCTCGCCACCGGCGGCTCGACCAACCATACCCTGCACCTGCTGGCCATCGCCCAGGCCGCCGGCATCCAGTTGAACTGGCAGGACATGGCGGATCTGTCCGAAGTGGTGCCGACGCTGGCGCGCATCTATCCGAACGGCCAGGCGGACATCAATCACTTCCAGGCGGCGGGCGGTATGTCCTTCCTGATCCGCCAACTTCTCGATGGCGGCCTGCTGCACGAGGACGTCGACACCGTGGTCGGCAAGGGGCTGCGGCGATATGTGCAGGAGCCGTTCCTCGATGCTGGCAGGCTGGTCTGGCGCGACGGCCCGGCAGCGAGCCTGGACGAGAGCATCCTGCGCCCGCTGGACCGCCCGTTCTCCCCCGAAGGCGGGCTGAGGCTGATGGAAGGCAATCTCGGGCGCGGGGTGATGAAAGTCTCCGCCGTGGCGCCGGAACACCAGGTCGTCGAGGCGCCGGTGCGCATCTTCCACGACCAGGCCAGCCTGGCTGCCGCCTTCAAGGCCGGCGAACTGGAACGCGATCTGGTCGCCGTGGTGCGCTTCCAGGGACCGCGTGCCAATGGCATGCCGGAGCTGCACAAGCTCACGCCGTTCCTCGGCGTATTGCAGGATCGGGGGTTCAAGGTGGCGCTGGTCACCGATGGCCGTATGTCCGGTGCATCCGGCAAGGTTCCCGCGGCGATCCATGTTTCCCCTGAAGCGCTCAACGGCGGCCCGCTGGCCAGGCTGCGCGACGGCGACATCGTGCGCGTGGATGGCACCACCGGTGAGCTGCGGGTGCTGGTGGACGCGGCGCAATGGGATGCCCGCCCGCTAGTCGAGACGCCGGCCATCGACGGCCAGGGCATGGGCCGCGAGCTGTTCGCCTTCATGCGCCAGGCTTTCAGCCCGGCGGAGCAGGGCGCCTGCAGTTTCACCGCCGAGCTTAACGGGTCGCGCTGAACAGACCCGCGGGACGTGGCGCAGGCCGTGTCCCTCGGGGCGATTTGCGGCGATGTCCTATGCTGGCATGAGTCCGGTTTCCAATCTTCAGGCGCGCTTCGTCATGAATTCCAGCAACGCGCAGAGCGGTTTCGCCCTAGTCGGCGATATCGGCGGCACCAACGCTCGCTTCGCCTTGTGGCGCGGTGAGGTTCTCGAATCTATCCAGGTCCTGGCCTGCGCCGATTACCCGCGCCCGGAAGACGCCGTGCGCGACTACCTGCTGCGTGTCGGAGAGCCGCTGGCCGGGGTTCGCAATGTCTGCCTGGCGTGCGCCGGGCCAGTGGGCGCTGGGGATTTCCGTTTCACCAACAATCACTGGGTGATCCGCCGCGATGCGTTCCGCGCCGAGTTGGGTCTGAGCCATCTGCTGCTGGTCAATGACTTCAGCACGATGGCCTGGGCAGCTTCGCGGCTGTCGGATGAGCATCGTGTACAGGTACGACCAGGTCGGGTGCTGGATGACCGGGCAAGGTTGATCATCGGGCCGGGCACCGGGCTTGGTGTCGGCAGCCTGATGCCGTTGCCTGGCGGGGGCTGGGAGGTGTTGCCCTGCGAGGGCGGGCACGTCGATCTGCCGGTGACTTCCGAGCGTGATTTCGCCATCTGGCAACTGCTGCGCGAGAAGTACGGCCATGTGTCGGCGGAGCGTGTGCTCTCTGGCAGCGGCCTGGAAAATCTCTATCGCATGAGCTGCCAGCTCGATGGCGTCGAGGCGCGCTGTGCCAGCGCCGCCGAGATCGGCGAGCGCGCGCTGGCCGGTGATGCGTATGCCGACGCGGTGCTGGAGCACTTTTTCCTCTGGCTGGCGCGGGTTGCCGGCAACGCCGTGCTGACGGTGGGGGCGCTGGGTGGTGTGTTTATCACCGGTGGCATTGTTCCGCGCTTTCTGGAGCGCTTCCAGCGCAGCGGGTTTTCCTCGGCATTCGCAGCGCGCGGCAAGACCAGCGGTCCGTATCTCGACCAGGTGCCTGTGTGGGTGATGACCGCCGAGCATCCCGGACTGTTCGGTGCCGGCGTGGCGTTGGAGCAGGCCCTCAAGAACGAGTCCTGAGGCTGAAGTGACGGAGCCCGCCTTGAGCTTTTCATTGGCGCGGGCGCTGCGCGTGGCTAGGCTTTGCGAGTAGAATCGCGGCTTTTCCATCGCATGTAGTGAAACTACAGACGTCTTTTCGCCCCGGAGTGTCCGGGCAGGGATTGGATCAGGACATCCGGATAATGCTCGAACACCCGCTGCAGCGCTTCTTTCATTCCATGCGGGCCAAGCGCCCCTTCGACTGGGTGCGCTTCCAGCGTCGCGACCTGTTGCTGATCGATCATCCACTGTGCCAGGCGGTTTTCAGTCGCCAGGGCGCGCAACTCCTGCATTTCCAGCCGCGCGGAGAGCGGCCGCTGCTGTGGTGTTCCAGCCAGTGGCCGAGTCTGAGCACCGCGCCGGTACGTGGCGGCATTCCGGTCTGCTGGCCTTGGTTCGGCAGCCACCCGGTCGAGGCTGACTGGCCGCAGCACGGCTGGGCCCGGCAGCGCGAGTGGCGCATGCTCGATGCCTGGGCGGACGACACCAGGGTGGTGGTGAGCTGGCAACTGGATATCGAGGACTGGCACGTGCGCCTGGAAGCGCGCCTGGGGCAGGATCTGGATATCGAGCTTTCCAGCTACCACGAAGACGACAGCGATTGCCTGTTCAGTTTTGCCCTGCAGCCGTACTGGCGGGTGGGTTCGCTGCGCCGCTCGATGGTGCACGGCATGGAGCTGGACGGTAAGGCCAGCGGCCTGCCCAATACCTGGGCACCGCACGGAGCGGTCAAGCAGGTGCTGTACAACACCGGTTCCCTGGTGCTGGAGGACGCCGGCTGGCAGCGGCGCCTGCGGATCGACAAGAACGCCAGCGCCGGCAGTGTGATCTGGCATCCCGGCAGCCGTGCGGTGGAGCAGGTCGAGCCGGGCGAAGCGGAACGCTTCCTGTGCATCGGCGCCGCCGGCTATCGCGCTGGCGGGCTGATCCTCGCGCAGGGCGAACGGATGTTGCTGAACCTGCGGGCGGGGCTGGTCTGATCGGGCCAGCCTTATGTTCTCAGCGGTCCTCGTCGAGCGGGTAGCGCGTCGGCAGCAGGCTTTCCTTGATCCGCCGCAGGTGCGGCTGGAAGTCCACGCCACGGCGCAGCGTCACGCCGGTGGCGAGCACATCGAGCACCGTGAGCTGGATGATCCGCGAGGTCATCGGCATATAGATGTCGGTGTCCTCGGGCAGCGGGATGTCCAGGCTCAGTGTGCTGGCGCGGGCGAGCGGGGAGCCGGCGGCGGTCAGGCCAAGCACCGAAGCGCCGTTCTGCCGCGCGAGATGCGCGACTTCCACCAGTTCGCGGGTGCGCCCTGTGTAGGAAATCACCACGAAAAGGTCGCCGGTGTGGGCCACCGAGGCAATCATGCGCTGCATCAGCACGTCACTGTGGGCTGACACCGCCAGGTTGAAGCGGAAGAACTTGTGCTGGGCGTCCAGCGCCACGGAACTCGACGCGCCGAGGCCGAAGAAGTGGATCTGCCGGGCCTGGATCATGAGGTCCACGGCGCGGTCGATTACTTTGGGGGCGAGTTGCTTGTAGGCACTGTCCAGCGAGGCGATGGTGCTGCTGAAAATCTTCCGGGTGTATGCCTCGGGGCCGTCGTCGTCGGCCACCGCCTGGGTGACGAAGGCGGCGCCGCTGGCCAGGCTCTGCGCGAGCTGGATCTTCAGCTCCGGATAACCGCTCATGTCGAAGGAGCGGCAGAAGCGATTCACCGTCGGTTCGCTGACACTGGCGGCCTGGGCCAGCGCGGCAATACTGAAACGCGTGGCCTGCTGGGGATCGCGCAGGATCACTTCGGCAACCTTGCGTTCGGCCTTGTTCAATTCATCCAGGCGGCCCTTGATCTGCTCCAGCAGGTTCTTCATCCGTGCTCCTCAGGTAATCGACGGTTGACCGGGTAGAGCCGGTCAGCGGCGCTATCCTAACTTTCAGGCCCGCAAGCGACCAACTACCGCGCAGTATGGGAAAAACATGTTGTTTAATTACTACATTTTTGTCTTAATTGCGGCGTATTTGGCTAACTATCGTTTAAAATTTGGTTGGTAACAACAAATGCCGGAAGTCCGCGTTCTGCCTTGTACCCTCGCGCTGTTCGGTGCGCTGGGCGATCTCGCCTTGCGCAAGCTGCTGCCGGCGCTGTACCAGCTCGATCGCGAGAGCCTGCTGCATGGCGATACCCGTATCCTTGCCCTGGCCCGCGATGAAGGTGCCGGTGAGGCCCCGCTGGCGGTCATCGAGCGGCGCCTGCGCCAGGCGGTGCCGGCGGGCGAATGGGATGAGTCGGTGTGGGGGCGTTTCCATGCGCGCCTGACCCCCATGAGCATGGATTTCCTCGACGCCGGCGCCTATGCGGCGCTGGCCGGGCGGGTCGATGGCGAACAGCCGCTGGTGGCCTATTTCGCCACTGCCGCCTCTGTGTTCGGCGGCATCTGCGCGAACCTGGCCGCAGTCGGGCTTGCCGAGCGTACCCGCGTGGTGCTGGAAAAGCCCATCGGCCATGACCTGGAGTCATCGCGCGCGGTGAATGATGCCGTGGCGCGTTTCTTCCCGGAAAACCGCATCTACCGGATCGACCACTATCTGGGCAAGGAGACGGTGCAGAACCTTATCGCGCTGCGCTTCGCCAACAGCCTGTTCGAAACCCAGTGGAATCAGAATCATATTTCCCACGTGGAAATCACCGTGGCCGAGAAGGTCGGCATCGAAGGCCGCTGGGGCTATTTCGACAAAGCCGGCCAATTGCGCGACATGGTGCAGAACCACCTGTTGCAGTTGCTCTGCCTGATCGCGATGGACCCGCCCAGCGACCTCACCGCTGACAGCATCCGCGATGAGAAGGTCAAGGTACTGCGCGCGCTGGAGCCGATCGCGCCGGAGCAACTGGCGACTCGCGTGGTACGTGGGCAGTACACCGCCGGCTTCATCGACGGCAAGGCGGTGCCCGGCTATCTCGCCGAGGAGAACGCCAACCCCAACAGCGATGCGGAAACCTTCGTCGCGTTGCGGGTGGATATCCGCAACTGGCGCTGGTCCGGGGTGCCGTTCTATCTGCGCACCGGCAAGCGCATGCCGCAGAAGCTGTCGCAGATCGTCATCCACTTCAAGGAGCCGCCGCACTACATCTTCGCGCCGGAGCAGCGTTCGTTGATCAGCAACCGCCTGATCATCCGCCTGCAGCCGGACGAGGGTATCTCCCTGCAGGTGATGACCAAGGACCAGGGCCTGGGCAAGGGCATGCAGTTGCGCACCGGCCCGCTGCAACTGAATTTCTCCGAAACCTTCCAGACCGCTCGTACCCCGGATGCCTATGAGCGATTGCTGCTGGAGGTCATGCAAGGCAACCAGTACCTGTTCGTGCGCAAGGACGAGGTGGAGTTCGCCTGGAAGTGGTGCGACCACCTGATCGCCGGCTGGGGGCGTCTGGGCGAGGAGCCCAAGCCATACCCGGCGGGGACCTGGGGACCACAGGCGGCCGTAGCTCTTATCGCCCGTGACGGGAAGGACTGGTATGGCGATCTTTGAACCGAAATTGATGGAAGGCATGGCCTGGAAAACCTGGAATAGTCCCGCCGAGCAGGCGAAGGGGCTGGCCGACGCGGTAGCGGACGCGCTGCGCGAGGCTCTGATCGAACGTGGCCGTGCGCTGCTGGTGGTATCTGGCGGGCGCAGCCCGGCGGCATTTCTCGAAGCGCTGAGTGGCGCGCTGCTGGACTGGTCGAACGTGGCCGTGAGCCTGGCTGACGAGCGCTGGGTGCCGGAGTCGCACCCCGACAGCAACGCCGGCCTGTTGCGCCGCCATCTGTTCAAGGGGGCGGCCGCCAAGGCGCGTTTCATTGGCCTGTACCAGCCGGCCGCATCGCTGGAGGAGGCTGCGGACAAGGCCGATCAGTTCCTCGGCGAGCTCGCGTTGCCCATCGACGTGCTGGTGCTGGGCATGGGCGACGACGGCCACACTGCCTCGCTGTTTCCGAGCAGCCCGGGGCTGGTGGAGGCGCTCGATCCTTCCAGCCCGCGCCGCTGCCTGCCGATGTGGGCGCCGGCGGTTCCGCACCAGCGCCTGACCCTGACCCGCGCTGTGTTGCAGAACGCGCGGGTACAACTGCTGGCCATCCAGGGGGAAGCCAAGCTGGCCACCCTGAGCCAGGCCCTCAGCGATAACGATGAACTGCGCATGCCGGTCAGCGCGTTTCTTCGTTTACCTCTTTCGATCCATTGGTGCCCCTGAGGCGCGGAGTTACGCGATGTCCGAACAGCACATCCAGCAGATCGATGCCCTGGCGCGGCGTGCGCGCATCCTGCCGGTGATCACTATTGACCGCGAAGCGGACATCCTGCCCCTTGCGGATGCGCTCGCCGCCGGTGGTATCACTGTGCTGGAGGTTACGTTGCGGACGCCGTTCGGACTGACCGCCATCCGCCAGTTGAGCGCGGAGCGGCCGGAGCTGCTGGTGGGGGCCGGTACAGTGATCGACCCGCTGACCTTCCGTCAGGCGGAGGAGGCCGGGGCGAAGTTCATCGTCACGCCGGGCTGCACCGACGAACTCCTGCAGTACGCAGTCACTCGCCCGGTGCCGCTGCTGCCGGGAGTGGCCACCGCTTCGGAGATCATGGCGGCCTATCGCTATGGGCTGAGGCGTTTCAAGCTGTTCCCGGCCAAGGTGTGCGGTGGCGTGGATGCGCTCAAGTCGTTCGCCGGCCCGTTCCCGGATGCGCGCTTTTGCCCAACCGGTGGCGTCGGCCCGGACAATCTGAACGATTACCAGCGCTTGCCCAATGTGATGTGCGCAGGCGGTAGCTGGATGCTGCCCAAGGCTGCCCTCGATAGCGGCGACTGGGCCACGGTCGAACGCCTGAGCCGCGAGGCGCTTGCGTTGCTCGATACACACTGAGCTGTCCTGGTTTGGACATGCCCGGCCTGTGCGCCGGGCTTTTTTATGGGCGCGTTGCGGTACCGGGCCGCGCGCGCTCCATCCAGGACAAGGCCCGCCGCTGCTTCCTGTGCCGGTAGCGGCGAGGTCTCAGTCGACTCCGACGAAACCGCCGGTCTGGTGCCGCCACAGCCGCGCATACAGCCCGCCGCGGGCCAGCAGTTCGGCATGGCTGCCGCTCTCAACGATGCGGCCGTGCTCCAGCACCACCAGGCGGTCCATGCGCGCGATGGTGGAGAGGCGGTGGGCGATGGCGATCACCGTCTTGCCCTGCATCAGGGTCTCCAGGCTTTCCTGGATCGCCGCCTCGACTTCCGAGTCCAGCGCCGAAGTTGCCTCGTCGAGGATCAGCACGGGGGCGTCCTTGAGCAGCACGCGAGTGATCGCAATGCGCTGGCGCTGGCCGCCGGACAGCTTCACGCCGCGCTCGCCGACATGGGCGTCGAGGCCGTGGCGGCCCTCGGCATCACTGAGCTGCGGGATGAACTCCGAGGCGCGTGCCTTGTGGATGGCGTCCTGCAGTTCCGCTTCGCTGGCGTCGGGGCGGCCATACAGCAGGTTGGCGCGGATAGAGCGGTGCAGCAGGGATGTGTCCTGGGTGACCATGCCGATCTGGGCGCGCAGGCTTTCCTGGGTCACGCCGGCGATGTCCTGGCCGTCGATCAGGATGCGCCCGCCTTCGAGGTCGTAGAGGCGCAGCAGCAGGTTCACCAGGGTCGATTTGCCGGCGCCCGACGGCCCGACCAGGCCGATCTTCTCGCCGGGGTGCACCACCAGGTCGAGGCCATCGATCAGGCCGCCGCCCTTGCCGTAGCTGAAGGAGACCTGTTCGAAGCGTACTTCGCCCTGGCTGACCTGCAGTGGCTTGGCGTCGGAGCGGTCGTTGACCTGGCGGGGCAGGGCGATGGTCTGCATGCCGTCCTGCACCTGGCCGACATTCTCGAAGATGCCTCCGACAACCCACATGATCCACCCGGACATGTTGTTGATGCGGATGACCAGGCCAGTGGCCAGGGCGATCGCGCCTACCGAGATGAGCGACTGGGTCCACAGCCATAGCGCGAGGCCGGTGGTGCCTGCGATCAGCATGCCGTTGAAGATGGTGATGGTGACGTCCATCGAGGTCACGACGCGCCCGGCGCGCTGGGCCTTGCGGGTCTGGTCGTCGATTGCCTCGCGGGCGTAGTCCTCTTCCTGGCGGGTGTGGGCGAACAGCTTGAGGGTGGTGATGTTGGTGTAACCGTCGACGATGCGACCCATGAGCCTGGAGCGTGAGTCCGAGGCGGCCACCGAGCGGCTCTTTACCTGCGGAACGAAATAGGCCAGCGCGCCGACATAGCCGATCACCCACAGCACCAGCGGGACCATCAGGCGCCAGTCGGCCTCGGCGAACAGCACCAGTGCGCTGATGGTGTAGATCACCACGTGCCAGATGGCGTCCACGACCTGTACTGCGGAGTCGCGCAGTGAGTTGCCGGTCTGCATGATCCGCTGGGCGATGCGCCCGGCGAAGTCGTTCTGGAAGAAGCCGAGGCTCTGCTTGAGCACGTAGCGGTGGTTCTGCCAGCGGATCAGGTTGGTCATGCTGGGGTTGATGCTCTGGTGCACCAGCATGTCATGCAGGCCGTTGAACAGCGGACGCAGGATCAGCGCCACTACGGCCATCCATGCCAGTTCCGGGCCGTGCAGTGTGAAGAACTGCGCAGGGGGAGAGCCCTGGGCGAGGTCGACGATGCGGCCCAGGTAGCTGAACAGCGCGACTTCGATCAGGGCGACGATCAGGCCGACTACCAGCAGGGCGGAGAACACCGGCCAGACCTGGCGCAGGTAGTAGACGTAGAAGCGAATGACGTCGGAGGGAGGCATACGCTCGGGGACGTCGCGGAAGGGGTCGATCAAACGCTCGAAACGACGATAAAGCATGATTGTTCTCGGGTTGGTAGCGGGGCCGTCCTGGCCCCGCCGAACATGGCCTCCGTCAGGCGTGTGCGCGGAAAATCACAGGCGCTTGGCGGAGAGAATGACCACCGGGGTGGCCGGTACGTCCTGGAACATGCCGCGGTTGCCGGTTTTCACCTGGGCGATCTGGTCGACCACGCCCATGCCGCGCACGACCTTGCCGAACACTGCGTAGCCAAAGTCGCGGGAGCCGTGGTTGAGGAAGTCGTTGCCAGTCAGGTTGATGAAGAACTGGCTGGTGGCCGAATCCACGGCACTGGTGCGAGCCATGGCCAGGGTGCCGCGCTCGTTGAGCAGGCCGTTGTCGGCTTCGTTCTTGATCGGCGCCTGGGTGTCCTTCTGGGTCATGTTCTCGGTGAAGCCACCGCCCTGAACCATGAAGTTCGGGATCACGCGGTGGAAAATGGTGCCGTTGTAGAAGCCGCTGTCGACATAGGAGAGGTAGTTCTTCACCGAGATCGGCGCCTTGTCGGCGTAGAGCTCGATTTCGATTTCGCCCAGGCTGGTGTTGAGCAGAACGTGGGGCTTGTTGGTGTCCGCGGCAAGCACCGAGCTTGCGAGGACCAGGGAGCAGGCGGCGAGCAGGAAGCGTTTGAACAGAGTCATTTGGCGAATGTTTCCGTTGGGTTCTAGGAGTGGTCTACCTGCTCGAGGAAGTCGAGCAGAGTGGAGTTGAATCGTTCTGGCTGGTCCAGTGGCGTGGCGTGGCGCGAGTCCTCGATTACCACCAGGCGGGCGTTGGGCATACGCCCGACATACGCCTGCTTGAGCGATATCGGGGTGTAGTCGCGGTCGGCGCTGATCACCAGCGTGGGACAGGTTATGCGCGCCAGGCGTTCCTGCACACCCCAGCCGATGATGGCATGCAGGCTGGAAAGGTAAGCGCGTTTGTCGTTCTGCGGCCAGCGTTGCTGGATCTTGTGGCGCAGTTCCGCCTGCTCGGGCTTGGGGAACAGCAGCTTGCCCAGTGCCTTGCCTACGGTGTCCAGGCCGAGCACATGGGCGAGGAACAGGCGCCGCGCGACTTCCATATATTCGCGCAGTGTCCGGGGTTTCACTTCCGGGGCGCTATTGACGATGGTGAGGCTGTCGAGGCGTTCCGGCCAGCGGGTGGCCAGTTCGAAGCCGATCATCCCGCCCATGCTGATGCCGACCAGGTGAACCCGGCCCAGGTGCAGGTGATCGAGCAGAGCCATCACGTCTTCGGCGAATGCGGCGATGCTGTAGCGCTCGCGCGGTTTGTCCGACTGGCCGTGGCCGCGCACGTCGAGGGCGATCACCCGATGGCGCTTCTCCAGCTCCGGCACCTGGAACTCCCAGTCGCGGGCGCTGGAACCCAGGCCGTGCACCAGCACCACCGGGGTGCCGAAGCCGCTCTCCTCGTAATGCAGGCGGTGACCGGCGTGATCGAAGAAGGGCATCTGCGGCTCCTTGTTCCCCTGGGCGCTCAGGCCTGGCTCTGGGGGGCGGCGAAGTGGGCATCCAGCGGTACGCTGGCAAAGGTGGTCAGCAGTTCGACGAGGATCTGCGTGGCCGGGCCGAGCGGCTTTTCCTTGTTCGGGTATAGGTAGAAACGACTCTCCCGCACTCCGCCCTGGTTCAGCGGCAGCGGCTTGAGAAGGCCGTCCTTGAGCTCGCGCTCGATCATGTGCCGCGGCAGCCAGGCGAAGCCCAGGCCGTTGCTGACGAAGGTGGTGGCGGTGGCGAGGCTGCCCACGGTCCAGCGCTGCTCGGCGCCTAGCCATCCGACGTCGCGCGGTTGCAGCCGGCCGGAATCGCGGATGACCACTTGCATCTGGGTTTCCAGATCCTGGTGGGTGACATCCCGTTGCAGGCGATGCAGCGGATGGTCGGGATGGGCGACGGCGACGAAGTCGACGATGGACAGATCCGCACCGAGGTGGCCGGGGATATTCAGGCCGCTGATGGCAAGATCGGCATGCCCCTGCACCAGTGCTTCTTCCACGCCGGAAAGCACTTCCTCGCGCAGTAGTACGCGGCACCCTCGGCTTTGCGGCATGAAAGCGGAGAGGGCGCGAACCAGGCGCACGGTAGGGTAGGCAGCGTCCACCACCAGGCGCACCTCCGGCTCCCAGCCCTGCTCCATGTGGTGGGCCAGCTCTTCAAGTTGGCCGGCGGACTTGACCAGTTGCCGCGAGCGTCGCAGCAGCACCTCGCCGGCTTCAGTGAGCACGGCCTTGCGCCCGTCGATGCGCAGCAGCGGGACCCCAAGCTGCTCCTGCATTCGCGCCACGGTATAGCTGATCGACGACTGCGAACGGTGCATGGCTTCTGCCGCCTGGGCGAAGCCGCCGTGATCGACTACGGCCTGCAGGGTTCTCCACTGATCCAGGGTAACGCGGGGCGCTTTCATCCTCGCCTCCTCTTGTCTAATCTGGCGGTCCGGAAAAGACCAACAAGAGACCGCCATGAAAAAAATCGTCTGTGCCGTACTGGCCTTGCTGCCGTTGACTGCCCTGGCTTACCCCATCGAGGTCGAGAAATCGCTCAATGGCACCGAGGTCAGTTATGACACCCAGGACATCGGTGACCAGATGGGCGCGATCCTGTTGCGCAACAATGGCCAGCAGTCGGTCACCTGTACCGCGGTGTTCGTCAACGGGCCGGAAACCCCGCATGTGCGCAAGGCGAGCATGGCGCCAGGCAAGGAGGCCAACCTGACCTCCAGTTTCAGTCGTGCTGTCATCAAGCTGCGCATCAAGCTCACGTGCAAGCCGGGCTCGTGACGGGAGTTTCACCTCTCCAAGACTAGAAGCAGTCCGGTTAAAAATCAATTTATTCGATAATTGGTAGCGATTATTTCCGCTTTTTTATCGACTTATTCATCCCTAGGATTTACTCCATCGCCCAGTTATGACCGATGGAGGTCGAATCCATGTCCCGCGTCCTGGTTATCGAAAGCAGCGCCCGCCAGCAAGGCTCGGTATCCCGCCAACTGACCCGAGAATTCATCGCGCAGTGGCAGGCCGCTCATCCGGCCGATGAGATTCAGGTGCGTGACCTGGCCGTCGAGCAGGTGCCGCACCTGGATGCGGACCTCCTGGGTGGCTGGCTGAAGCCTGAGCAGGAACAGTCCGATACCGAGCGTGCGGCCCTGCAGCGTTCCAACCTGCTGACCGCCGAACTGCAGGCGGCCGACGTGCTGGTCCTGGCAGCGCCGATGTACAACTTCGCCATTCCCAGCACCCTAAAATCATGGCTGGACCATGTGCTGCGCGCTGGCATCACCTTCAAATACACCGAAACCGGCCCGCAGGGCTTGCTCAGCGGCAAGCGCGCGTTCGTGCTGACCAGCCGGGGCGGCGTCTACGCCGGTGGCGCGCTGGATCATCAGGAACCCTATCTGCGCCAGGCGCTGGGCTTCGTGGGGATTCATGACGTCACCTTCATTCACGCCGAGGGTCTGAACATGGGGGCCGAATTCGCGGAGAAGGGCCTGAGCAAGGCCAAGGCGCAGCTCGCCGCCGTGGCCTGATCCATTTTCCCTTTCGCACCCTCTCGCTCCTGGGTGCGACCCCGGCCGACCTCCATCCCCGGAGGCCGGCCGTTTTTTATTGTCCGTGGGGCATCCCGGCGCTCTTTGCGGGGAAAAATCACATCGCTCCCTTTCAGGCTGTTCAAAGCCTGACCAGCGTGCTAAAAGAACCTTGAGCTGATCTAGCCGCTTGAAAAAGAAGGGAAAACCATGACCAAGTCGGAGTTGATCGAGAGAATCGTCACCCATCAGGGGCAGCTTTCCGCAAAGGATGTGGAACTGGCGATCAAGACCATGCTTGAGCAAATGTCCCAGGCTCTGGCGACGGGGGATCGCATTGAAATTCGTGGGTTCGGCAGTTTCTCGCTGCATTACCGGGCCCCGCGCGTAGGGCGCAATCCGAAAACCGGCGAGTCCGTGCGCCTGGACGGCAAGTTCGTCCCGCACTTCAAGCCCGGCAAGGAGCTGCGCGACCGCGTCAACGAGCCCGAGTGATCCCGGGACATCCGTTTTGAAGGAGTTTCCATGCTTCGGGTAACGCGCTTCCTGTTGATCCTGGCGCTGGTGGTGCTGGCCGCCGTGGTGGTGGTCTTCGTCCTGGAAAACCTCCAGCCCGTACAACTCACTTTCCTCGGCTGGCAGTCGCCGCAATGGCCGCTGGTGCTGTTCATTTCCCTGGCATTCATCGCTGGTGGCCTGATCGGGTTGCTGCTGAGTGTTCCCTTCCGCGCCCGAGCGCGTGTCCGCATCGCTGGAATGCACTCCGAGCTCACTCGCTTCCGCAAGGAGAACGACGCGCTGCGTGACAAGTCGCTGACGGACCATGCCTAGCGTTATTGCCACGCTGTTCTTCTTCTGCGCCCTGGCCATCGGCTGGTGGATGGGGCGTCGCTCGCGTCTGAAACCCTCGCCGATGGGGGAGAGCAAAGACCTCCGGACGCGCATCCACAGCATGCACAACCTGCTTGAGCGTCACTCCGACGATGCGTTGGAGAGCCTTTCCCAGGGGTTGGTCGTCAGTCCTGAAACGCTGGAAAGCCATCTGCACGTCGGCAACCTGTTCCGCCGCCGGGGCGACATCGAAAAAGCCATTCACATTCACCAGGACCTCCTGGGGCGAGCTGGTGAAGACGCCACGCTGGTGTCGCAGGTCCGTCTCGAGCTGGCGCGGGATTTCATCGCCGGCGGCCTGCTCGGAAGCGCCGAAGAGCTGCTGGATGAGCTGGTCCATCTGCAGGGCGAGCCGATCTCGCTCGAGGCGCTGGATGAGCAGCGCCTGATCTGCGAGCGGGAAAAGGACTGGCCGCGCGCCATCGAGCTGGCTGCCCGTCTGGTGCCCAGCAGGCCGGAGCTGAGCGCAGCGTTGGCGAATTATTACTGCGAGCTGGCTCAGGACAAGGGCCGAACTGGCGATCGCAGCGCCATGCAGGAGTTGCTGCGCGAGGCGTGCCGTGTCGATCGTCATTGCGTCCGGGCGATGCTGATGCGGCTGGACTGTGAGTTGTGGCGCCATGACCATCCGGCGGCAATCGCCACGATGGGCGAGCTGGCGCGGGACGCCAAGGCATTCGTCGGCGAGATCGTTCCGCTGCTGCGGCGCTACGATGCCCTCGGGGTGCCGGTGGTGAGTGAGTTCCTGCGGGGCCTGGCGGAGTCCGAGGAGGTGCCGCCGGTGATTCTGGCGGTGCTGGCGGAAACCGAGGATGACGAGGTTGCCAGGCAGTGGCGCGACAGTCTGTTGCAGCGTGTCGAGCAGCATCCATCGTGGCAGGGCATAGGCGAATATCTGGATGTTGCCGGCCGTGATGACAAAAAACTCACTGTCATCGAAAAAATCGCTCCAATTATCATCGGCTTATATAGGACAATGCCGCGCTATCGCTGCGGCAAGTGCGGTTTCGCCGGGCGGGAGCTTCACTGGCAGTGCCCGAGCTGCCATGCATGGAATGCGCTGCGGCCGGTCATCTCGCCCCTCTAAGCGCGATTTTGCTCGACAACATGGATGGCGCCGCTGGCGTCAGGTTCTCAGGTGCTGGATTGAACGTTTTACTGACGGGCGCGACGGGGTTTGTCGGTCGAGGCGTCCTGGCGCGCTTGTGCGCGGAGCCAGGATTGCGGACTCGCGTAGCTGTGCGACGGATGCCCGAAGAATTGCCTGCGGGCGTCGATTGCGTGCGTATCGAACGTCTTAGCATCGACCAGGACTGGGGCGATGCGCTTAAGGACATCGATGTGGTCATTCACGCGGCCGCGCGAGTGCATGTCATGGAGGAGCGCGCGGCGGACCCGCTGGCTGAGTTCCGCGCCGCCAATGTCGAGGCGACTCGTCACCTGGCCCGGCAGGCAGTGGCGGCAGGCGTGAAGCGCTTTGTCTACCTCAGTTCGATCAAGGTGAATGGAGAGGAGACCGAGCCGGGACATCCCTATCGCGCCGACTCGCCTGCCCAACCCCGGGACCCCTATGGCCAGTCCAAGCTGGAAGCCGAGCGCGCTCTGTTCGATATCGCCGGCGAAACCGGCCTGGAAGTGGTGGTGGTGCGTCCGCCGCTGGTTTATGGCCCGGGCGTCAAGGCAAACTTCGCCAGCCTGATGGGCGCGCTGCAACGACGCTTGCCGCTGCCGTTCGCCGCCATCGACAACCGCCGCAGCCTGGTCGCCCGTGACAATCTGGCGGATCTGCTGTTGCTCTGTTCGCGTCATCCCGCTGCGGCTGGACGGGTATTTCTGGTCAGCGACGATCGGGATCTCTCCACCGCACAGCTTTGCCGGGAGTTGAGCGTGGCGCTGGCGGTGCGTCCGCGCTTGCTGCCGATCCCCCCCTTCATGCTGCGCCTCCTGGGCTTGCTGACCGGTCGCGGCCGGCAGATCCAGCGGTTGCTCGGCTCGCTGCAGGTGGACATTTCCGCAACCCGACAGATCCTGGGCTGGGTGCCTCCGGTCTCCACCGAGCAGGCATTGCGGGAAACGGCGCCCTGGTACAGGGAGCGACGCGGTCAATGAGTATGCTGGCATTGCTGGCAGCGACCTTCCTGGCATCCTGGGGCATGACCTGGGGGGTGCGGCGCTATGCGCTGGCGCGCAGCATCATGGATATCCCCAATTCCCGGAGCTCGCACCAGATTCCGACGCCGCGGGGTGGTGGCGTGGCGATCGTGCTGGGTTTTCTCGTTTGCCTGGCCGCCGCGGCCTTGCTGGGCGGAGTGGACTCTCTCAGTCTGGTGGCCCTGCTGCCGGCCGGAGCCTGGATTGCGGCCATAGGATTTGTCGACGATCACCGGCATATTCCAGCCCGTTGGCGGCTGCTCGGCCATTTCCTCGGCGCCGCCTGGCTGCTCTATTGGCTGGGCGGCCTGCCTGCGCTGCCGATGCCCTGGGGGATGCTGGATCTGGGTGTGCTGGGCGAACTGCTGGCACTGGTATTCCTGGTCTGGCTGCTCAATCTCTACAATTTCATGGATGGCATAGACGGCATTGCAAGCCTGGAAGCCATCTGTGTGTGCATGGCGGGCGCGCTGTGCTACTGGCTGGTCGGTGCTGCCACCATGACCTGGCTGCCGCTGATTCTGGCGATGGCAACCGCAGGTTTCCTGCTCTGGAACTTCCCGCCGGCGCGCATCTTCATGGGCGATGCGGGGAGTGGTTTCCTCGGCCTGGTGCTGGGTGGCATGGCGTTACAGGCTGGCTGGATCGCGCCGCAGCTGATCTGGTGCTGGCTGATTCTGCTCGGAGTGTTCGTGGTCGATGCGAGCTATACGCTGATCCACCGGCTGATTCGCGGTGAGCGGGTCTACGAGGCACATCGAAGTCATGCGTACCAGCGCGCATCGCGGCGATATGGCAGCCATCTACGTGTTTCGCTTGCAGTTACCGGTATCAACCTGTGCTGGTTGATGCCGCTGGCGATTTTGGTCAGTCTGGGCTGGCTTTCCGGTCTGCTGGCACTGATTGTGGCCTATGCTCCATTGGTGCTTGTCGTAGCTCGTCTGGGTGCAGGTCGTCCGGATGATCAGGGTGTGAGCTGAACTCCATTGGAAATGGTGGTCAATGTAGCGGAGAAGAGCGCGTTTTCTCCGCACTCTATGAAGGACAAGCGCGAATGCTCCGAGAACGCCTGCTAAGGCTTCCGCGACGGTACAAGCGACTTTTGCAAGTCGCCACTGACATCATTCTGGTCTGGTTTTCGCTCTGGCTGGCGTTCATCGTTCGCCTGGGTACCGACGACCTTCTGTATCCAGTGCGTGTGCATGGCTGGCTGTTCGCGGCTGCGCCGTTGGTGGCGGTTCCGTTGTTCATCCGTTTCGGCATGTACCGTGCCGTCATGCGCTACCTGGGTAACGACGCGCTGATCGCGATCTGGAAGGCGGTGACGCTCTCGGCGTTGCTGCTCTCCCTGGTAGTGTACTGGAACCGCTCGGTGACCGAGGCCGTCCCGCGCTCCCTGGTGTTGAACTATTGGTGGCTCAGCCTGCTGATGCTGGGAGGCCTGCGCCTGGCCATGCGGCAGTACTTCATGGGCGATTGGTACAGCGCCGTGCAGTCGGTGCCGTTCTTCAATCGCCAGGACGGGTTGCCGAAGGTTGCCGTCTATGGCGCTGGTTCAGCGGGCAATCAGTTGGTCGCGGCCTTGCGTCTGGGGCGCGCCATGCGCCCGGTGGCGTTCATCGATGATGACGACGAGATCGTCAACCGAATCATCGCCGGCTTGCGTGTCTACAAGCCCAAGCATCTCCAGCAGATGATCGAGGAGACCGGTGCTCAGGAGGTGCTACTGGCGATTCCGTCCGCCTCGCGCGCTCGTCGCCGGGAAATCCTGGGCCTGCTGGAGCCGTATCCGCTGCATGTGCGCAGTGTTCCGGGCTTCATCGATCTGGCCAACGGCCGGGTGCGGGTGGATGACATTCAGGAAGTCGACATCGCCGACCTTCTCGGGCGCGATGCCGTCGAGCCGCGCAAGGAGCTGTTCGAGCACTGTATTCGCGGCCAGGCGGTGATGGTTACAGGAGCGGGTGGTTCGATCGGTTCCGAACTGTGCCGGCAGATCCTCGGCTCGGCACCCACGGCTCTCGTCCTGTTCGAGCACAGTGAGTACAACCTCTATCGCGTGCATCAGGAACTGGACATGCGCATCAAGCGCGAGTCCCTGCCGGTTCAACTGGTGCCGATTCTCGGCTCGGTGCGCAGTCCCGAACGCCTGTTGGAAGTGATGCGTACCTGGAAGGTGGCGACGGTCTATCACGCCGCCGCCTACAAGCATGTGCCCATCGTCGAGCACAATATTTCCGAGGGGGTGCTCAACAACGTCCTGGGTACGCTGCACACCGCGCAGGTCGCGGTTCAGGCGGGCGTGCAGAATTTCGTGCTGATCTCCACCGACAAGGCCGTGAGGCCCACGAATGTGATGGGCAGTACCAAGCGTCTGGCAGAGATGATCCTGCAGGCCTTGAGCCAGGAGTCGGCTCCCGTGCTGTTTGGCGACCGTACCGGGGTGCATCAGGTCAACAAGACGCGTTTCACGATGGTGCGCTTCGGCAATGTGCTGGGTTCCTCCGGCTCGGTGATTCCGCTGTTCCGTGAGCAGATCAAGCGTGGCGGGCCGGTGACGGTGACGCATCCGGGAATCACCCGCTATTTCATGACCATTCCCGAGGCGGCTCAGTTGGTGATCCAGGCTGGCTCGATGGGGCGTGGCGGTGACGTGTTCGTGCTGGACATGGGGCAGCCGGTGAAGATTCTCGAACTGGCGGAGCGGATGATTCACCTGTCTGGTCTGAGTGTGCGTTCGGAGCGGACGCCGCATGGCGATATCTCCATCGAGTTCAGTGGACTGCGCCCGGGGGAGAAACTGTACGAAGAATTGCTGATCGGCGATGACGTCAGTGCCACGGAACACCCGATGATCATGAAGGCCAACGAGGAACTGATGCCCTGGGAGGGCTTCAAGCTGGTGCTGGCCGATCTGCTCAAGGCGGTCGACCAGGGCAACTTTGCACGGGTACGGCAACTGCTGCGCGAGACAGTGAACGGTTACTGCCCGGAGGGCGACATCGTCGATCTCATCCATCAACAGCGGCGAATGGAGCCATGACCGACCTGCGTTAGCAGGTAGTTTGGTGTTCACTTCTGTTTCCGGTGTCAGTCTTTTCCGTGAGTCTTGTCAGTCTCCTCGGGAAATGTCTCCAGCTCTCAAATTGGGGCTTTTCGGCCTCGCTCCGAACGATAAGGTTGGCTGGCGGGTGCAATTCGTGCCCGCCTCGATCTGTTCGAAAATCAAGGAGCGATACATGAAAAAGATCCTTACTTCCGCTGCATGCGCAATCCTGCTGACCACGCTGACGTTCAGTGGCGCTGCCAACAGTGCCGCGAAGAGCGAAGCGCCGGCCAAGCCGGTCGCAATGGAGTCAGCCAAGCCGGCGGCGCAGTCGGGCGCCGATCAGATGGCTGCGGTCAATATCAACACTGCCGATGCCCAGGAGTTGCAGGCGTCTCTCAAGGGGGTAGGCAAGGTGAAGGCCGAGGCAATCGTCGAATACAGGAAGGCCAATGGCCCGTTCACCTCGGTGGATCAACTGCTGGAGGTAAAAGGGATTGGCAAGGCGACCCTGGAGCGCAATCGCGACAGGATTACGCTGTAGATATCCATCCTGAGACACAGGAAGCCGGTCCATGACCGGCTTCTTCGTTTTCATCATCCGATGTCGTGACGGGCTGTGGCGGCTACGCGGGAGGCAGAAGATAGAAGCTCCTGGCGCTTTGGATGGTGGACTCCACGGCGTCAGCCGAACGCGCGTCAGCGCGGCCCCGAAGGGGGAATCACCTGGGACATGGTCCCTGGAGAGAGTCCAGCGGCACAAAGAAAAAGCCCCCGGCGTGTGCCGAGGGCTTTGAATTTGGCTCCGCGACCTGGACTCGAACCAGGGACCCAATGATTAACAGTCATTTGCTCTACCGACTGAGCTATCGCGGAACAACGGGGCGTATCTTACTGATTAAAAAGGGGAAGTCAACATTCTGAATGTGCCTTCCCCTCAAAATTGTTACAGAACCTGGGTGATGGCGCGAGTAACGGTGTCCAGGTTGCCATTGTTCAGCGCTGCAACGCAGATGCGGCCAGTGCCTACCGCGTAGATGCCGAACTCGTCCTTCAGGCGCTCCACCTGCTCGGCGGTCAGGCCGGAGTAGGAGAACATGCCGCGCTGCTGGGCAACGAAGCCGAAGTCGCGCTTGGCGCCCTGGGCGGCCAGTTGGGCAACCATTGCTTCGCGCATGGTGCGGATCCGGCCACGCATTTCGCCCAGCTCGTCTTCCCACATGGCGCGCAGTTCCGGGCTGTTGAGCACGGAGGCAACGACGCTGGCGCCGTGGGTCGGCGGGTTGGAGTAGTTGGTGCGGATCACGCGCTTGACCTGGGACAGGACACGGCCGGACTCCTCGCGGCTGTTGGTCACGACCGACAGTGCGCCAACACGTTCGCCATACAGCGAGAACGATTTGGAGAAGGAGCTGGAAACGAAGAAGTTCAGGCCCGACTTGGCGAACAGGCGCACTGCTGCGGCGTCTTCGTCGATGCCGTCGCCGAAGCCTTGGTAGGCGATGTCGAGGAACGGCACGTGGCCCTTGGCCTTGAGCACATCGAGAACCTGTCTCCAGTCGTCCATGCTCAGGTCGACACCGGTGGGGTTGTGGCAGCAGGCATGCAGCACGACGATGGACTGCGACGGCAGGGCGTTCAGGTCTTCCAGCAGGCCGGCGCGGTTCACGCCGTGGGTGGCTGCGTCGTAGTAGCGGTAGTTCTGCACCGGGAAGCCAGCGGCTTCGAACAGGGCGCGGTGGTTTTCCCAGCTCGGGTCGCTGATGGCGACGGTGGCGTTGGGCAGCAGGCGCTTGAGGAAGTCGGCGCCAGTCTTCAAGGCGCCAGTGCCGCCGACAGCCTGGGTAGTGACTACACGGCCTTCGGCCAGCAGTTCGGAATCAGCGCCGAACAGCAGTTTCTGCACGCCCTGGTCGTAGGCAGCGATGCCTTCGATCGGCAGATATCCGCGCGGGGCATGGGCCTCGATGCGGGCTTTCTCCGCGGCCTGTACGGCGCGCAGCAACGGGAGACGACCTTCCTCGTTGTAGTACACACCCACGCCCAGGTTGATCTTGCCCGGACGGGTATCGGCGTTGAAGGCTTCGTTCAGGCCCAGGATGGGGTCGCGGGGGGCCATTTCGACAGCGGAGAACAGACTCATTTTGGCAGCAGCTCTAAGGCGGGAGTGAAGTGCAATTGCATCCCACCGCTCACGGCGCTGGGGGATGCGTCGACGGGCCGGTATTATATAGCCCTCAGTGGCAGGCGGCGAGTTGATCGCGCATGCTTTCGACTGGTAAGACGCTTTAGCCACCGAAGCGTCACACGCCAACGCGAGGTTCTCATGTCGTTATTCCAGCTCGATTCGCGCTTCAAGCCCGCCGGCGATCAGCCAGAAGCCATCCGACAAATGGTGGAAGGTTTGGAAGCAGGCCTGTCGCACCAGACATTGCTGGGGGTTACCGGCTCCGGCAAGACCTTCAGCATCGCCAACGTCATTGCCCAGGTACAGCGGCCGACCATGATCCTGGCGCCGAACAAGACCCTGGCTGCGCAGCTCTACGGCGAGTTCAAGACATTCTTCCCGAACAACGCGGTGGAGTATTTCGTTTCCTACTACGACTACTACCAGCCCGAGGCCTATGTACCGTCCTCCGATACCTATATCGAGAAGGATTCTTCGATCAACGATCACATCGAGCAGATGCGGCTTTCGGCGACCAAAGCGTTGCTGGAGCGCGAAGACGCCATCATCGTCTGTACCGTCTCGTCGATTTATGGTCTTGGCGACCCGGCGTCCTACCTGAAAATGGTGCTGCACCTGGATCGCGGCGACAAAATGGACCAGCGTGAGCTGCTGCGCCGTCTGACCAGCCTGCAGTACACCCGCAATGATATGGATTTCGCCCGTGCTACCTTCCGAGTGCGTGGCGATGTGATCGACATCTTCCCGGCGGAGTCGGACCTCGAAGCGATTCGCGTCGAGCTGTTCGATGACGAGGTGGAAAACATCGCGGCGTTCGACCCGCTCACTGGCGAAGTCATCACCAAGCTGCCGCGTTTCACGTTCTATCCCAAGAGCCACTACGTCACGCCGCGCGAGACGCTGCTCGAAGCGGTCGAGCACATCAAGGCCGAGTTGAAGGTGCGCCTGGAATACCTGCGCAACAACAACAAGCTGGTGGAGGCCCAGCGGCTGGAACAGCGCACCCGCTTCGATCTGGAAATGATCCTTGAGCTGGGCTACTGCAACGGCATCGAGAACTACTCGCGCTACCTCTCCGGGCGCGGTCCCGGTGAGCCGCCGCCGACGTTGTACGACTACCTGCCGGCCAACTCGCTTCTGGTGATCGACGAATCCCACGTCAGCGTTCCCCAGGTTGGCGCCATGTACAAGGGTGACCGTTCACGCAAGGAAACCCTGGTGGAATACGGCTTCCGCCTGCCCTCGGCGCTGGACAACCGCCCGCTGCGCTTCGAGGAGTGGGAGGCTATTAGCCCGCAGACCATCTTCGTTTCCGCGACGCCCGGCCCTTATGAAGAGCAGCACGCCGGCCGTGTGATCGAGCAGGTGGTGCGTCCCACCGGTCTGGTTGATCCGGAAGTGGAAATCCGTCCGGCGACCACTCAGGTGGACGATCTGCTCTCGGAAATCCGCAAGCGCGTGGAAGTTGATCAGCGCGTGCTGGTCACGACCCTGACCAAGCGCATGGCCGAGGACCTCACGGACTACCTGGGTGACCACGACGTGCGGGTCCGCTATCTGCACTCGGACATCGATACCGTCGAGCGGGTCGAGATCATCCGCGACCTGCGGGCTGGTGCCTTCGACGTGCTGGTTGGCATCAACCTGCTGCGTGAGGGCCTGGACATGCCCGAAGTGGCTCTGGTGGCGATCCTCGATGCGGATAAGGAGGGCTTCCTGCGTTCGGAGCGCTCGCTTATCCAGACGATCGGCCGCGCTGCGCGTAACCTGCATGGAAAGGCGATTCTCTATGCCGACAACATTACCGGCTCGATGCAGCGGGCGATCAGCGAGACTGAGCGGCGCCGAACCAAGCAACTGGAGTTCAACGCCAAGCACGGCATCGTGCCCAAGGGTGTGAAGAAGGACATCAAGGACATCCTCGAGGGCGCCGTGGTGCCTGGTGCCAAGGGCAAGCGCCGGAGTCTGGCGAAGGTGGCGGAAGAGAGCGGGAGTTATGAGAGCGAACTGCGTACGCCGGAGGAGGTCGCCAAGCGTATCAAGCAGTTGGAAGAGCGCATGTACCAGTTGGCCCGAGATCTGGAGTTCGAGGCGGCGGCGAGTGTGCGCGACGAGATCGGCAAGCTGCGCGACCGAATGGTGTCACTGGGCTGATTCTGTGCCCGCACAGGGGAGCTGGGCGCTCAGTGCGCCCCGGCTCCCGCTCCAGCACCCATACCTGCCGGCAGCGGACGGGTGAGCAGGACTGCCACCATGCTGACCGCCAGGACGATGCCGATGGCATGGAATGCGTCGTTATAGGCCATGATCGCCGCTTGCTGGTGGACGATTTCGCTGATCTTGCCCAGCGCCGCCTGCTGCGTACCCAACTGCGAAGTGAGCTGTGCCAGGCGCTCATCCACCGCGCCGTTCACTGGCACCACGGCTTCGCGCAGATAGTCGTAGTAGACCTTGGCGCGGCTATCCAGAAGGGTCGCCAGCAGTGCGATGCCGATGGCGCCGCCAAGGTTGCGCAGGATGTTGAACAGACTGGAAGCCGAGCCTGCGTCCTGTGGCTGCAGGTAAACCGTGGCGATCAGCGAGATGGTGACCATCACCATCGGCTGGCCGAGCGCGCGCAATAGCTGGATCTGGTTGAACTGCGGGCCGGCGAAGTCCGGGTTGAGCACGCCGGAGCAGAAACTGGCCAGGCCGAACAGGCCGAAGCCCAGGGCGCAGAGCAGGCGCGGTTCGATGATCTTCATCAGCTTCGGAATCAGCGGGATGAGGAAGAGCTGTGGTACACCCATCCACATGATCACCTCACCGATCTGCATGGCGTTGTAGCCCTGGATCTGTGCCAGGTACAGCGGCAGCACGTAGATCGAGCCGTACAGCCCCATGCCCAGACCGATGCTGGATATGCTCGACAGCCCGAAGTTGCGGTTACGCAGGATGCCCAGGTTGATCAGCGGGTTGGGGCGTGAGGTCTGCAGGATCACGAACAGGATCAGGCTTACCAGTGCGATGCTGCCGAGGCTGACGATCAGGCTGGATTCCAGCCAGTCTTTGCGGTGGCCTTCTTCCAGGAACACCTGCAGGCAGCCCAGGCCGATGGCCATCGTGACGATGCCAGCGTAGTCGGTGCTCTTGAGCAGTTCCCAGTGTGGTGGCTTCTTCTCCAGGCCATAGAGCAGGCCGGCGATCATCAGCAGGCCTGGCGGGATGTTGATGTAGAAGATGTATTCCCAGCCGAAGTTTTCGGTCAGCCAGCCGCCCAGGGTTGGGCCAATCGACGGCGCGAAGGTGGCGGTGATGGCGAACAACGCCATGCCCTTGGGGCGATGGTGTTCCGGCAGTTTGATCAGTGCCAGGGTGAAGGCTAGTGGGATCAGCGCGCCGCCGGTGAAACCCTGCATGGCGCGGAACACGATCATGCTCTCCAGGTTCCAGGCGAACGAGCAGAGCAGCGAGGAGAACAGGAAGCCGACGGAGATCATCCAGGCCAGTCGGCGTGCTGAGAGCAACTGCACCAGCCAGGCGGTGAGCGGGATCATGATGATTTCCGCCACCAGATAGGAAGTGGAAATCCACGAGCCTTCCTCCAGGGTGGCGGCCAGCGCGCCCTGGATGTCTTTCAGTGAGGAGTTGGTGATCTGGATGTCGAGGACCGCCATGAAGGCGCCGAGCATGGCGCTGAATACGGCGATCCAGTCGCGGCGAGTCGGTTCCCCGACCGGCCGCACCAGGGCATCAGCGCTCACGCAGGGCGACCTCGGCCTCGACCGACATGCCGGGGCGGATCAGGCCCTTGAGCGGATTGTCATCGGTGAAAGTGATCTTCACCGGGATGCGCTGTACCACCTTGGTGAAGTTGCCGGTGGCGTTGTCGGGCGGCAGCAGGCTGAACTGCGCGCCGGAAGCGGCGAACAGGCTCTGCACCTGGCCATCGATAGGGGTGTCGGGGAACGAGTCGAATACCAGGCGCGCTTTCTGGCCCGGACGCATACGGCCGATCTGGGTTTCCTTGAAGTTCGCCTGGATCCAGATGCCGTCGTCGGGAACCAGTGACAGCAATTGGGTCCCGACCTGCACATACTGGCCGATGCGCGCATTGCGCTGGCCGATCAGACCGCTCACCGGGGCGCGGATTTCGGTGCGCGCCAGGTTGATCTCGGCCTGTGCGACGTCGGCGCGGGCGCCTTCGATCTGGGCCTGCAGGCGCTGGATATCAGTAGCCAGGGTATCGCGCTGGATGTGCTGGGCCTGCAGATCGGCACGGGCTTTGGCAACCTGGGAGCGCGCCACATTGGAATCGGCGGTCAGTGTTGTGACGCGCTCTTCCGAAACGTAGCCGGGCTTGCGCAGCGCCTGGGCGCGGCTGAGGTCAACTTCCGCCCGGCCGAGGGTGGCCTGGCTGGCGTTCACATCGGCCTCGCTGGCCGCGATCATGCTCGATTGACCCTTGAGCTTGCTGCGCGCCTGCGCCAGCTCTGCCTCGCGGGTGGCAAGGGTGGCCCTGGCGCGATCAAGCGCCAGTTTGAAATCGTCGGCTTCCAGCTTGACCAGCAACTGGCCTTTCTCGACGTGCTGGTTATCCTGCACCAGCACCTCATCAATGCGGGCGCCGAGCTGGCTGGCGATGCGCGTTATCTCGCCCTGGACATAGGCATTGTCGGTGGCTTCGACGAAGCGGCCGACGAAGTACCAGCGCGCGAGGACGGCGAGGGCGATCACCGCAAGGATGACGAAGAAGATGGTCAGGCGACGTTGCAGTTGGGCTGGCATAGGTAAACGAGCGTTTGGTCGGCAGAAAAATGTTTGCCAATGTAACAGTGTTCCGTGGCAGCACGTAGCCGCTACACTTCGGAAACTTTGTTGCTTATAGGGAACAATCATGGGGCTGGATGATGCGCTGATCTTTACCCGCGTGGTCGAGCTGCACAGTTTCACCCAGGCGGCGCAGAGCCTGGGCATGCAGAAGTCCACGGTCAGCCGGCGCATTGTCCTGCTCGAAGAGCGCCTCGGGGTCCGGCTGATCAATCGCACGACCCGCAAGTTGCGCCTTACCGAAGTCGGCCAGGCCTACTACGATCGCTGCCGGCAGATCATGCACGACTTCGCCGAAGCCGAGCAGGCGGTGATGCAGTTGCAGCAGGCGCCATCGGGGCTCTTGCGGATCACGGCGCCGATCGAGTTCGGGCAGATGTACCTGGCGAAGGTGCTCGGCGACTTCATGGGGCTGTACCCGCAGATCACTGCCGAAGTCGAGCTCACCTCGCGAGCGGTCGACCCGCTGGAGGAGGGGGTGGACATCGTCATCATGGTGGGCCAGCCGGAAGACTCAACGCTGATCGCACGGCGCATGCTGCTTACCAATCGCTGCCTGTGCGCCAGTCCGGAGTACCTCAGGCTGCATGGTCATCCGCACCAGGTCGAGGAACTCGCCGGCCATCGTGCCGTGTTGCTCCAGGCCGATTCCCAGCGCTACTGGCCGCTGCGTGGCGAAACCATCCCCTGCCACCGGGTGCTGTCGTGTAACAACATTACCTTCGCCCGCGAGGCAGTGCTGGCCGGCGCGGGTATTGCGTCGCTGCCGGAGCTGATCGTCGACGAGCAACTGGCCAATGGCAGCCTGGTGCGCCTGCTGCCGCAGGTACAACTGCCGGTTGGTGAACTGTATGCGGTCTATCCGTCGCGGCGCTTCCAGGCGATGAAGGTCAAGGCATTCCTCGACTTCCTGATCCACAACCTTCCGACCGATGCGGAGCGTTGGCTGGAGCCGGGGGCGGCCCGCCTGATAACATCCCGTCCATGAGCGCGTGTCCCGGCGCGCTGTCCTCACCGTTTCACATGAGAGCCTTCATGACCACAGTCCGCACCCGTATCGCGCCGTCCCCCACCGGCGACCCGCACGTCGGCACCGCGTATATCGCGCTGTTCAACCTCTGCTTTGCCCGCCAGCACGGCGGTCAGTTCATTCTGCGTATCGAGGATACCGACCAGGTGCGCTCGACCCGCGAATCTGAACAGCAGATCTTCGACGCGCTGCGCTGGCTGGGGATCGAGTGGGATGAAGGCCCGGATGTCGGTGGCCCGCATGGCCCGTATCGCCAGAGCGAGCGTGGCGCCATCTACAAGCAGTACTGCGACGAGCTGGTGGAGAAAGGGCATGCCTTCCCCTGCTTCTGCTCCGCCGAGCGTCTCGACGCAGTACGCGCCGAGCAGCAGGCGCGCAAGGAAACCCCGCGCTACGACGGCCACTGCATGCATCTGCCCAGGGTGGAGTCTGCCAGGCGCATCGCCGCCGGCGAATCCCATGTGGTGCGCATGAAGGTGCCGACCGAGGGCGTCTGCGTGGTACCGGACATGCTTCGCGGCAACGTGGAAATCCCGTGGGACCGCATGGACATGCAGGTGCTGATGAAGGCCGACGGGCTGCCCACCTACTTCCTGGCCAATGTGGTCGACGATCACCTGATGGGCATCACCCACGTCCTGCGTGGTGAAGAGTGGCTGCCCTCGGCGCCCAAGCTGATCAAGTTGTACGAGTACTTTGGCTGGGAGCAGCCGGTGCTCTGCTACATGCCGCTGCTGCGCAACCCGGACAAGAGCAAGCTCTCCAAGCGCAAGAACCCCACCTCCATCACCTTCTACGAACGCATGGGCCTGTTGCCCCAGGCGTTGCTGAACTACCTCGGCCGGATGGGCTGGTCCATGCCCGACGAGCGCGAGAAGTTCAGCCTGGCGGAAATGATCGAGCACTTCGATTTGTCGCGCGTGTCGCTGGGCGGCCCGATCTTCGATATCGAGAAACTCTCCTGGCTTAACGGCCAGTGGATTCGCGAGTTGTCCGTCGAGGACTTTGCGAAGGAAGTGCAGAAGTGGGCGCTCAACCCCGAGTACCTGATGAAGATCGCGCCACATGTGCAAGGTCGTGTGGAGAACTTCAGTCAGATCGCACCGCTGGCCGGTTTCTTCTTCAGCGGCGGTGTGCAGTTGGACGCCAAGCTGTTCGAGCACAAGAAGCTCGATGCAACCCAGGTGCGCCAGATTCTGCAATTGGTGTTGTGGAAGCTCGAAGCGCTGCGCCAGTGGGAGAAGGAGCGGATCACCTCGACCATCCAGGCCGTGGCCGAGCATCTGGGCCTGAAGCTGCGCGATGTGATGCCGCTGATGTTCCCGGCGATCACTGGGCAGGCCAGTTCGGTATCGGTGCTGGATGCGATGGAAATCCTCGGTGCCGACCTGTCGCGCTACCGTTTGCGCCAGGCGCTGGAACTGCTGGGCGGGGCTTCGAAGAAGGAAGCCAAGGAGTGGGAAAAGATCCGCGACGCCATTGGCAGCTAAGGCTGAAGCGTCCTACAGTGGAATCACGACCCGCCTAGTGCGGGTCGTTTTCTCTGTAGGGGAGGGTAAGTGATTGTTCTTGCGGTAAAATTTTTTCACCTCCAGTGAAAAATTCTGTTGACAGGGTGGCGGGTCGCTCTTAAGATGCGCCCCGTTCTCGCGACGAACACCACGGGGCGAGACGATCCAGCGGTACTTTGGGGCTATAGCTCAGCTGGGAGAGCGCTTGCATGGCATGCAAGAGGTCGACGGTTCGATCCCGTCTAGCTCCACCAAATTACCAGTAGGTCTTGTCTGTCCTGGCAAGACTGAAATCGAAGGTTTGCGTCCCCTTCGTCTAGTGGCCTAGGACACCGCCCTTTCACGGCGGTAACAGGGGTTCGAGTCCCCTAGGGGACGCCACTTATCCAGCGACGATGTGTTCGCATCGTCAGCCAGAGTCATCTGGGGCTATAGCTCAGCTGGGAGAGCGCTTGCATGGCATGCAAGAGGTCGACGGTTCGATCCCGTCTAGCTCCACCAAATTCCCGTTCGGGATGAAGCCAGAATCCGCCAGAGCGGATTTCTTCGAAGGATATGTCCCCTTCGTCTAGTGGCCTAGGACACCGCCCTTTCACGGCGGTAACAGGGGTTCGAGTCCCCTAGGGGACGCCATTTTTACCGCTCTGCGGTGCCTATAGGGCCACTCAGTTTTCGAGTGGCCCTTTTGTTTTTCTGCCCCTGAAGAATCCCCCCGACCAGCGGTCGTGCTTTCGGCTTGCCGAAATTTATTATGGGAATAATATTCTGTTCATAATATTTTGGAGCGCTGACATGAGCGACAAGAAAGCCCAGACCCGCGAACGCATTCTTTCCTCCGCTACCAGCGCGCTGCTCAAGCGTGGTCCTGTCGACCCCAGCGTGGGTGAGGTGATGGCGGCGGCGGGGCTGACGGTCGGTGGCTTCTATGCGCACTTCGAAAGCAAGGACGCGATGATGCTCGAAGCTTTCCGCGAACTGCTGGCCAGGCGCCGTGCCGGTCTGAAGACTTTCGACCCGGCCCTTTCTTTCGCCGAGCGCCGGGCATTGGCAGCGGCCTTCTACCTCTCGCGCAAACACCGTGACAGCGAGAGCGACGGCTGCCCCATTCCCAGCTCGTTGAGCGAGGTGGCGCACTTGCCGGATGGTTTCCGCGATGCGCTGGTCGAGCACGTCGAACTGATGGTGGCGGACCTCGCGGGGCGTCCGGAAGAGATCGATGCCGTGTTGAGCGATATGGCTCTGATGATTGGCGGACTGGCCCTGGCTCGTGCCCTCGGGACGAGCGACCTGTCCGATCGTGTCCTGCGTGCCGCGAAGAAGGCGGTGATCTGAGGAGGTGCTGGAATGAGCAGCCTGGCCTGGGTTAGAGGTATCAATGCCACTCTGGGGCGAATCGCTCCGCAGTGGGCCGCCGACCGCATGCGCGAGGTGTTCATGACGCCTCGGGAACATCCGCCGCGCGATTGGGAATTGCCGTTGCTGGCCAGTTCCGAGCGGATCACTCTGCGTTTCGGCCTCTCAGCACTGCGCTGGGGCGACGGCCCGGCGGTGCTGCTGATGCACGGCTGGGAAGGTAGGCCGACCCAGTTCGCGGCACTGATCGAGAACCTGGTCGGCGCCGGCTACGGCGTGGTGGCTCTGGACGGCCCGGCTCATGGCCGCTCACCTGGTCTTGAGGCCGATCCGGTGCTGTTCGCCCGCGCCTTGCTGGAGGCGGCCGCCGAGCTGCCGCCGCTGCGGGCCGTGATCGGTCACTCGATGGGTGGCGCCAGTGCCTTGCTGGCGACCCAGATGGGGTTGCGGACCGATGCCCTGGTGACGATCTCCGCCCCCGCCAAGGTGATCTCGGTGCTACGCAGATTCGCCGATTTTGTCGGCCTGCCGCCGGAAGCGCGCTCGCGCTTCATTCGCAGGGTTGAGCGTCAGGCGGGCATGCCAGTCAAGCAGCTCGACGTCGCGCGCTACCAGTTGAGTATTCCGGGATTGGTGGTGCATGCCGACGATGATCCGAAGGTGCCGGTCAGCGAGGCGCAGGCAATCCATACGAGCTGGGCGAATAGCCGGCTGCTGCGTCTTCCGGCTGGCGGGCACCATCGCCTGCTGTCCGATTCGGCGTTGAGCGAGGCCGTCCTTGAGCTGCTGGAAAATGCCGAGCAGCCGATGGTATTCGCCTTGGCGTCCTGAGCGGCAAACCTTTGTCGAGACGGCGGTCCTGGACCGCCGTTTTCGTTGCCCGGCTGTACTCTGCGGGTCGTCAGTGCCGGCGGGGTGGCGTAGACTGCCGGGCACCCCGGAGCGCGAACCTGGCGCACGGTCGGTGGTTGAATTGGGGGGTGAAATGAGTCTGTCGATGGATTGGGTGCTGCAGCAGGCGCGCCCGGTAATGCCGGTTCTGGTGATCGATGACGTGGCGCTGGCGGCTGACTTGGCTCGGGCGCTATTCGCTGGCGGCGTGCGGGTGATGGAAATCACCTTGCGAACCCCGCAAGCCCTGGATGCGCTGGTGGAAATCCGCCGCGAGCTGCCCGAGGCGATTCTTGGCGCCGGCACCCTGATTCACACCGAACAGTTCCAGGAAGCGCGCGACGCCGGTGCCCAGTTCGCTGTCAGTCCGGGTTGCACGCCACGCCTGGTAGCGGCTGCTGAAGACGCGAAGATGCCCTTCCTGCCAGGCGTGATGACGCCGTCCGAGGTGCTGGTGGCGCTGGAGTACGGTTACCGTTCGCTGAAGCTGTTCCCGGCCAACGGCACCGGTGCGGTGAAGATGCTCAAGAGCCTGAAGGGGCCGTTCACCGGAATTCGTTTCTGCCCGACCGGGGGGATCACCCAGGAAAATCTGCTCAACGTCCTCAGGCTGCCCAATGTTGCCTGTGTGGGCGGCACCTGGATCGCACCGCCCAGCCTGGTACGCGCCCGCGCCTGGGACCAGATCACTCAACTGGCCATCGAAGCACGCGATCTGGCCGCAAGCCTGGAGCACTCCGCATGAGTTGGCAGCTACCCGATCCCTTTGTCATCGATATCGAGGTCAAGCCCGAGGATATCGACGGTCTGGGGCATGCCAACAATGCGGTCTACGTCAGTTGGCTGGAGCGTTGTGCCTGGCGCCATTCGCAGAGCCTGGGGCTGGATCTGGCCGAGTATCGCCGGCTGGACCGGGCGATGGCCGTGGTGCGCCATGAGATCGACTACCTGGCCGCCGCCTATGAGGGCGACCAGTTGCAGTTGGGCACCTGGATCGTCGAGTCTGATCAGCGCCTGCGGATGACCCGGCACTTCCAACTGATGCGGCCTTCGGATGCCTCGACCCTGCTGCGCGCACAGACCACGTTCGTCTGCATCGAGCTCTCCAGTGGCCGGCCCAAGCGCATGCCGGCTGAGTTCATCGAGGGTTACGGCAGGGCGTTGCTGCCCGCCGAGCGTGCGTGATTCATCGCGTCGCGCTTTTCCCGGCGCGGCGCATTCCCTACAATCCGCGGCCCCGCAATTGCCCGAGGCTCGCCTTTCGTGCAGATCGCCCTGGCCCCGATGGAGGGGCTGGTTGATGACATCCTCCGCGATGTGCTGACCCGCGTCGGCGGCATCGACTGGTGCGTCACCGAATTCATTCGTATCAATGACCGACTGCTGCCGCCGTCGGCGTTCCTGGCGCTCGCCCCGGAACTGGCGCACGGCAGCCGCACGCGCGTCGGCGTGCCGATGCGCGTGCAACTGCTCGGCTCCGACCCGCAGTGCCTGGCGGAGAACGCCGTGCAGGCGTGCGAGCTGGGCGCCCCTGTGATCGACCTGAACTTCGGCTGTCCGGCCAAGACGGTGAATCGCTCCCGTGGTGGTGCGGTGCTGCTCAAGGAGCCGGAGTTGATGTTCACCATCATCGAGACCGTGCGTCGTGCGGTGCCTGCGCACATTCCAGTGACCTCGAAGATGCGCCTGGGCTACGACAGCCCGGATGGCGCCATCGACTGTGCCCGCGCCCTGGCCGACGCCGGTTCGGCGCACGTTGTGGTGCATGCGCGGACCAAGGTGGACGGCTACAAGCCGCCGGCGCACTGGGAGTGGGTGGCGAAGGTGGCCGAGGCGGTGAAGGTGCCGGTGTTCGCCAATGGCGAGGTGTGGACACTGGATGATTACCACCGTTGCCGTTCGGTCAGCGGTGTAGCGGACATCATGCTGGGACGTGGGCTGGTTTCGCGCCCGGACCTGGCTCGGCAGATCGCCGCCTGGCGCGATGGCCGCGAAATCGTGCCGATGCCCTGGTCCGAGGTGCGCGTGCTGCTCGATGATTTCTGGCGCCAGGCGCGGCACAAGCTGGCACCGCGCTATGCGCCGGGCCGGTTGAAACAGTGGCTGGGCATGCTGACCCGCAGCTACCCGGAAGCGCTGGAGCTGTTCGCCCAGGTGCGCCGCGAGCACGATTGCGAGCTGATCGACCAGTTGATGCGGGTCGAGATCGACGAAGCGGCCTGAGTCGCGGGTGGCGTTGCTGCAGGAGCGACTCTATCGAATGGTCCGCAGGATGGAGCCGCAGCGATAGCCATCGAGCGTCGCAAGAACCTGTCGATGAGTGCCGCAGCTTCGTCCATTACAGCTGGATTCAATAGGGCAACGTTCAGCGTCCGCCGCTGACGTCGATGAAGCTGCCCGTGCAGTAGCTGGACTCGTCCGACGCCAGGAACAGGATCGCCCGCGCTACTTCCTCCGCTTCGCCGCCGCGGCCGAGCGGAATCGCTGATTGCAGGCGTTCGACTCGTCCCGGTTCGCCGCCGCTGGCGTGTATCTCGGTCTTGATCAACCCGGGGCGCACGGCGTTGACCCGAATGCCGTCGCCTGCCACCTCCTTCGCCAGGCCGATGGTCATGCTGTCCACCGCGCCTTTGGCGGCTGCGTAGTCGATATACTCGTTGGGTGAGCCCAGGCGCGAGGCCATCGATGACACGTTGACGATGCTTCCGCCGCTGCCGCCATGACGGTGCGTCATGCGCTTGATCGCCTCGCGGCAGCAGAGGAACGTGCCGGTCACGTTCACCGCGAAGACTCGCAGTAGGCGGCTCGTGTCCATTTCCTCCAGGCGCATCTGGCGCTCCAGGATGCCGGCGTTGTTCACCAGTACATCGAGGCGCCCAAAGGTCTCGTCGAGTTCCCGGAACAGCCGCAACACCTCGTCCTCGTTCGCAACGTCGGCGGCGAACGCCTGTGCGCTGCCGCCCGCCGCGCGAATTCGCGCTACGAGCGCCTCGGCGGCTTCGCGTTCGCGGCGGTAATTGATCGCCACGCGGTAGCCGCGTTCCGCAGCGAGGAGGGCGGTGGCGGCACCGATGCCGCGGCTGGCACCGGTGATCAGCATGACATTGGCCATGAGGAGCTCCTGGATCGTGGTGGGACTTGAAATGGATTCCGCCATCCCAATCTATGTTCCTGCGGGAGGCCGAAGACGGGTCCCGCACCGGAGTACTGAAGACAGGCTCCAGAAAAAACTTGCTGATTATTCAGGAGATTCGCCATGAGTAATGTCCTTTCCCTCGCCCCTCTGTTCCGCCAGTCCGTAGGCTTCGACCGCTTCAACGACCTGTTCGAGTCCGCGCTGCGCAGCGAGAGCGGCAGTTCCTACCCACCCTACAACGTCGAAAAGCATGGTGACGACCAGTACCGCATCGTCATCGCCGCCGCCGGCCTGCAGGAAGACGATCTGGAGCTGCAAGTGGAGCGCGGTGTGCTGACCGTCAACGGCGGCAAGCGCGAGAAGGCTTCCGAGAGTGTGACCTACTTGCACCAGGGTATCGCCCAGCGTGCGTTCAAGCTGTCGTTCCGCCTGGCTGACCATATCGAGGTCCAGGGCGCTTCGTTGAAGAACGGCCTGCTGAACATTGAACTGGTGCGTATCGTTCCGGAAGAGGCCAAGCCCAAGCGGATCGCCATCAACGGCCAGCGTCCGGCGCTGGAAGGTTGATAGCCACTGCAATGAAAAGGGCGCCTCAGGGCGCCCTTTTCGTTTTTCCGTCTGGTAACAGGGCGACGAAGTCGTCGAACGGAACGGGGCGACTGAACAGATAGCCCTGGTAGGTGTGGCAGCCCTGTTCTTCCAGCAGTGCCAGTTGCTCCGGTGTTTCCACTCCTTCGGCAATCAGTTCGAGGCCGAGGCTGTGACCCATCGCGATGATGGCGCGGACGATTTCGGCATCGTTGCTGTCGTTGGGTGCATCGCGCACGAAGCTCTGGTCGATCTTCAGGCTATCCACCGGCAGGCGCTTGAGGTAGGTGAGCGATGAATAGCCGGTACCGAAGTCGTCCATCGCGAAGTGCACGCCGGCCTGGCGCAGGCGCAGCATCCGCGCGATGGTGTCGTCCAGTTGCTGGATGACGATGCCTTCGGTGATCTCCAGCTTTAGCAGGCTGGCGGGCAACCCTGCCTTGTGCAGACTCTCCAGCACGCGTTCGACGAAGTCGTTCTGGCGGAACTGGCGGGGGCTGATATTCACGCTCAGGCTGAATTCGTCGACGGCGATCCGACCCTCCGCCAGCAGGCGGGCGCAGGTGCGGCAGGCTTCCTCGATCACCCAGTGGCCTACCTCGATGATCAGCCCGCTGTCTTCCAGCACGCGAATGAAGCTGGCGGGCGACTGCGGCCCTTGCGTGGGGTGCTCCCAGCGCAGCAGTGCTTCCGCGCCGATGATGCGTGAGCCGCGGGAATCGATCTGCGGCTGGTAGTGCAGGCTGAACTCGCGGCGGGCGATGGCCATGCGCAGGCCGCTCTCCAGGCGCAGGCGTTCGCTGGCGGCCTTCTGCATCGAGGCGTGGAACAGTTGCACGGTATTGCGTCCGGCATCCTTGGCACGGTACATCGCGATGTCGGCGCGCTTGAGCAGGTCTTCGGGCGTCGCGCCGTCGTCGGGGATCAGTGCGATGCCGATGCTCGGGGTTATCTGCAGGCGGTGGCCGTCGAGCAGCATCGGCTCGGCCAGCAGATCGCGCAGTTTCTCCGCCAGTTGGCGGACCTGGCGCGCGGTCTCCATGCGGCTTCCGTCGATACCGGTGAGCAACACCACGAACTCGTCGCCGCCAAGCCGCGCCACGGTATCTTCCTGGCGCACGCTGGCTTCCAGGCGCGCCGTGACCATCTGCAGGATGGCATCGCCTACCGAATGGCCCAGCGAGTCGTTGATATGCTTGAAATGGTCCAGGTCGAGGAACATCAGCGCGCCTCGCAGGTTGTGGCGCTGCAGCAGTGCGATCTGCTGCTTGAGTCGATCCATCAACAGGGCGCGGTTGGGCAAGTCGGTGAGGGCATCGTGGTACGCCAGGTGCTGAATACGGGCCTCCGCCGCGCGCAGTTCGCTGGTATCGCGTGCGGTCAGTAGCAGGCAGTCAAGGCCGCCCAGTTCGATCTGTTCGACCGAGACGTCCACCGTCTTGATCGTGCCGTCGCGGTGACGTCCGCGCATTTCCAGGTGGTGCACGAAGCCGTCGCGTTTCAGCGCGGCGATCATGTTTAGGCGTTCCTCGGGGTCGGCCCAGATGTTGATGCTCACCGAGGTCTGGCCGATTACCTCTTCTGGCCGGTAGCCAGTGAGGCGGTGGAATCCCTCGTTGACCTCGATGTAGCGACCGCTATCGCGCTCGGTAATGGTGATCGCGTCCGGGCTGGAGTGGAATGCCTTGTAGAACTTCTCCTGGCTGGCCTTGAGATCGGCCTCCGATTGCAGGCGCCGGGTGACGTCGCGGAAGGTGGAGAGAATGCACAGTTGCCGGTCGACCCAGATCAGCCGGCTGGCGACGGTACAGGTAATGGTCTGTTCGTCGCGGGTGAGAAACTGTACTTCGACGTTCTGCAGCGAGTGGTCGCGCATCAGTTGCTCGAACAGCCGTTCGCGCAGGCCGTGGTCTGCCCAGAACGTCAGTTGATGCGAGGAGCGGCCAATGACCTCTTCGGCCTGCCAGCCGAAAGTACTGCAGAAACTCGGGTTGACCTCGATGAATTCGCCGTCGCGCACTCGCGAGACGCAAATAGGGTCGGGACTGCCCTGGAACAGGCTGGCGAATTTCTCTTCGGAGGCCTCCAGGCTGCGCTCGCGCAGGACCTGCTCGGTTATGTCGAGCAGCGTGCCGGCCATGCGCAGCGGCTGTCCGTCGGTGTCTCGGTAGAGGCGGGCGCGGCTTTCCAGATAGCGCACCTCGCCGGAGCCGAGCTGTGCGCGGTAGGTGAACTGATAGTCGTTTTCCGGGCCCTTGGTCAGACGCGCGTACGCCTGGCGCATGCGCCTGCGGTCGGCTTCGTCGACACAGGCGAAGAACTCACCGAAGGGGCCATGGAAGTCGCGTGCCGGCAGCTCGTGGAGTACCGCGGCGCGGATCGAGCCAAAGAGCATGCCGCTGGGAATATGCCAGTCCCAGATGCCCAGTTGGGCGGAGTCCAGCGCCAGGTCGAGGCGTTCCTGGCTGTCGCGCAGTGCCTGTTCCTGAGCGCGCAGCCGGGTGATGTCGCGGATGGTGAGGACCAGGCATACCTGGCCGCGCAGCTCGATCTGGCAGCCGTAGACGTGTGCGCTGCGTTCGTCGCCGGAGCGGGTGAGCAGGGTGACTTCGAAACCATCGATTCGCTGCGTGGCGGCGATGGTGTCGAGCATCCGCTGGCGATCATCCTGGTTGCGCCAGATTCCGAGTTGCAGTGAGGTGCGGCCAATGGCCTCTTCGCGGCTCCAGCCGAAGCGTTCGGTGAAACTGGTGTTGATCTCGCGGAAGCGGCCGGTGTCGCGATCGGTGATGACCATCGCGTCGGGGCCGGTATGGAAGGCCTTGGCGAACTGATCCTGTCCGTCGTTCTCGGGTAGGGACGAGGAGGAGTATCGGGTCATGCGTCGCTCCCCGGAATGAAGCCGAGACGACTCGGAAGGCAGTCGCGAAACAGCGTGCGGACGGGCATTCGGGCCCCTTGTTCTTCTAGTTATGCCAGAACAATAGAGGTTACGCCGCGACGGGCGCAAGCCCGGCCGCCTGGGCGTCCAGCAGGGCCATGAACGCCCGTGCCGCATTGGATAGCGTGCGTTCGGTGTGCAGGATGTAACCCAGTTCGCGAGTGAGCTGGATGTCCTGCAGCGGCAGGCGTACCACGCTGTCGTCGAGCATGGTGCGCGGCAGCACGCTCCAGGCCAGGCCGATGGAAACCATCATCTTGATCGTCTCCATATAGTTGGTGCTCATGCCTATGTTCGGCGTCAGCCCCTCCGCTTCGAACATTCGCCGCACGATGTGGTGGGTGAAGGTGTTGCCGCCGGGAAATACTGCTGGGTGCCGGGCTACGTCGGCGAGGAAGACCGGTCCCTGCATGGCAAGGGGGTGCTCGGGGGCGGCGACGAAGTCCAGCGGATCGTCCCATACCGGCACGGCGCGAACGGGCTCCGCGGTTTCCGGCGCGAGGGTGATCACTGCCAGTTCGGCGCGGCCGTGCAGAATTTCTTCGTAAGCTACTTCCGAGTCGCAGAACTGAATGTCGAGCGCCACCTGCGGGTGTGCCTTGGTGAAAGCGCGCAACAGTGGCGGCAGGCGATGCAGGCCGATGTGATGGCTGGTGGCGAGCACCAGCCGGCCACTGACTTCGCCATTGAGATTGGTCAGGGCGCGGCGCGTGTCATCCAGCACGTTGAGAATCTGGTAGGCGCGCGGGAGTAGCGCGCGGCCGGCTTCGGTCAGGGTCACTTCGCGGCCGACACGGTCGAACAGACGCACCCCGAGCTGGCTTTCCAGGGCTGCGATGCGTTTGCTTACGGCGGGCTGGGTCAGATGCAGGCGCTCGCCTGCTTCGGAGAAGCTGCCGGACTCGGCAATGGCGAGGAAAGTGTTCAGGCTGGTCAGGTCCATGACGGCTCCGTACTGCGGCAGGAAGTGGTGCTCGACTCTTATATCGCACTCGTATTCCTGTTGGGAATCCTTTGAATAAAAAATATGAATTTGAGTTATTCGGTTGCAACCCATAGCATCAGCCACACAAGCCCTAGGGGCATAGAAAGACGCTGATGAGGACTCTCTGATGGCTGGCAAGACGCTCTACGACAAACTCTGGGAAATGCACGAGGTCAAGCGCCGTGACGATGGCTCGTCGCTGATCTACATCGATCGCCACATCCTGCACGAAGTGACTTCGCCGCAAGCCTTCGAAGGTCTGCGTCTGGCCGGTCGCAAGCCGTGGCGTATCGACGCGAACATCGCGACGCCCGATCACAACGTGCCGACCACCCAGGCCGAGCGAAAGGGCGGCATCGATGCCATCGCTGACGAGGTGTCGCGCATCCAGGTCCAGACACTGGACGAGAACTGTGACGACTTCGGTATCCTCGAATTCAAGATGAACGACGTCCGCCAGGGCATCGTCCATGTGGTTGGCCCGGAGCAGGGCGCAACCCTGCCGGGCATGACCGTGGTTTGCGGTGACTCGCATACCTCGACTCACGGTGCGTTCGGTGCGCTGGCCCACGGCATCGGCACTTCCGAGGTGGAGCACGTGCTCGCCACCCAGTGCCTGGTCGCCAAGAAGATGAAGAACATGCAGGTTCGCGTGGAAGGCAAGCTGCCCTTTGGCGTGACCGCAAAGGACATCGTGCTGGCAGTGATCGGCAAGATCGGTACCGCCGGCGGCAACGGCCACGCCCTGGAGTTCGCCGGCAGCGCCATCCGCGACCTGTCGATGGAAGGCCGCATGACCATCTGCAACATGTCCATCGAAGCCGGTGCGCGTGTCGGCATGGTCGCCTGCGACGACAAGACCCTCGCTTACGTGAAAGGCCGCCCGTTCGCGCCCCAGGGCAGCGACTGGGACAAGGCCGTGGAAGCCTGGAGCAATCTGGTCTCCGACGCCGATGCGCACTTCGACACGATCGTCGAGCTGCGTGCCGAGGACATCAAGCCGCAGGTCAGTTGGGGCACTTCCCCGGAAATGGTCCTGGCCGTCGACCAGAACGTGCCGGACCCGGCCGTGGAAACCGACCCGGTCAAGCGCGACTCCATCGTCCGCGCGCTCAAGTACATGGGTCTGAATGCCAATCAGGCGATCACCGATATCCAGCTCGATCGCGTGTTCATCGGATCCTGCACCAACTCGCGCATCGAAGACCTGCGCGCCGCCGCTGCCGTGGCCAAGGGCCGCAAGGTCGCCGCCACCGTCAAGCAGGCGCTGGTGGTGCCGGGCTCGGGGCTGGTCAAGGTCCAGGCGGAACAGGAAGGCCTGGACAAGATCTTCATCGAAGCCGGCTTCGAATGGCGTGAACCGGGCTGTTCCATGTGCCTGGCGATGAACCCGGACCGCCTGGAGAGCGGCGAGCATTGCGCGTCCACCTCCAACCGCAACTTCGAAGGCCGCCAGGGCGCTGGTGGCCGTACCCACCTGGTGAGCCCGGCGATGGCTGCCGCGGCTGCAGTGACCGGTCGTTTCATCGACGTACGTGAATTGATGCAGGCCTGAGGAGACCCGAGATGAAAGCATTCACCCAGCACACCGGTCTCGTCGCACCGCTCGACCGCGCCAATGTCGACACCGACCAGATCATCCCCAAGCAATTCCTCAAGTCGATCAAGCGCACCGGCTTCGGCCCGAACCTGTTCGACGAGTGGCGCTACCTCGACGTGGGCCAGCCCAACCAGGACAACTCCAAGCGCCCGGTGAACAAGGACTTCGTCCTCAACTTTCCGCGCTACCAGGGTGCCAGCGTGCTGCTGGCCCGTGAGAACTTCGGTTGCGGTTCTTCCCGCGAGCACGCGCCGTGGGCGCTGGACGAGTACGGTTTCCGCACCGTGATCGCACCGAGCTTCGCCGACATCTTCTTCAACAACAGCTTCAAGAACGGCCTGCTGCCGATCATCCTGAAGGATGAAGAAGTGGACGAGCTGTTCCAGCAGTGCGAAGCCACCGAGGGTTACCAACTGACCGTTGACCTCGCTGCGCAGACCGTGACCCGTCCGGATGGCAAACAGTACCGCTTCGAAGTGGATGCGTTCCGCAAGCACTGCCTGCTCAATGGCTTGGATGACATCGGCCTGACCCTGCAGGACGCCGATTCCATTCGCAACTTCGAAACCGGCTACAAGCAACGCCAACCCTGGTTGTTCCGCGACGCCTGATCGGCGTCGCGCCGCCACTGAAGGAGAATGTCATGACCGAAAGTCGCCACGAGCAAGTGGTTCAGCGCCAGTTCGGTGCACAGGCCAATGCCTACCTGACCAGCGCTGTTCACTCCCAGGGTGAAGAATTCGCCCAACTGCGCGAGCGACTGTCGGCGACTACCGGTGCGCGCGTTCTGGACCTTGGTTGCGGGGCAGGGCACGTGAGCTTCAACGTTGCGCCGCTGGCCGGCGAAGTGGTGGCTTACGACCTGTCCCAGCAAATGCTCGACGTGGTGGCCTCGGCCGCCGCCGAGCGCGGCCTGGGCAACATCTCCACGCGTTGTGGCGTTGCCGAGCGCCTGCCGTTCGAGGATGGCGAGTTCGATTTCGTCTTCAGCCGCTATTCCGCACATCACTGGCGGGACGTCGGCCAGGCGCTGCGCGAAGTGCGCCGGGTGCTCAAGCCGGGTGGTGCGGCCTGCTTCATCGATGTCGCAGCGCCAGGCTTGCCGTTGCTGGACACCCATCTGCAGACTGTCGAAGTCTTGCGTGATACCAGTCATGTGCGCGATTACTCCCCGTCGGAGTGGGCGCGCCTGGTCGGCGAAGCAGGGCTTGCGGTGACTGCCGCCAAGCGCCAGCGCCTGCGCCTGGAGTTCACCTCATGGGTCGAGCGCATGCGCACCCCGGAAGTGATGCGCCAGGCCATTCGTGCCCTGCAGCTTTCGGTGGGCGACGAGGTGCGCGAGTATTTCGAGATCGACGCCGAGGGTTCTTTCAGCACCGACGTGCTGGTGCTCTGGGTCGAACGCTGAGATCAGTCTTTTGATCGCTCCGGGTGGCTTGGGCCGCTCGGAGCGTTACGTTTTTTGCCAAGCGACTTTTAAAAGTGAGCAGAGAAATGAGCAAACAGATTCTGGTTCTTCCTGGCGACGGTATCGGCCCGGAAATCATGGCCGAGGCGGTCAAGGTCCTGGAACTGGCCAACGACAAGTTCGAGCTGGGCTTCGAGCTGAACCACGATGTAATCGGCGGCGCCGCCATCGACAAGCACGGCGTGCCGCTGGCCGACGAGACCCTGGAGCGCGCGCGCAACTCCGACGCAGTGCTGCTGGGTGCCGTTGGTGGGCCGAAGTGGGACAAGATCGAGCGTGATATCCGTCCGGAGCGCGGTCTGCTGAAAATCCGCTCGCAACTGGGCCTGTTCGCCAACCTGCGCCCGGCGATTCTCTATCCGCAACTGGCCGATGCTTCCAGCCTGAAGCCCGAAGTGGTCGCCGGCCTGGACATCCTCATCGTTCGCGAACTGACGGGCGGCATCTACTTCGGCCAGCCGCGCGAACAGCGCATTCTGGAGAATGGCGAGCGCCAGGCCTACGATACCCTGCCGTATAGCGAGAGCGAGATCCGTCGCATTGCTCGCGTCGGCTTTGACATGGCCCGTGTGCGCAACAAGAAGCTGTGCTCGGTGGACAAGGCAAACGTCCTGGCTTCCAGCCAACTGTGGCGCGAAGTGGTCGAGGAAGTCGCCAAGGACTACCCGGACATCGAGCTGTCGCACATGTATGTCGACAACGCCGCCATGCAACTGGTGCGCGCACCGAAGCAGTTCGATGTGATGGTCACCGACAATATGTTCGGCGACATCCTGTCGGACGAGGCTTCCATGCTCACCGGTTCCATCGGCATGCTGCCGTCCGCTTCCCTCGATGCCAACAACAAGGGCATGTACGAGCCGTGCCACGGCTCAGCGCCGGACATCGCAGGCCAGGGCATCGCCAACCCGCTGGCGACCATCCTCTCGGTGTCGATGATGCTGCGTTACACCTTCAACCAGGGCGCCGCTGCCGACGCCATCGAGAAGGCTGTCAGCCTGGTGCTCGACCAGGGGCTGCGCACCGGTGATATCTGGTCCGAAGGCTGCAAGAAAGTCGGAACCCGCGAAATGGGCGATGCGGTAGTCGCCGCGCTGCGGAATCTGTAATCTCTCCGGTTCGCTCGCTCCCGGCCTTTCGTGGCAGAGCGGGAGCGACGGCCCTCTAAATATATGAAGGTGTAGTAGCGATGAAGCGTGTAGGTCTGATCGGTTGGCGTGGCATGGTGGGTTCGGTGCTCATGCAGCGGATGCTGGAAGAGCGGGACTTCGACCTGATCGAGCCGGTGTTCTTCACCACCTCCAATGTCGGTGGCGAAGGCCCGTCCATTGGCAAGGACATTGCCACCCTGAAAGACGCCTACAGCATCGAGGAACTGAAAACCCTCGACGTCATCCTGACCTGCCAGGGCGGCGACTACACCAGCGAAGTATTCCCCAAGCTGCGCGAAGCCGGCTGGCAGGGCTACTGGATCGACGCCGCTTCCAGCCTGCGCATGCAGGATGACGCGGTGATCGTCCTCGATCCGGTGAACCGCAAGGTCATCGACACTGCACTGGACTCCGGCACCAGGAACTATATCGGTGGCAACTGCACCGTCAGCCTGATGCTGATGGCGCTGGGCGGGCTGTTCGAAGCCGGTCTGGTCGAGTGGATGAGCGCCATGACCTACCAGGCGGCCTCCGGTGCCGGCGCGCAGAACATGCGTGAGCTGATCAAGCAGATGGGCGCGATCAACGCAGCCGTTGCCGACGACCTGGCCAACCCGGCCAGCGCTATTCTCGACATCGACCGCAAGGTCGCCGAGGCGATTCGCAGCGAAGCCCTGCCGACCGAGAACTTCGGTGCTCCGCTGGCCGGCAGCCTGATTCCGTGGATCGACAAGGAACTGCCCAATGGCCAAAGCCGCGAAGAGTGGAAAGGCCAGGCGGAAACCAACAAGATTCTCGGCCGCTTCAAGAACCCGATTCCGGTGGACGGCATCTGCGTGCGTATCGGCGCCATGCGTTGCCACAGCCAGGCGCTGACCATCAAGCTGAACAAGGATGTGCCGATGGCCGATATCGAAGGCCTGATCAGCCAGCACAATCCCTGGGTCAAGCTGGTTCCCAACCAGCGTGAGGTCAGCATGCGCGAACTGACTCCCGCCGCAGTCACCGGTACCCTGAGCGTTCCGGTCGGCCGTCTGCGCAAGCTCAACATGGGCTCGCAATACCTGGGTGCGTTCACCGTCGGCGATCAGTTGCTCTGGGGCGCTGCCGAGCCGCTGCGCCGTATGTTGCGTATCCTGCTGGAGCGTTGATTCTCCCTCGTTGTACCTGCGACGCCGGCCTTGAGCCGGCGTCGTGCTTTCTGTGGCAAGTGATCTCCTGCACAAATGCGCTCGAAGCCTGGCGCATTGCCGTGATTTGGCGGCGGTTTCGAAGTTTTCTGTGACGGACCCGGAAATGCAGCGGAGAACCAGTCGCTATCCTCGCAGCCCGTCCCATTGGGATAGTTTTCGACGCGCCCTTTCGCGTCGGCCATTCGAATACTGCAGCGGGGGAGAGGATGTCTCGGTTTCACGGATTCTTGTTGGCGGCGGCTATTGCCTCGGCCTTCATGCCTGGCGTTTCCAGTGCGTTGGAACTGGGGGAAATCTCGTCCAGGGCTTCGCTCGGCCAGACCCTGTCGGCGAATATCGAACTTCGCGGTGTCGGCGATCTGACCTCGGACGATGTAGTGGTCAGCCTCGCATCGCAACAGGACTTCGAGCGCCTGGGGGTGGATCGCAACCAGGTGGTGATCGGCCTGCGCTTCAGCTCCGATGTTGGCAAGAATGGCCGGGGCGTCATCCATGTGAGTTCCTCGCGGCCAATCCAGGAGCCCTACGTCAATTTCGTACTGCAGGTAGTGTGGCCCCAGGGACGCCTGGTGCGGGAGTTCACGCTGCTGCTCGACCCGCCGAGCTATGTCGCCACGCCGGTCTCTCCGCCCAAATCGTCCGCCACCGTGCCGGTATCCGTTGCGTCTCGCCAGCTCTCGCCTGCGCCCGTCGCCGCCTCTGCGGACACCTATCGCATCCAGCGCAACGATGCATTGTGGGACATCGCCTCGCGCAATCGCCCGTCGTCCGGTGTCTCGGTAATGCAGACGATGGCGGCAATCCAGCAACTGAACCCCGATGCCTTCGTCGATGGTAACGTGAATCGGCTGAAGGTCGGCCAGGTGTTGCGCCTTCCGGACGAGCAGCAGGCGCGTGCACAGACCCATGCTCAGGCGGTTGCGCGGATCGAATCACAGAACGGCCAGTGGAATGCCCGTCGCCAGGCCGCGTTGCCACAGGGGCGGCAGATGGATGCGACGAAGAAGAGCGAGGCGGGGTTCGCGCCTGTTAGCGCCGAGTCGCGTGACAATCTGCGCCTGGTGTCCGGAAGCAGGACCAGCGTGAAAGACAAGGCCGACGCCGAGCAGTTGGCTGTCTTGCAGGAAGGGCTGGACAGCGCGCGCCGCGAGGGCGAGGAAATGCGCAGCCGGATAGCCGATCTGCAAAGCCAGATGGAAAAACTCAACAAGCTGGTTGAGTTGAAGGATGCCCAGATTGCGGGCCTGATCGCCCGACTGGCTGAACAGGACAAAGCAGGCAAGCCCGCTGCGGGTAACGAGGATAAGTCTGCCTCCGCGGCAACCAGGGGCGAGCCGGTCGTGGCCGCACAATCGGCGGAAGCGGCACCGCAACACTAAGTGCCTGCGGCGATAGGCGGCGGGGCGCTCGATTGCCTCGTCGCTGGGGGGGAAGTAAAGTGCTGCGCAGTTTTCCCCACCTGAGATCGCGAGACACTGGATGCCTGAAACCATCGACATCGCCGTAGTAGGTGCCACCGGACTTGTTGGCGAGGCACTGGTCGAGCTGCTGCAAGAGCGAGATTTTCCCGTAGGCACCCTGTATCTCCTGGCCACCGGTGAGTCCGCCGGCAAGTCCGTTGCATTCCGGGGCCGCAATCTCCGCGTTGGCAATCTCTCCGACTTTGACTTCGCCAAGGTCCGCCTGGCGTTTCTTTCGACCACTGCGGATGTCGCGCAGGCCTCTGCCGAGCAGGCGATGGCCGCGGGTTGCAGTGTGATCGATCTCAGTGGTGCATCCCAGGGCGCCGGTGGGCTGCCCGTGCTGCCGGCAGCCAACGCTGAACTGCTGGCGCAGCCGAGTCTGCCGGTGCGTATCTCTGCGCCCTGTGCGCCTGCGGCGGAAGTTGCCGAAGTGCTCGCCGCTTTGCGAAACGTGCTCAAGGTTCGTCAGTTGAGCGTCACCGCCTGCCTTTCTGCATCGGTCCTTGGGCGTGAAGGCGTTCAGGAGTTGGCGCGGCAAACCGCAGAGCTGCTCAATGCGCGTCCGCTGGAGCCGAAACTGGTCGATCGGCAATATGCCTTCAATATGCTTGCCCAGGTTGGGGCGGTGGATGAGCAGGGCTATTCGGCGTTAGAGCGGCGTATGGCGCGCGAACTTTCCGCGCTGTTCCCTGCGCTGCGCGAAGGCTTGAGTGTCACCTGTTCCCTGGCGCCGGTTTTCTTCGGCGATGTGCTGATGCTGTCGTTGAAAACGGAAGGCCCCGTTTCGCTTGAGGCGGTGCGGGCTGCGCTGGAGGCTTCCGAGGGGATCGAGCAGCTCGAAGACGATTACCCGACTGTCATCGGCGATGCGCTTGGGCAGGATACGCTGTATGTCGGACGCCTTCGTACAGGTCTGACCGATTCGTGCGAACTGAATTTGTGGATTGCGTCAGATAATGTGAGAAAAGGCGCAGCGCTAAATGCTGTGAACTTGGCCGAATTGTTGATAAAACACTATCTGTAAAAGATACTTACCGAATATTTGAAGAAGTATTCTAGCTTGGCAATACTGGCTGGGTCCGGCGCTGACAGGGGGCATCCTGCTGTGAAAGCAGCAGGTATCGTGGGCAGCGACCACCCGATAGACATCGCTCTAATCCAGAAAAAAGCTATTAAAACAAGGGATTAAATTATGGTCCGGCTTCGTAAACTGGTGCAGGCAATCGCGGCTGCTTCGGCATTGACCACGGGCATGGCGCATGCACTGGGGTTGGGGGACATCCACCTGCGCTCGGCACTGAACCAGCCGCTGGATGCCGAAATCGACCTCGTCGAAGTTCGTGACCTGGCCTCGGGAGAGGTGATTCCCAAGCTTGCTTCGCCGGAAGAGTTCAATAAGGCGGGCGTCGATCGCCAGTACTTCCTCACCGGCCTCAAGTTCACCCCGATCATCAAACCGAACGGCAAGAGTGTCATCCGCGTGACCTCGGATCGCCCGGTTCAGGAACCCTACCTGAACTTCCTGGTCGAGGTCCTCTGGCCGAATGGCCGGTTGCTGCGCGAATACACCATTCTTCTCGATCCGCCTCTTTATTCCCCGCAGACCGCTGCTGCCGCCGCTCCCCGAGCTCCGGTCGCTGCACCTGCGCCGGCAGCCCGCCAACCGTATCCGGCCGCGCCGCGCCAGGCTTCCGCACCAGCACCGCGTCCGGCTGCGCCCGCTTCCACCCCGGTATCGCGCCGCCTGGAAGGTGGCGAGTACCGCACCAACTCACGCGATACCCTCTGGGAAATTGCCGCTCGCGCCCGTCCGAACGGCAGCGTTTCGGTCCAGCAGACCATGCTGGCAATCCAGGATCTCAACCCCGACGCTTTCCTTGGCGGCAATATCAACCGTCTGAAGAGTGGTCAGGTGCTGCGTCTGCCTGATGCCGAACAGATCAAGTCCCGCTCCCAGGCCGACGCCGTTACCGAGGTCAACCAGCAGTACACTGCCTGGCGGGAAGGCCGCAGCTTGCCCACCGGAGGGGCCCGCCAGTTGGATGCCACTCAGCGCGCCAGCGCAGGTGCGGCTCCCGCCGAGGCCGAGGCCAAGGACAACCTGCGTCTGGTCTCCGGCGAGAACGGCAAGGCCGCCAAGGGTGGCGACAAGGGCAGCAAGGATGGCAAGGCCATTTCCGAGAAGCTCGCTGTTACCAAGGAAAGTCTGGATGCCACTCGCCGTGAGAACGACGAGCTGCAAAGCCGCATGACCGACCTGCAAAGCCAGATGGAGAAGTTGCAGAAGCTCATTGAGCTCAAGGACGCTCAATTGGCGAAGCTGCAGAACGACCTGGGCAATGCGCCGCAAGGTGCTGCTCCTGCAGGCGATGCTTCCGTGGCTGCCCCTGCCCAGCCTGCTGCCACCGAACAGTCCGCCGCACCGGCGCAGCCTGTCGAGCCCGAGGCGAATGCAGCGCCAGCTCCCGCTCCTGCCCCGCAGCCGGCACCTGAGACTCCCAAGCCGGTCGAGGCCGCGAAAGCGCCGACCCCCGCTCCGGTCGAGCAGGCAGAGCCGAGTATCGTCGACGAAATTCTGGCCAACCCTGTATGGCTGGGTGCAATTGCTGGTAGCGCCTTGCTGGCGCTGCTGGTCGTCCTGATGGTGATTTCCCGTCGCAAGGCTGCCAGGGAGCAGGAGCAACTGGAGGCCGAGGCTGCCGTGTCCGAGCCTGGCCTGGAGGATGATCTCGATCTGGGCGGTTCCGATCTGGATTCCTTCGACGTTCCGCAGGCTGCAGAAGTGGCCGCGCCGGCCCAGGCCGCGCCCGAGCGCGTCGCCGCCCAGACAAGCGATGCGCTTGGCGAGGCGGATATCTACATTGCCTATGGTCGCTTCAACCAGGCGGCCGAGTTGCTGCAGGGCGCGATTTACGATGAACCGCAGCGTTCCGATCTGCGTCTCAAGCTGATGGAGGTCTATGCCGAAATCGGTGATCGCGAAGGCTTTGCACGCCAGGAGAACGAACTGCGGGAAATCGGTGGCGCCGACAGCCAGGTCGAGCAGTTGAAGTCCCGCTATCCGGGCATGGTTGCCTTGGCGGCAGTCGGTGCGGCGGGGGCGGCAGCCGTCGCGGACCACGATCTCGACAGCTTCAGTCTCGACGATCTGACCCTGGATTCTCCTGCTCCGGCAGCCGCTGCGGCAGAGCCTGCCCCGCAGGCTGGCGATCTGGACGATGCGTTTGACCTGGCTCTGGATGATCTTGATCTCGGTGGGGACAAGCCTGCCGCCCCGGCCGAGAGTAAGGACGAGGATCTGTCGCTGACTGGCTTCGATCTGGACGACGATCTTTCCTTCGATGCCCCCGCAGCGGCGAAGGCCGGCGACGATTTCGCCTTCGACCTCGATCTGGGTGAAGAGTCGGTAGCCAAGCCTGCCGAGGTGTCCCTGTCCGATGATCTGGCGGACTTTGCCCTGGACCTGGATAAGGATCAGCCGGCAAGCGCCGAAGATGATTTCCTGCTCGGCCTGGAAGACGACACTGCGTCGTTGTCCGGCGTCAGCGCGGAAGAGTTTTCCTTCGACAAGGAAGACAAGCCGGTGCAACCGATTGCCGACCTGCCGGATGACTTCGATCTGTCCCTGCCGGGTGACGAGCCGGGGGCGGCCAGGGCCGACGACAGCTTCGCCGCTCAGTTGGACGAAGTGAGCGCCGAGCTGGATCGCCTGGCTGGCGATGTTGACGAGCCGAAAGTCGCTCCGCCGGCGTCGAATGACGTCTTTTCGGCGGTTGAGCCAGGTGCCGCCAACACCGCTGTCGATGCGGATGAGGAGGATGAGTTCGACTTCCTCTCGGGGGCTGACGAGGCTGCGACCAAGCTGGATCTGGCCCGGGCCTACATCGATATGGGCGATACCGAAGGCGCCCGCGACATCCTCGACGAAGTGCTCGCCGAGGGTAATGACAACCAGCAGCAGGAAGCGCGTGAACTGCTCGGGCGTATCGCCTGAGCCGGAAGGCTCCCAATAGATGATTGAAGCAGTACCCCAAGCGGCAGCCGAAGTGGCTGCCGCTGGCGTTTCCAGGATTGCCCTGGGCGTCGAATATAAAGGCGCGCGCTATCGTGGCTGGCAGCGCCAGGAAGACGGTGTGCCGTCGGTGCAGGCAGCGCTGGAGAAAGCGTTGTCGAAGGTGGCCGACGGGCCGGTGTCGGTGAGCTGCGCAGGGCGTACGGACGCCGCCGTGCACGCCAGCGGCCAGGTGGTGCATTTCGACACCACTGTCGAGCGGCCGCTGAAAGCGTGGATGATGGGCGGGAATGCCAATCTGCCGGCGGACATCAGCGTGACCTGGGCGAAAGTGATGCCTGCACATTTCCATGCCCGTTTCTCCGCAATGGCGCGGCGCTATCGCTACGTGATCTACAACGACCCCATCCGTCCTGCGCATCTGGCCGAGGAAGTCACCTGGAATCACCGTCCGCTGGATGCTTCGCGCATGCGTGCTGCCGCTGCGTCGCTGGTCGGCACTCATGACTTCACGTCGTTCCGTGCCGTGCAGTGCCAGGCCAAGTCGCCGGTGAAGACCGTGCATCATCTCGAAGTGATCGAGCATGGCAGGTTCATCGTGCTGGATATCCGCGCGAACGCGTTCCTGCATCACATGGTGCGCAATTTCGCCGGCGTGCTGATGACGATTGGCGCCGGTGAGCGCCCGGTCGAATGGGCTTCTGAAGTCCTGGCCGCATGCGATCGCCGTGCCGGTGGGGTCACTGCGCATCCATACGGTCTGTACCTTGTGCGAGTGGAGTATCCGGAGGAGTTCGAGTTGCCCCAGCGTTATCTCGGGCCACATTTCCTTTCAAGTTTGCCGGATATCCTTGGCTGACGATGCCGGGGGCATTTGCTACCATCGATCGATTGATTTTCGCCTGATACTGGAAGGTTTCTGCATCTTGTCCGCCGTTCGCATCAAAATCTGCGGTATCACCCGTGTCGAGGATGCTCTTGCCGCCGCTGAGGCGGGAGCAGACGCCATTGGTCTGGTGTTCTATGGCAAAAGCCCGCGTGCGGTGAGCATCCATCAGGCGCGGGCGATCATTGCCGCGTTGCCGCCGTTCGTGAGTGTCGTTGGGCTGTTCGTCAATGCCAGTCGCTGCGAACTGGGTGAGATCCTCGATGCGGTACAACTGGATTTGTTGCAGTTCCACGGTGATGAAACGCCCGAGGCGTGCTCGGGGTATGGCCGCCCATATATCAAGGCGCTGCGGGTGAAGGCGGGCGACGATATCGCCGCACGTATCTCGCAGTACCCGGAAGCCAGGGGTTTTCTCTTGGATACCTATGTGGAAGGCGTGCCCGGCGGAACCGGACAGGCGTTCGACTGGTCGTTGATTCCTGAGGGGCTTCAGCGTCCGATCATCCTCGCGGGCGGGTTGACGCCGACTAACGTAGGCGACGCCATTTCCCGGGTTCGTCCCTATGCCGTCGACGTCAGTGGTGGTGTGGAAACCAGCAAGGGCATCAAGGATGCGGAGAAGGTCCGTGCCTTCATCGCTCAGTGCCGGTCGGCTGAGTGAAGCGAAAGCTTCATGTGACGGCGAAGCGTCTGCCGCCGTCCACTACCCAATCGCTGCCTGGCGGCGCTGGGTTCGGTCGGAGTTCGGCTCCGGCTTCCCGTATCGGATGGTGTATTCGTGGTGACGCTCCTGGCGGCACCTGGTTTTCGAGGGTTCCTGGCCTTATCGCCGGAGCCGCGACGATGAATTTGCTCAAGGACGCGCGCGGGGCTTCGGGCCGCTGAGCGCGTCCTGCCCCTGCACTGGAGAACGAGAGCATGAGCAACTGGCTGGTAGACAAGCTGATCCCTTCCATCATGCGTTCCGAGGCGAAGAAGAGCTCGGTTCCGGAAGGTCTGTGGCACAAGTGCCCTTCCTGCGAGGCGGTGCTGTACCGCCCCGAGCTGGAAAAGACTCTCGATGTCTGCCCGAAGTGCGATCACCACATGCGCATTGGAGCTCGTGCCCGTCTGGATATCTTCCTGGACGAGGATGGCCGTGAGGAGCTTGGTGCCGAGCTCGAGCCGGTGGATCGCCTGAAATTCCGTGACAGCAAGAAGTACAAGGACCGCCTGAGCGCCGCGCAGAAAGACACCGGCGAGAAGGATGCTCTGATTTCCATGAGCGGCAAGCTGATGGGGATGCCCGTCGTTGCCAGTGCGTTCGAGTTCTCCTTCATGGGCGGTTCGATGGGTTCCATCGTTGGCGAGCGCTTCGTCCGCGCCGCGAACTATGCGCTGGAAAACCGTTGCCCGATGATCTGCTTCTCCGCCTCCGGCGGTGCGCGCATGCAGGAGGCACTGATCTCCCTGATGCAGATGGCCAAGACGTCCGCTGCGCTGGCGCGTCTGCGCGAAGAGGGTATTCCGTTCATCTCCGTACTGACCGATCCGGTCTATGGTGGCGTTTCCGCCAGCCTGGCGATGCTCGGCGATGTGATCGTTGGTGAGCCGCGTGCGCTGATTGGCTTCGCAGGCCCGCGCGTGATCGAGCAGACCGTGCGCGAGAAATTGCCGGAAGGCTTCCAGCGCAGTGAGTTCCTGCTGGAGCACGGCGCCATCGACATGATCGTCCACCGTTCCGAAATGCGTCCGCGGCTGGCCAAGCTGCTGGCCAAGTTCACCCATACTCCAAGTACCGCGCTCGCAGGATGACCCAACGTACCCTTGCCGACTGGCTCCGCTATCTCGAACAGCTCCATCCCACCGCAATCGACATGGGGCTGGACCGCTCCCGCGAGGTAGCCGGCCGGCTTGGGTTGGGGCGCCCGGCGCCCCGTGTGGTGACTGTCACCGGCACCAATGGCAAGGGTTCCACCTGCGCATTTCTCGCCTCCATGCTCTGCGCGCAGGGCCTGAGCGTTGGCGTATATAGCTCGCCGCACCTGCTGCGTTACAACGAGCGCGTGCTGATCGATGGCCAGGAAGCCAGCGACGCAGCGCTCTGTGAGGCATTCTCCGCCGTCGAGGCGGCGCGCGGTGAAACTTCCCTGACCTATTTCGAAATGGGTACCCTGGCAGCTTTCTGGCTGTTCGAGCGTGCCGGCCTGGATGCCGTGGTGCTGGAGGTTGGCCTGGGCGGTCGGCTGGATGCGGTGAACCTGGTGGACTCGGACGTTGCCGTGGTCACCAGCATCGGCCTGGATCACTCCGATTGGCTGGGCAATACCCGCGAAAGTGTGGCGTTCGAGAAGGCCGGCATCTTCCGCTCCGGCAAGCCCGCGGTCTGCGGCGACCTGGAGCCGCCGGCGCCGTTGCTTGAGTGCGCGCGAGAGCTGGGTGCTCCGCTCTTGTTGCGTGGACGTGATTTCGATCTGGCGATAGGTGAGGGCGAGTGGCATTGGCGTGGGTGTTCGGCGACTGGTGAGGCGCTGGCGCTGCATGATCTTCCGCTGCTCGATCTGCCGATGGAGAACGCCGCGCTGGCGTTGCAGGTCTATGCCCTGCTGGATCTGCCGTGGCAGGCGGAGCACCTGGCTGGCGCGCTGCAACGAACCCGCGTAACCGGTCGTCTGGATCGCAGGTCGTTGCTCCACAATGGCGAGGAGCGCCATCTGCTGCTCGATGTCGGACATAATCCCCATGCGGCGGCATACCTGGCCGGCCGCTTGTGTTCGGCTCCGCCGAAGGGCATTCGCCGCGCGGTGTTCGGCCTGTTGGCCGACAAGGATCTGGAGGGTGTACTGGAACCCTTGCTCGGCTTGGTGCAGGATTGGGCCGTCGCGCCGCTGCCAACCGCTCGAAGCCGTCCGGCGGAAGAGTTGGCGGCGGCCTTGCGTGCCCGCGGTGCGCAGGTCAGTCGCCATGCGGACATCGCCGCCGCGCTCGACGCGCAGTGCAATGACGCTGCAGCGGACGACGAAATTCTGGTGTTCGGTTCGTTCTACAGCGTGGCGGATGCCCTGGAGTGGCTCGCCAAGGCTGCTCGATAAGCGGTTAACGATAAGGGGAGTGATCATGGCCTTGCTCGATAAGGGGCTCAAGCAGCGGGTTGTCGGAGCGCTGGTGCTGTTGGCGCTTGCGGTCATCTTCCTGCCGATGCTGTTCTCCCGCGAGGACGAGATGCGTCAGGTCGTGGTCGAGGCGCCGGTGATGCCCAAGCCGCCAGCCATGCCCAGTGTCGAGGTGCAGCCCACCGAAGTGCCGGAGCCCCAGGCCGACGAAGCGGATACCGCCGTGCAGCCGGAGGTCGCTCCGGCACCGGCAGTTCCAGCCGCCCCCGTCGCCAGCGCTCCCGTGCAGGCAGCGCCACAGCCGGTCGCTCCCGCGCCCAAGCCAGTCGTGCCGGCGCAACAGGCCAGCGCAGCACCGGCGGCACCGGCTCCCGCTCAGCGCCTGGATGCCAACAATCTGCCGGTCAGTTGGTCGGTGCAGTTGGCGAGCCTGTCCAACCGCGCCCGCGCCGACGAGTTGCAGAAGTCCCTTCGTAGCCAGGGCTACAACGCCTATGTGCGTAGCTTCGACGGCATGAACCGGGTGTTCGTCGGGCCGGTGGTGGAGCGTGCCGAGGCAGAGCGCTTGCGCGACCAGTTGGGCAAGCAGCAGAAGCTCAATGGTTTCGTCGTGCGCTTCCAGCCGGAGCGCGGCTGAGTCTTCTCGTTAGGCGCAATCAATCAGCCCCATCTCAAACTGGGGCTCCGCTAAATCGAAGGCCTCTGCTAAAATGCGGGGCCTTTCCGTTTCTGGGCCGCAACGTGGCATTTACCTGGGTCGATTGGACGATGATCGGCATCATCGTCATTTCCAGCCTGATCAGCTTGAGCCGAGGTTTCGTCAAGGAAGCCCTGTCGCTGGTTACCTGGATCGTGGCCGGTGCAGTCGCCTGGATGTTCGGCGGCGCACTGGCCGAGCATCTCGCGCCCTACATTCAGTTGCCCTCCGGGCGCGTCATCGCCGCCTGCGCCATTCTTTTCGTCGTCACGCTGTTGCTGGGTGCGCTCGTCAATTTTCTCATCAGCGAGCTGGTGCGTGTGACCGGAATGTCCGGCACCGACCGTGTGCTCGGCATGGTGTTCGGCGGTGCCCGTGGCGTATTGCTGGTAGTGCTGCTGGTCGGCCTGCTGAGTCTGGCGCCGGTGCAACAGGACCCGTGGTGGCAGCAGTCGGTGCTGCTGCCGCACTTCCTGATCGTCGCCGATTGGTCGAAGAACTTCATTCTGACGTTTGCCGGGCACTGGATGTCCGGCGCGAGCCTGACTCCGCCAGCCGGAGCAGGTAGTTTGCTGCCGGCCCAGTGATGGGCAGGCCGGGCGGCGGGAAGTCGTCGCCCATCACGGCGGATCCGTTGGATACTGCCGAAATCCGGATTGTTTTAGCCTGAAACCAACTAGGGGTTGCGTCGCATGTGTGGCATCGTCGGTATCGTGGGCAAGTCGAACGTCAATCAGGCGCTCTATGACGCGCTCACCGTTCTCCAGCATCGTGGCCAGGACGCTGCGGGGATCGTCACCTGTCAGGACGACCGGCTGTACCTGCGCAAGGACAACGGCCTGGTCCGTGACGTCTTCCAGCAGCGTCACATGCAGCGCCTGGTCGGGAAGATCGGCATCGGTCACGTCCGTTATCCCACTGCCGGCAGCTCCAGTTCCGCCGAGGCGCAGCCGTTCTACGTGAACTCGCCCTATGGCATCACCCTGGCGCACAACGGCAACCTCACCAACGTCGAGCAGTTGGCCAAGGAAATCTACGAGTCCGACCTGCGCCATGTGAACACCAATTCCGACTCGGAAGTGCTGCTCAACGTGTTCGCCCATGAACTGGCGGTGCGCAACAAGCTGCAGCCCACCGAGGAAGACGTCTTCGCCGCCGTGGCTGGCGTGCATGCCCGCTGCGTTGGTGGTTATGCGGTGGTGGCGATGATCACCGGCTACGGCATCGTCGGCTTCCGCGATCCGCACGCGATCCGCCCGATTGTCTTCGGCCAGCGCCATACCGAGAACGGCGTGGAGTACATGATCGCCTCCGAAAGCGTGGCGCTGGATGTTCTCGGATTCACCCTGATCCGCGACCTCGCGCCGGGCGAGGCGGTGTACATCACCGAGGACGGCAAGCTCTACACTCGCCAGTGCGCGGCCAATCCGCAGTACTCGCCGTGCATCTTCGAGCACGTTTACCTGGCTCGCCCCGACTCCATCATGGACGGCATCTCGGTCTACAAGGCACGCCTGCGCATGGGTGAGAAGCTGGCCGACAAGATACTCCGCGAGCGTCCGGACCACGACATCGACGTGGTCATCCCGATCCCTGATACCAGCCGCACCGCAGCACTGGAACTGGCCAACCGCCTGGGCGTGAAGTTCCGCGAAGGCTTCGTGAAGAACCGCTACATCGGCCGTACCTTCATCATGCCCGGCCAAGCTGCGCGCAAGAAGTCGGTACGCCAGAAGCTCAACGCCATCGAACTGGAGTTCCGCGGCAAGAACGTGATGCTGGTGGACGACTCCATCGTTCGCGGCACGACCTGCAAGCAGATCATCCAGATGGCCCGCGAGGCCGGCGCGAAGAATGTCTACTTCTGCTCCGCAGCACCGGCGGTGCGCTATCCCAACGTCTACGGCATCGACATGCCGAGTGCTCACGAGTTGATCGCCCACAACCGCAGCACCGAAGAAGTCGGCGAGCTGATCGGCGCGGATTGGCTGATCTACCAGGACCTGCAGGACCTGATCGAATCCACCGAGGGCGGCAAGATCAAGATCGAACACTTCGACTGCGCCGTGTTCAACGGTGAATATGTCACCGGCGACGTCGACGAAGCCTATCTGGACAAGATCGAGCAGGCGCGCAACGACGCGACCAAGACCAAGACGAGCGCCGTCAGCGCCATCATCGATCTGTACAACGACTAAGGAGAGCAGGCATGGCTCAGGATTGGGAAGCCGGCCGGCTGGACAGCGACCTGGAGGGTGTCGGATTCGACACTCTGGCGGTGCGTGCCGGCCAGCGTCGCACCCCGGAAGGTGAGCATGGCGAGGGCCTGTTCACGACTTCCAGCTACGTATTCCGCAGCGCCGCCGATGCGGCCGCGCGTTTTGCCGGCGAAGTGCCTGGCAACGTGTATTCGCGCTACACAAACCCCACGGTGCGCACTTTCGAAGAGCGCATTGCCGCGCTGGAAGGCGCCGAGCAGGCGGTGGCCACCTCCACGGGCATGTCGGCGATCCTCTCGCTGGTGATGAGCCTGTGCAGTGCCGGTGACCACGTGCTGGTTTCGCGCAGCGTATTCGGCTCTACCATCAGCCTGTTCGAGAAGTACTTCAAGCGCTTTGGCATCGAGGTGGATTACCCACCCCTCAGCGACCTGAAAGCCTGGGAAGCGGCCTGCAAGCCCAACACCAAGCTGTTCTTCGTCGAATCGCCGTCCAACCCGCTGGCGGAGCTGGTGGACATCGCTGCACTGGCGGAGATTGCCCACGCCCGTGGTGCGCTGCTGGCGGTGGACAACTGCTTCTGCACTCCGGCGCTGCAGCAGCCGCTGAAGCTGGGCGCGGACGTGGTGATCCATTCGGCCACCAAGTACATCGACGGTCAGGGCCGCACGATGGGCGGCGTAGTGGCCGGTCGTCGCGCTCAGATGGAGGCCGTTGTCGGTTTCCTTCGTACCGCTGGCCCGACCCTCAGTCCGTTCAACGCCTGGGTGTTCATCAAGGGCCTGGAAACACTGCGCGTGCGCATGCAGGCCCACAGCGCGTCGGCACAGCAGGTCGCGCAGTGGCTGGAACAGCAGCCGGGGATCGAGCGCGTGCACTATGCCGGATTGGCCAGCCATCCGCAGCACGAGCTGGCCAAACGTCAGCAGAAGGGCTTCGGTGCTGTGGTGAGTTTCGAGGTGAAGGGTGACAAGGCTGCCGCCTGGCGCTTCATCGATGCAACCCGGATGATCTCCATCACCACTAACCTGGGCGATACCAAGACCACCATCGCTCACCCCGCGACTACCTCGCACGGCCGTCTTTCGCCGCAGGAGCGCGAGAACGCCGGCATCCGTGACAACCTGATCCGCGTTGCCGTGGGTCTGGAAGATGTCGATGACATCAAGACCGATCTGGCGCGGGGTCTGGCTGCGCTGTGAGTACTGCGGATATCTTCGGCAACGGCCGCGTCGCTCTGGTAACGGGGGCTGCGCGCGGCATCGGGCTCGGCGTGGGCGCCTGGCTGATCGCCGAGGGCTGGCAGGTGGTGCTGGCGGACATCGATCGCGAGCGCGGGCCGAAGGTGGCCGAGGCGCTTGGCGAACGCGCCAGTTTCATTGCTCTGGACGTCGCCAGCGAAGTGCAGGTGGCGGCAGCGATCGCCGAGGTGATCGGCCACTACGGTCGCCTCGACGCCCTGGTGAGCAATGCCGCTATCGCGCGCCCGCACGGCACTCCGCTGGAAAGCCTGGCGCTGAACGAGTGGACTCGCACTCTCGCCGTCAATCTTACCGGGCCGATGCTGCTGGCCAAGCATTGCGCGCCATATCTGCGTGCGCACAACGGCAGCATCGTGAACATCGCATCGACCCGCGCGCACCAGTCCGAACCTCACTCCGAGGCTTATGCGGCGAGCAAGGGCGGGTTGCTGTCTTTGACTCATGCGCTGGCCAGCAGCCTTGGGCCGGAGATCCGGGTCAATGCCGTGTCTCCAGGCTGGATCGATGCCCGCGACCTGCGCGAGCGTAACGCCGAGCCGCTGACCGAGCTGGATCACGACCAGCATCTGGTTGGCCGGGTTGGAACGGTGGAGGACATCGCGGCGGCAGTGTCCTGGCTGATCGGTGACAGTTCCGGTTTCGTCACCGGCCAAGAGCTGGTGATAGATGGAGGCATGACCCGCAAGATGATCTATCTCGACTGAGCAACGCGCGAGGTAGAGAGGAGGGCGGCCAGTGGCCGCCCTTTTCGTTCCGGCAGCGTCGCTCCGGGGTGGGAGGCGCTGCCAATGGTGCTGCCGGGCGCCAGCTTTTTTCCTGCGGATTGAAAAAAAATTTCAACCAGGGCATTGACTTAGGAAATGCCGCCGGTAGAATGCGCCCCACTTCGAGACGAAGGGTGATTAGCTCAGCCGGGAGAGCATCTGCCTTACAAGCAGAGGGTCGGCGGTTCGATCCCGTCATCACCCACCAATCTCGCAAGTTACGCGCAGCGGTAGTTCAGTCGGTTAGAATACCGGCCTGTCACGCCGGGGGTCGCGGGTTCGAGTCCCGTCCGCTGCGCCACTTTCCCCCTCCTTGGTTCCTACCCCGAACCGGCTTGTCGAGCGAAATGCTCCAGGCGCCAGGAGGTTGCTTTACCGGACGAAAGTCCAACCGACGCGCAGCGGTAGTTCAGTCGGTTAGAATACCGGCCTGTCACGCCGGGGGTCGCGGGTTCGAGTCCCGTCCGCTGCGCCATTATTCAAAAGCCCTCAGGTAGCGATGCCTGGGGGCTTTTTCTTTGTTCGGGAAACGCCACGCACTGCCTCCGGCAGTCGTTCTGAGAGCCTGCTGTCACAGGCTGGTCACGCCAGGTATCTAGGTTTTCTTTTTGGTCTTTGCTAAAAACCGATCGAACGGTCAGGAGAAAGCCAATGGACGACTATCAGGAAGAACTGCTCGAACTGCATGCCGCGGAACTTGACCTGCCGGAGCCGGCCGACGACGCCACGGAGATGTGATCAGGCATGCTGCCGCTGGGCGCGCCTGAACTCTCCCGGCGTTTGCCCGCTCCAGCGCTTGAAGGCGCGCTGGAAAGCCTCCGCCGAGGCGAAACCGAGCAAATAGGCTATTTCGCCGAACGCCAGGTCGGTGTCGCGGATGTAGATCATCGCCAGATCGCGGCGCGTGTCGTTGAGGATGCTGCGGAACTGCGTGCCTTCCTCGGCCAGCTTGCGGCGCAGTGTCCAGGTTGGCAGTTTCAGGCGGATGGCGACTTCTTCCAGGTCGGGCTCGCGACCGTTCAGCATCGGCCCCAGCAACTGGCTGACGCGCTCGCGCAATGTGCGGGTGCGGGTCAATTGCTCGAGCTCCTTCTCGCAGATATCCAGCAACTGCCGCCAGGTGCTTGGGCAATGGTCCGGATTGGCGCGCGCCAGGGATGTCTGGTCGAGGCGTATCTGGTTGTGTTCGGCGCCGAACTCCACCGGGCAGCCGAAGAACTCCTCGAAGCGCCCGGACCAGGCCGGCGCCGGGTATTCGATCTCGACTTTCTCCGCGCGCAACGGTTGCGCACCGATGCAGCCCAGCATGCTGACCCAGCCGGCAAGCACTGAATCCACCACGAAGCGGTTATAGGCGTTGTAGGGGCTGATCGAATAGAAGCGCAACCAGGCGCCGCTGGCATCTTCGATGAAGTTGCTCTGTCCACGGTAGTTCTGCGCGTACAGCGGTTCGAAGCGACTGAGCGCGCGGGCGGCGGCGCGCAGGTTGGGTGCCTGCGCCGCGGTGACGCCAGCCAGCCCGCTCTGGCTCGGGCGGCTCAAACGGCCCATGCGCAGCCCTAGAGCGGGGTCGCCGCTCTGCTGGATCGCCGCGTGCCCCAGGCGCATGTAGCGCGGAATTGACAGTCGCGCGCCTGGTTCGCCCAGGCGGGCGCTGTCCAGTCCGTACTGTTCCAGCAAGGGTTGCGGAGCCACGCCGGTTTCTGCCAGGGCATCCGCCAGGCTATGGACGAAGCCGACGGAAAGGTCGCCTAGGCGCATGGTCGGGCGTGTCATGGCTGCGTCCTAGAGCCAGAGGTTGATCAGCCGCGCGCCAGGGCCATCGGCCGCCAGCGTGTGCCCGTTGCCATCGACCACCAGACTGCGGCCATCGCTGCCCAGGTCCCACAGGTGGCCGCGCAGGAACACGGTGATGCCGGCACGGGCGCCGCTTTCGGTTATGCGTCCGGCCAGTGCCAGGCGTTCCCAGGCTTCGCCTTCGGTGAGTTCACCTGGCCTTGGTTGCACGTCGGTGGGCGTGGCGGCGCCGTTGTAGCCTTTCCAGGGCTTGTTCCAGTTGCCATTGCCGGTGAGGAAGGCGGGCACCGCGATGATGTCCGGCCTGCCGGTCGCCAGGGCCGCGTAGCTGGCCGGGTACCAGCTATCGGCGCAGACCAGCACCCCCAGGCGCCCGGCCGGGGTCTGCAGCACTTGCAGGTCATCGGCGTCGCCGCCCCGGGTGAAGCCCTTCTCGTCGTCGATGGGGTACAGCTTGCGTTGCGGCTTGCCCAACGGCAGGCCATCGCTGCCGAACACCTGGCTGACGTTGTAGAGGCGGCCGTTGCCGGTATGGATCTGGCCGTCGACGATCTTCGGGTTGGGTAGCACGATGGAGCCGGCCACGATGGTGACGCCGAATTCCTTGGCCAACCCGCCGAACAGGGTCTGGTAGTCGTGAGCCATGTCCACTGCCTTCATGCGGAACAGCGCATCGGCCATGCGATCCTCGCCTTTCGCGCCCAGCCAGCCCCGTGCCAGTTTCAGCGGATTGCTCGCGGCCATCCATTCCATTGCTTCCTGCAGATGCTCGGTCTGGTAGACCTCGGGCTTCTCTCCTGCGGCGACCAGCCAGGTACCGATGTGCTCGGGGAATACCACGATGGTGCGCGGGTTGATCAGCCCCTCGTCGCGGGCCTTGGCCAGGTAGGCGTGGAACTTAAGTTGCAGGCGTTCCACGCTCTGGTAGTCCTGGGTGAAGAGTTCCGGCTGGATGCCCAGAAGGTTACCGCGTTCGGACGGCTCGCCCTGGTTGAGTGCGACCTGGCTGCGCAAGTCCGAAAGGTAGTGGCCCACCGGGCGGCGTTCCGCCCAGCCGGCATAGCTGGCGAAGAGGATCACCAGAATGAGGAAGATCAGCTTGCGCATGTAGGGTGAATACTCGGGAGATGCTCCACAGGGTAGGGGCAAGGCCGGTCGTTGCCAAGTCGGGGTGTCATCTTTGATCAGTAAGTTGTTACTTTTGATCATTGAGCGGGGGGAGGACGCTCCTTAGAGTCTGCCCATACCGACCGCGCCCCGGGTCTCGTGTTCCATGACCGAGCGAGCCGAGGGGGCGGCTTCACCGTGACTGCTGGAGGATGTATGACCGCCCCTTATCCGCACCTGCTCGCGCCCCTGGACCTGGGCTTCACCACGCTGCGCAACCGCACCCTGATGGGCTCCATGCACACCGGCCTGGAAGAGAAACCGCAGGGCTTCGAACGCATGGCGGCATACTTTGCCGAGCGTGCCCGCGGCGGCGTTGGCCTGATGGTCACCGGCGGCATCGGCCCGAACGAAGAGGGTGGCGTGTATTCCGGCGCGGCCAAGCTGAGCACTCCGGAAGAAGCCGAGAAGCACAGGATCGTTACCCAGGCGGTGCATGAGGCGGGGGGCAAGATCTGCATGCAGATCCTCCATGCCGGCCGTTACGCCTACAGCCCGAAATCCGTGGCGCCCAGCGCCATCCAGGCACCGATCAACCCGTTCAAGCCGCGCGAGCTGGATGAAGAGGGCATCGAGAAGCAGATCGCCGACTTCGTCAACTGCTCCAGCCTGGCCCAGGTCGCCGGTTACGACGGCGTCGAGATCATGGGTTCGGAAGGCTACTTCATCAACCAGTTCCTGGTGGCTCACACCAACCACCGTACCGACCGCTGGGGCGGCAGCTACGAAAACCGCATGCGCCTGCCAGTGGAAATCGTCCGCCGCGTGCGCGAAGCGGTCGGCCCGAACTTCATCATCATCTATCGCCTGTCGATGCTCGACCTGGTGGAAGGCGGCAGCACCTGGGACGAGATCGTCCTGCTGGCAAAGGCCATCGAGAAGGCCGGTGCGACCATCATCAACACCGGCATCGGCTGGCATGAGGCGCGGATCCCGACGATCGCCACCAAGGTGCCGCGTGCTGCCTTCACCAAGGTCACCGCGAAGCTGCGTGGCGAGATTGGCATTCCGCTGATCACCACCAACCGCATCAATACCCCGGAAGTCGCCGAGCAGGTGCTGGCCGAAGGTGATGCCGACATGGTTTCGATGGCTCGTCCGTTCCTTGCCGACCCGGACTTCGTCAACAAGGCCGCCGAGGGCCGCAGCGATGAGATCAATACCTGCATCGGCTGCAACCAGGCCTGCCTGGACCACACCTTCGGCGGCAAGCTGACCAGTTGCCTGGTCAACCCGCGCGCCTGCCACGAGACCGAGCTGAACTACATCCCCACCACCCATGTGAAGAAAATCGCCGTGGTAGGCGCCGGTCCGGCTGGTCTGGCTGCCGCCACTGTCGCCGCCGAGCGTGGCCATGACGTGACCCTGTTCGATGCCGCTGGCGAGATCGGCGGGCAGTTCAATGTCGCCAAGCGCGTGCCGGGCAAGGAAGAGTTCTACGAGACTCTGCGCTACTTCAAGCGCAAGTTGGAGACCACCGGGGTCGAGCTGCATCTGAACACCCGGGTCAGCGTCGACGACCTGGTCAAGGGCGGCTTCGACGAAATCATCCTGGCCACCGGCATCGTGCCGCGTACCCCGGCCATTCCGGGGGTGGAAAACGCCAAGGTGATCAGCTACCTGGACGCGATTCTCGAGCGCAAGCCGGTTGGCCAGAAGGTCGCGGTCATTGGTGCCGGTGGCATTGGCTTCGATGTCTCCGAGTTCATCACCCATGCCGGCGAATCCACCAGTCTGGACCGCCACGCGTTCTGGCAGGAGTGGGGCATCGACGAGAAGCTGGAAGCCCGTGGCGGCATTGCCGGCATCCAGCCGCATCCGCATGCCGCGGCGCGCCAGGTATTCCTGTTGCAGCGCAAGAAGTCCAAGGTCGGCGACGGCTTGGGCAAGACCACCGGCTGGATCCACCGTACCGGTCTGAAGAACAAGCAGGTGCAGATGCTCAACAGCGTCGAATATCTGAAGATCGACGATGCTGGCCTGCATATCAGCATCGCCGGCGGCGAAGCCCAGGTGCTCCCGGTGGACACCGTGATCATCTGTGCTGGCCAGGAGCCGATGCGTGAGCTGCAGGACGGGCTGCTGGCCGCCGGTCAGAGTGTGCACCTGATCGGCGGCGCCGATGTCGCGGCCGAACTGGATGCCAAGCGTGCGATCAACCAGGGTTCGCGGCTCGCGGCTGAAATCTGACCCGCAAATCGCAGACTTCGGAAAGTTCCTTCCGGAGTCTGCGAAAATTACCGAATGACAAACCGCGTCACAGATTTGCCCTGCCACTCATTACATTGATCTGACCAGCAGGTCGGGTGCCAACCGAGTCACATTGCCTGCGACATTATTTCCCCTAGACTTGCCCGGATGACGGGTATTCCCGCCATTGCGGACGCCCGTTTTCACGCAGCGCGACGCTCCCGAACTTCCCCTTAGCACCGGCCAAGAGGTCAATCGATGAGCATGCAGAAGAAGCCTCAGATGGTGGAAGCCGTGGTCTTCTTCAATGATCGTGGCGTCTGCAAGGAAATGCTCTATCCCGAGTTCGAGGCGCTGCTCGACAACGTCGTGCAGATGCCTGAATACGCTGACCAGCAGATGCGGCTCGCCTATGTGCTTATCAATTCGCGTCTGATGGTCAGGGCCGTGGTGTTCTTCTATCTCGACTTCGACGAGAAGGGCGAGGCCGATCGAGGCTGGAACCTGCCCCTGCGCAACCTGGCCGACCGCGCTGGCCGTGGCCCGGACATGGGCGCTGGCCCCATCCGGCTGGCCTGCCGCAGCCAATGCCCGGTGTCCTGGCACCAGATGCACCTGTGGGATCCGAGCCTGGATAGTGGCAACAACCATCTGGTCCAACTGCGCGATGCGGTGAAGCGCAACCACCTTGGCGTGCTGGTGGAGGAGGAAACCGCCGCGGTCGAACCGCAGCGCCTGCAGATGGCCGCCGAGCACCAATGGTACGCGCCGGCCGAAGAGTCCCGCGAAGAGGCCGAGAAGCTGGCCCGCGCGATGCTCGAAGAGCACCAGCAAAAGACTGCCGCGATGCTGGGGCAGCATGAGACCCGCCTTTCGCAGATCAGCCAGCAGCATGAGCAGGAGCTGAGTCGCCTCAAGATGGGCGCTCAGGAACAGATCAAGGTATTGCAGGCCGAAGTGGCGGCGCTGCGCGATGGGCTTGCTCGCGAGGAAGAAATCAATGCCAGTCTGCGCCGCGAACTGGACGGACAGGTCAGTGGATTCCAGCGCGGTCGCGAGGAACTGACCGCGCAACTGCGCCACATCGAACAGAGCGGGCGCGACGAGCTGGAGCAACTGCGCCAGCAGATCGAGGACGAGGCCAAGGCGCGGATCGTTTCGCTCGAGGCACGTTACAAGGAACAGATTTCCATCCGCGATGTGGAGCTCAGCTACCGCAACGAACTGGACCAGCAATTGCAGCATGAGAACCAGCAGTTCAGGCAGGAAGCCGAGCGGTTGCGCGAGGAGGTTGCGCAGTTGCGCCAGCAGGCCGAGCATGCCCGCCAGGCTGCCGAGAGCCTGCGCCAGGAGCTGGCAACGGTTTCATCCAGGGCGGCCGATGGATCGATGCTGGAGCGTCTGTCTGCTCTGGGCGTGATTTTCGTGGTCTACCATCCCGGCGCCGGGCACCTGACCCTGGCCTTGCAGGATGTCGCCCGCTACCAGGAAAACCCGATGGCCTTCGCCGCGTCGAAATGTTTCGTCTCGGAAGACCAGTACCGTCAATGGCTGGCGCACTACCAGCAGCCATCGTGCGAAGGGCGGCTGTCCAACGGCGAGCGCTGCGCCATGCCCATCGACCGGGTGGAAACCCCCGGACGGTTCGTCGATGGCGACAGCAACTGCTGCGCGCGGCACAAGACCAGCGGCCGCTTGCGTAGCGTGACTTCGGGCTGAGGGGCGTTTTGCGGTATCCCGGCTGGCGCCCCGTTGCCCCCCTGCAGAAAGTTCACCTGGACTGGCTCGATCGTGCCGGCATCGAGCTGGCATTGTTGCGTCTGGATCTGGTGGACGAGCAAGTCTCAGGCAACAAGTGGTTCAAGCTGGCGCCCTATCTGCAGCGGGCCGCCGAGCAGGGGCTGGAGGGCGTAATCAGCCTCGGCGGCGCTCACTCCAATCATCTGCACGCAGTGGCTGCGGCCGGCGCGCGCTTCGGTTTTCGCACCGTTGGCCTGCTGCGCGGCGAAGAGCAGGATAATCCTACGGTCGCTGATCTGCATCGATTCGGTATGCGACTCCATTGGCTCGGCTATGCCGGATATCGTCAGCGGCACCAGGCGGATTTCTGGGATGCCTGGCTGGAGCGTTACCCCACGCTGTTCCCGATCGAAGAAGGCGGCGGCGGTGTACCCGGAGCGCAGGGCTGCGCGCCGTTGGTGGAGCAGCTTTGCGAGCAATTGCCCAGCATCGGCTGGAAGGACTACCAACAACTGTGGGTGGCTTGCGGAACCGGCACGACGCTGGCTGGCCTCGTTCTGGGCGAGCAGGGCGCGCACCCGGTCGTGGGGGCGTTGGCAGTGCCGCCCGGGCATGGGGTCGAGGCGCAGGTGCCGGCGCTGCTTAAGGCTGCAGGTGCTGTCGACGAAGGCTATCGATTGCTGGATGCCAGCCGTGGCGGATTTGCGCGCATCGACGCCGAACTGGCGCGATTCATCCTGGATACCGAGAGGCAATGCGGCGTGCCGCTTGAGCCGCTGTATACCGGCAAGCTGCTGCTGATGCTGCGCGATGAGGTCGTCGGCGGGCGGATCGCGCGCGGAAGCCGTATCGTTGCGGTGCACAGCGGTGGCTTGCAGGGGCGGCGCGCGCTACAGGAACGTCTGCAGGCACTGGCGGCTCAGCGCGTATAGCCACTGTGCACCTGCGGCCAGCGGTCGCCGACCAGGAACAGGCGTTCCTCTTCCAGCCAGCGGTCGCCCTGCCGCGCCAGGCGTACCAGCATCTGCGGAAAGCCGTCCTCCGGCAGTTGCTTCAGCCAGGTGTCGAAGTCCTGCTCGCTCCATTGCTCCTGCTCGTCGAACGCCGCGGGCGCCAGCCATTGGCTGCGTGGCAGCATCCGCCAGCCGGGCGCGGCACAGCGTCGATAGTCCGGCCAGTCGCGTCTGTGCAGCCAGCGGCCACGCAGATGGTCGCAGTTGATTCTGGCCGGGGCGGAGCAGCCTTCCGGCCAGGGGTAGAACAGGTAGCCGCCCAGCCAGAATTCCGCCGAGGGGAGTGAGTCGCTGACGGTGCGCACCACCGACAGGCCTTCGGGGGTGGTCGAGAGTGGCAACTGGTGCTGGTAGAAGTGCTCGATCTTGCGCAGCAGATGGTCTTCGGCACCGGGGCCGAGCCAGGTGTCGGGGCCTGCCGGGCTGGGGCCGAGATAGAGTTTGATTGCCAGTTCGACGTGGTGCAGCCCCTCGTCGTCCTCCAGCAGAAGGTCCAGTTCACCGAGGGTATGGCCGTTCTCGCGTACCGGGAGGTTGGCGGCGAGCAGCCGGAGATCGGGCGCCTGTGCCAGGGCATACTGCCAGAGGCGCTCGTAGTAGCGGCCCAGGCGCTGGCGTGGCGCGGCGCCCAGTTCCGTCAGCAGGCGTTCGGGCGCGCGTTCCTGTTGCCGCAGCCAGGTGGCGAGCGACGTGGGTTCGCGGTACCAGCCGGTGGCCGACAACGGATGCCGCAGCGACGGGCTGCCGGGTTGTAGCAGAGACGGCGACAGCAGCGTCCAGGCCAGGTCGCGGACCTGCGGGTGGCGCAGGTCGCGCATCAGTTCTTCGAGCAGTGGCTTGAGATCGGTCATCCCACCAGACTAGCCGGTTTGCCGCTGCTTCCGCCTTTCGCCCATAATTCCGACATTCCTGCACCGCAACGCCGTCCGGAGTCTCATGGAACCCTTTCGCAATATCGGCATCATTGGCCGCCTGGGCAGCACCCAGGTTCTGGAAACCATCCGTCGGCTGAAGCGCTTCCTCACCGAGCGTCATCTGCACGTAATCCTCGAAGACACCATTTCCGAGGTCCTGCCCGGCCACGGCCTGCAAACCTGTTCGCGCAAGATCATGGGTGAGATCTGCGACCTGGTGATCGTGGTCGGCGGCGATGGCAGCATGCTCGGCGCCGCCCGCGCCCTGGCGCGGCACAAGGTGCCGGTGCTGGGGATCAACCGTGGCAGCCTGGGCTTCCTCACCGATATCCGCCCGGACGAGCTGGAAACCAAGGTCGCCGAAGTGCTGGGCGGCCAGTACATCGTCGAGAGCCGCTTCCTGCTCGACGCCCTGGTGCGCCGCCACGGAGAGTCCATCGGCCAGGGCGACGCCCTGAACGACGTAGTGCTGCACCCCGGCAAGTCCACCCGGATGATCGAGTTCGAGTTGCACATCGACGGTCAGTTCGTCTGCAGCCAGAAGGCCGACGGCCTGATCGTCGCCACGCCGACCGGCTCCACCGCCTATGCGCTCTCCGCCGGCGGTCCGATCATGCATCCCAAGCTCGACGCCATCGTCATCGTGCCGATGTACCCGCACACTCTGTCAGGCCGGCCGATCGTGGTCGACGGCAACAGCGAGCTGAAAATCGTGGTGTCGCCGAACATGCAGATCTACCCGCAGGTTTCCTGCGATGGGCAGAACCACTTCACCTGTGCGCCGGGCGACACCATCACGGTGAGCAAGAAGCCGCAGAAGCTGCGACTGATTCACCCGATCGACCATAACTACTACGAGGTCTGCCGGACGAAGCTGGGCTGGGGCAGCCGGCTCGGGAGCACCGAGTAATGGAACTCGACCCCGCACGCGGCTACGACCTGATCGGCGACGTCCACGGCTGCGCGCATACCCTCGATCACCTGCTGGAGCGGCTCGGCTACCGCCTGCAGGGCGGCGTCTGGCGGCATGCCAGGCGGCAGGCGCTATTCCTGGGAGATATCATCGACCGCGGCCCGCGTATCCGCGAAGCACTGCATCGCGTGCACGACATGGTCGCCGCTGGCGAAGCCCTGTGCATCATGGGCAACCACGAATTCAACGCGCTTGGCTGGTCCACCCCGGCGGCGCCCGGCAGCGGTCGGCAATATGTGCGCGAGCACACGCCGCGCCACGCCCGCCTGATCAAGGAAACCCTGGAACAGTTCGAAGGCCATCCGGCCGACTGGCGTGATTTCCTTGGCTGGTTCCAGAGCCTGCCGCTGTTCCTCGATGCCGGGCGCTTCCGCATGGTGCACGCCTGCTGGGACCACGGCGTGATCGATACGCTGCGCCAGCAATTCCACGATGGCCGCATCGACGAATCCTTTCTCAAGGCCAGCGCCGAACCGGGCAGCTTCGCCCAGCAGGCATGCGACCGGCTCCTGCGCGGTACCGATATGCGCCTGCCAAACGGCATGACCCTGACCGGCAGCGATGGCTTCACGCGGTCGTTCTTCCGCACCAAGTTCTGGGAAGAGGACCGCGAGCCTGAAACTTACGGTGACATCGTATTCCAGCCTGACGGCTTGCCCGACGAAGTTGCCAGCGAGCGCCTGAGCGCCGAGCAGAAATCCAGCCTCCTGAGCTATGGCGCCGACGAGCCGCTGCTATTCGTCGGCCACTACTGGCGGCGCGGCACGCCTTCGCCGATCCGGCCGAACCTGGCCTGCCTGGACTATAGCGCGGTGATGTACGGCAAGCTGGTGGCTTATCGCCTGGACGGTGAGAGCCGGCTGGAGCGCAGCAAGTTCGCGTGGGTCGATGTGATACGGCCGGAGGAAGATGCGTGAGTGTGGTTGAGGCGATTCGACTGCCGGCTACGGTTGACATGGGGGAGTTCGTCAGCCTGCTGCGGCGCCTGAACGTACCGTTCCGGGTCAGTGAGGAATCCGGCGAACAGGTACTCTGGGTGCCCAGCGCGCAACTGGCGGAGCAGGTACGCATGCTCTATGAGCGTTATCCGCAGGGCGACCCGGAATTCACCGTGCAGGCCGAGCCGCTGCGCCGCGGGCCCGGTTTCGTGCAGCAGTTGAAGCTGAGCCGGATGACGGCAGCGGTGCTGCTGGTGACCTTCGTAGTGGCGGCCGTGACCCTGCTGGGCACCTCGGCGGACACCTTGCGCTGGTTCACCTTCCAGGACTTTCGCCTGGTCGGCGAGGATCGCGTGATGTTCCTGGCGCTGTCCGAGACGCTGGCTGCGGGCGAGTGGTGGCGGATGTTTACGCCGATGCTGATCCACTTCGGCTGGCTGCACCTGGCGATGAACGCCATGTGGTACTGGGAACTGGGGCGACGCATCGAGTATCGCCAGGGGCCGTGGATGCTGCTTGGCCTGAGCCTTGGCTTCGGTCTGATATCCAACGTCGTGCAGTATGGCGTCAGCGGCGCGAGCCTGTTCGGCGGGCTGTCCGGCGTGCTCTATGGGCTGCTTGGCCACTGCTGGATTTTCCAGCGCATGGCGCCAACTCCGGCCTACAGCCTGCCCAGGGGCGTGGTGGCGATGATGCTGATCTGGCTGCTGGTGTGTCTGTCGGGGGTGATCGACCTGCTCGGCTTCGGATCCATCGCCAATGGCGCGCATGTGGGCGGGTTGGTAGCAGGGTGCCTGAGTGGCTTCATCGGCGGGTTGCTGGCGCGGCGCTCGGCCCGAGCCGCATGACGGCGAGCCTGTGGCCGATGCCTGCCGGCCCCGGGCATCCTGCGAAAGCAGCTCCTGCGGCAGCCAGGAGCTGCGCTACCGGTTGACCGGCGTTCGTGCGCGCAAGCCTTTCGCCCGGTAGAATGCCGGTTTCGTTTTCCCCAGCAGGAGCCGGCCACATGTCGTCCTTCGCCGAAATGATCGAGAACATCACCCCCGAAATCTACGAGCGCCTCAAGCTCGCCGTGGAAATCGGCAAATGGCCCGACGGCCGCAAGCTCTCCCAGGAGCAGAAGGAGCTGTCGCTGCAGGCCATGATTGCCTGGGAAATGGAAAACCTCCCGGAGGACCAGCGCACCGGCTACATGGGTGAGCAGGCCTGCGCGTCCCACGCCGAGCCGATCCCGAACATCCTCTTCTCCTCCAATTCCCTGCACTGATGCGGGAAATCGGACGTGGCGCCCTGAGCAAGATGTCGGCGCGCCTTGAAAGCCCCGTGCAGTATGCGTTTCGCCTCGGCGAGGACGAAGTCGCAGTCAATCCGCTGATCGGCAAGAGCGTTCGCCTGGAGTACCTGGGCGAGATCTTCTGCTGCCATTGCGGCCGCAAGACCAAGAAGAGCTTCAGCCAGGGCTACTGTTATCCGTGCTTCACCAAGCTGGCGCAGTGCGACAGTTGCATCATGAGCCCGGAGAAGTGCCATTACGAAGACGGATCGTGCCGTGAGCCGGAGTGGGGCGAGCGTTTCTGCATGACTGACCACGTGGTCTACCTGGCCAACTCGTCGGGCGTGAAGGTCGGCATCACCCGCGCCACCCAGGTGCCGACTCGCTGGATCGACCAGGGTGCGCGCCAGGCCCTGCCGATCATGCGTGTGGCGACCCGGCAGCAGTCAGGCTTCGTCGAAGACCTGCTGCGTACCCAGGTCACCGACCGTACCAACTGGCGTGCGCTGCTCAAGGGCGAGGCCGAGCCGCTGGACCTGATTGCCATCCGCGAGCAGATCTTCGATGCCTGCGCCGACGGCATCGTCGGATTGCAGCAGCGCTTCGGCCTGCAGGCGATCCAACCGGTGATCGACATGCAGCCCATCGAGATCAGCTACCCGGTGGAAGCCTACCCGGCCAAGATCACCAGCTTCGACCTGGACAAGACGCCGGTGGTGGAAGGTACGCTGCAAGGCATCAAGGGCCAGTACCTGATTTTCGATACCGGCGTGATCAACGTGCGCAAGTACACCGCGTACCAGCTGGCGATCAGCGCCTGATCGACGCGGCATTGAATTTCCGGCCAGGGCTCGCATCTAGAGAAGGACGCATCCACGGATAGATGCGTCCTGCGACTCGCCCGCGCCGTTCCCAATCGCTAGAGTCAGTATTCCTCCGGCCGGCCCATCCTGCCTGCCGCCTTCCAAGGGGCCAAAAGCCATGCGTACCGAGCAACCGAAAGTCATCTACCTCAAGGATTATCAGGCGCCCGAGTACCTGATCGACGAGACCAACCTGACCTTCGAGCTGTACGAGGACCACACCCTGGTCCACGCCCAGCTGGTGATGCGCCGCAACCCCGAGCGCGGCGACGGCCTGCCGCCGCTCGTGCTCGACGGCCAGCAACTGGAGCTGCTGTCGCTGTCGCTCGATGACCAGCCCCTCGAAGCCGGCCAGTACCAGCTCGACGAGAACCATCTGACTCTGCAGCCGACCGCGAATGCCTTCACCGTCGACAGCACGGTGCGCATCCACCCGGAAAGCAACACCGCGCTGGAAGGCCTGTACAAGTCCGGCAAGATGTTCTGCACCCAGTGCGAGGCCGAGGGCTTCCGCAAGATCACCTACTACCTCGACCGTCCGGACGTGATGAGCAGCTTCACCACCACGCTGTCGGCCGAGCAGCACCAGTACCCGGTGCTCCTGTCCAACGGCAATCCGGTGGCCAGCGGCTCGGAAGAGGGCGGCCGCCACTGGGCGACCTGGCAGGACCCGTTCAAGAAGCCGGCCTACCTGTTCGCCCTGGTCGCCGGTGACCTCTGGTGCGTGGAAGACCAGTTCACCACCATGAGCGAGCGCGAAGTCACCCTGCGCATCTATGTCGAGCCGGAGAACATCGACAAGGTCCAGCACGCCATGGACAGCCTGAAGAACTCGATGCGCTGGGACGAGAAGGTCTACGGCCGCGAGTACGACCTGGACATCTTCATGATCGTCGCGGTCAACGACTTCAACATGGGCGCCATGGAGAACAAGGGCCTCAACATCTTCAACTCCAGCTGCGTACTGGCCAAGGCCGAGACCGCCACCGATGCCGCGCACCAGCGCGTCGAAGGTGTCGTCGCCCACGAGTACTTCCACAACTGGTCGGGCAACCGCGTGACCTGCCGCGACTGGTTCCAGCTGTCGCTCAAGGAAGGCTTCACCGTGTTCCGCGACAGCGAATTCTCCGCCGACATGAACTCGCGCACCGTCAAGCGCGTCGAGGACGTGGCCTTCCTGCGCACCAACCAGTTCGCCGAAGATGCCGGCCCGATGGCCCATCCGGTGCGCCCGGATTCCTTCATCGAGATTTCCAACTTCTACACCCTGACCGTCTACGAGAAGGGCGCGGAAGTCGTGCGCATGATCCACACCCTGCTGGGCGCCGATGGCTTCCGCAAGGGTACCGACCTGTACTTCGAGCGTCATGACGGCCAGGCCGTGACCTGCGACGACTTCATCAAGGCGATGGAAGATGCCAACGGGGTCGACCTCACCCAGTTCAAGCGCTGGTACAGCCAGTCCGGCACCCCGCGCCTGGCCGTGGAGGAAAGCTACGATGCCGCGGCACAGAGCTACACCCTGACCTTCCGCCAGAGCTGCCCGCCCACGCCGGGGCAGGCCGAGAAGCTGCCCTTCGTCATCCCGGTGCAGATGGGCCTGATCGATCGCCTCGGCAATGCGCTGTCGCTGCGCCTTGCCGGCGAGGAACATGCCCACGGCAGCGACCGTGTGCTGCAGGTCACCGAGACCGAGCAGTCCTTCACCTTCATCGGCTTGGCGGAAAAACCGCTGCCTTCGCTGCTGCGCGGCTTTTCCGCGCCGGTGAAGCTGAGCTTCCCCTACGACCGTGACCAACTGATGTTCCTCATGCAGCACGACGAGGATGGCTTCAACCGCTGGGAAGCCGGCCAGCAACTGTCCGTGCAGGTGCTGCAGGAGTTGATCGGCCAGCACCAGCGTGGCGAGCAACTGGTGCTCGACCAGCGCCTGATCGTGGCTTTCCGCACCCTGCTGCTGGATGCCGGGCTGGACCAGGCGATGGTCGCTGAAATGCTCTCGCTGCCCAGCGAGGCGTACCTCACCGAGATCAGCGAAGTGGCCGACGTCGAGGCGATCCACGCCGCTCGCGAATTTGCCCGCCGGCAGATCGGCGCAGCGCTGCACGAACAGCTCTGGGCGCGTTACCAGGCCAACCGCCAGCAGTCGCGCGATACCGCATATGTTGCCGAGGCCTCGCACATTGCCCGCCGCAGCCTGCAGAACATTGCGCTTTCCTATCTCATGCAGAGCGGCAAGCCCGAGGTGCTCGCGGCCTGTCAGGAGCAGTACAAGGATTGCGACAACATGACCGAGCGCCTCACCGCCCTGGCAGTGCTGGTCAACTCCTCCTTCGAGAGTGAGAAGGCCGAGGCGCTGGCGATGTTCGCCGACTACTTCAAGGACGACCCGCTGGTGATGGACCAGTGGTTCAGCGTCCAGGCCGGTTGCACCCTGCCGGGCGGGCTGGAGCGGGTGCAGGCGCTGATGAGCCACTCGGCCTTCACCCTGAAGAACCCGAACAAGATCCGCGCGCTGATCGGTGCCTTCGCCAACCAGAACGCGGTGAACTTCCATCGGGCGGACGGCGCGGGCTACCGCTTCCTGGCCGACCAGATCATCACCCTCAACGCGCTCAACCCGCAGATCGCCTCGCGTCTGCTGACGCCGCTGACCCGCTGGCGCAAGTATGCGCCCGAGCGCCAGGCGCTGATGAAGGCCGAACTGGAGCGCATCCTCGCCTCCGGCGAGCTGTCCAGCGACGTCTACGAAGTGGTCAGCAAGAGCCTCGCCTGATCCGGCGCTCCTTCCGGAGCGCCATTTCCCCTCTGGAAAGGTGTTACCAGCATTGGTTGGTAACACCTTTTTGTTACTTATCGAAATTGAACGATAGCCACCTTATCGCGCAAACGCATTGACGCGACGGTGCCGTGCTGTCTGCGTCGGGCTTTCCAGGGGCAGATTGCGCCACTTCGAGGGGCGGATGGCGCAATCGGTCACCGTATTTGATCAGTGGATGATCAGTCACAAAAAGTAGCGGGACATATCTTTAAATTTTGTAAGCAAAATCAGACATGTCTGAATTATTGGCACTGGGGTTGCACCGGCCGATGCCGCTTAGCCTTTGCCCGTCCATTGGGTCGGGGGGCGTGTCGAGCACCTTTGGGGGAGTTTCCTCAGATCGACGACAACAAGGCCGTGGAATAACGGCTGACAGGCGAACCGTCCGTACTGGCGGCGCCCCTACAGAATGATCAGTCCATGGAGTGAGTCCTAATGGAAATCCCAGTTCGCAAGCCCGTCTTGCGCTTTGCACCTGCTCGCGCGGGTTTCGCCCTGGCAGGCGTGCTGCCGCTGCTGATGTCGGTTCCGGCTGGAGCCGTCGAATTCAGCTTCCTCGATAACGAAGTCAGCGGCTCGCTGGATACCACAGTGTCCTACGGCGCCCTTTGGCGTGTGCAGGGACAGGACAAGACCAACAACGACATCAACGGTAACGACGGCAACCGCAACTTCAGCACCGGCCTGGTTTCCGAGGTGTACAAGATCACTTCCGACCTGGAAGCGACCTACAAGAACTACGGCATGTTCGTGCGTGGCTCCGCGTTCTATGACACCCAGATCATGGACAAGCGCAACGACTACTACGAGAACAACCAGCCGCCGCAGCCGAGCCAGACCTACCCCAACAGCGACCGCTTCACCAGCGAGACCCGCGATGCCGCCGGCAACCGTGCGGAAATCCTCGATGCCTACGTCTATGGCAACTGGGATGTCGCCGAGCGTCCGGTTACCGCGCGCCTGGGGCGCCAGGTGTTCAACTGGGGCGAGGGCCTCTTCTACCGTGGTGGCGTGAACACTACCAACCCGGTCGATGCCGCCAAGTTCCGCCTGCCGGGCTCGGAGCTGAAAGAAGTACTGATGCCGGTCGAGGCTCTCAGCTTCAACGTCGGCCTGACCGACAACCTGTCGATGGATACCTTCTACCAGTGGAACTGGAAGGAAACCCGCATCGACCCGGTCGGCACCTTCTTCTCCGAGACCGACCTGTTCGCCGATGGCGGCAATACCGCCTACACCACGGTGGGCGCTCTTTCCAATCCGCTGTTCCAGAGCCTCTACCCGCAGCTCTCGGCAGCCCACGTGGGCGGCCTGCAGGGCACCGAGTACCTGGACTCCAATGGCGTGTTCAAGGTCGCCCATGTCGGCAAGGACATCAACGCCAAGAACGACGGCCAGTTCGGCGTAGCTTTCCATTACATCGCCGAACAACTGAACTCCACCGAGTTCGGCTTCTACTTCGTCAACTATCACTCCAAAGAGCCGACCATCTACGCCGACCTGAACCGCGATTACGCCGGCGTGAACCTCGATCAGCTCGCCGGTGTGGGTGGCTTCTCCTCCTACAATCAACTGGTCAACGCGGCTGCTGGCGGCAACGCGATGGCCGGTCAGGTGCTGAGCCTGGTCAACGGCGCCACCTCGGTGGACGTGGCCAACCAGGTCAACGCCCGTCGCGAGTACGTCGAGAACATCCGCATGTACGGCCTGAGCTTCAACACCACCGTGGCCGACGCCTCGGTATTCGGTGAACTGGCCTACCGTCCGAACCTGCCGATCGGCATCGCTACCACCAACGACCTGCTCGGCGACCTGCTGGTCCAGGCCCCGGCGCTGGCCAGCGGCAAGACCGTGAACATCGGTGGCGGCCAGGTCGCTATGACTGACCAGATCCACAACTACGAGCGTGTCGAAGCCTTCAACACCTCGCTGGGCACCATCTACAACTTTGGCCCGTCGCTGTCCTTCGACTCCCTGATGGGTGTGGCGGAACTGGCTTCCGAGCACCTGCGCGGCAGCAGCCTGAAATACACCGCCTACGACGGTTCGACCCGCTACTACTCCGGCCGCGCGAATGGCGCCTATATCTCCGGCTACGACCGCGACGATCAGGTGAACAAGAACGCCTACGGCTACACCCTGCTGCTCTCGGGTACCTGGAACGACGTCTTCGCTGGCGTGAACATCTCGCCATACGCTGTCTACAAGGACGACTTCGAAGGCAACTCCTACCAGACCGGCAACTTCATCGAAGGCCGCAAGGCCTACACCCTGGGCGTCAAGGCTACCTACCTGAACTCCCTGGAAGCCGAGCTGCAGTACACCGAGTTCTACGGTGCAGGGCAGAACAACTCCAGCCGCGACCGCGACAACATCGGCTTCAACGTCAAGTACTCCTTCTAACGACAAGCACTCGCCGGGCGCCCGATGCGCCCGGCGCGTGAAATTCACGGAGATTCACCATGCGCAACATGCGTACCCTGGTCGGCGCGGCAGTGGCCCTGGCCCTGAGCGCCGGCAGCGCCCTGGCGGCCGTTTCCCCGCAGGACGCAGCCAAGCTGCAATCGACCCTGACCCCTCTGGGCGCCGAGAAGGCCGGCAACGCCGCCGGCACCATTCCGGCCTGGACCGGCGGCATCACCCAGGCGCCGGCTGGCTACAAGCCGGGCCAGCACCACATCGATCCGTTCGCCTCTGACAAGCCGCTGTACACCATCACCAAGGCGAATCTGGACCAGTACAAGGCCAACCTGACCCCGGGGACACTGGCGATGTTCGCCACCTACCCGGATACCTTCCAGATGCCGGTGTACCCTAGCCGCCGCAGTGGTTCGGCGCCGCAGTGGGTGTACGACAACACCTTCAAGAACGCCACCAGCGCCAAGCTGGCCGAAGGCGGCAACGGCTTCGTCGATGCGTTCGGCGGCATTCCGTTCCCGATTCCGCAGAACGGCGTCGAGGCCGTGTGGAACCACATCGCCCGCTACCGCGGCACCTACATCGTGCGTCGCGCCTCCGAAGTGGCCGTGCAGCGCAACGGCGACTACTCGCTGGTGACCTCGCAGCAGGAAGCGCTGTTCAAGTACTACATCCAGGGCGGCAGCTTCGCCAATCTGAACAACCTGCTGTTCTACTACCTGTCGTTCACCAAGAGTCCGGCCCGCCTGGCTGGCGGCGCAGCGCTGGTCCACGAGACCCTCGACCAGGTGAAGGAACCGCGTCAGGCCTGGGGCTACAACGCCGGCCAGCGCCGCGTTCGCCGTGCACCGAACCTGGCCTACGACACCCCGATCGCTGCCGCCGACGGCCTGCGTACCGCCGACGACACCGACATGTTCAACGGCTCGCCGGACCGCTACGACTGGAAGCTGGTCGGCAAGAAGGAAATGTACATCCCGTACAACAACTACAAGGTCTCCAGCCCTGACGTTAAGTACAAGGACCTGCTGACCCCCAACCACCTGAATCCGAAGTACACCCGTTACGAGCTGCATCGCGTGTGGGTGGTCGAAGGCACCCTGAAGCCGGGGTCGCGCCACATCTATTCCAAGCGCGTGCTGTTCCTCGACGAGGATAGCTGGGGCGCCGCCGAGGTCGATCAGTACGACGGTCGTGGCGAGCTGTGGCGCGTGTCGCTGGCCTACCTGAAGAACTACTACGAGTTGCCCACCACCTGGACTGCCCTGGATACCTTCCACGACCTGCAGGCCCGTCGCTACCACGTGCAGAACCTGGATAACGAAGAACCGAGCACCATCGACTTCAGCCAGGCTGTGCCGGACGACTCCTACTTCAGCCCGTCCGCGCTGCGTCGCCGCGGTACTCGCTGAGTTCGATCCGCTGTAGAGAGAGCCCGCCATCACGGCGGGCTTTTTCTTGCCCGCGAAAAACCGTCGTGCTGCGCAAGTGTTACCGCACTCCCCGCTGGAAACCCCTGGGCACGCGCTTTTCAGCGTATGTGGCGATGAGCAATCATCCTTTCGAGTGAGGTGGCCCGGCCTTAACAAAAGATAACGTGCGTTTAATTGTCAGCCCCGCAAAAGGCTGGCTATATAGCGACCACACTCCATACCGCCTGCATAAGAACAAAGAGGTAAAGGCATATGCGTGAGCCCCAGTGGCGCACTAAGAGCGAGCAGCCCGTCTCGGGGGCGACGCTCTCCGTCCCGATGTCGCGCAAGACGATTTCCCTGCTCGGCGCACTTTCCTTCCTGGTGATGTCCGTCGCCCCCCTGTCTGCCGTCGCGGCAACCGAGGCGGCCAGCGACTTCAACTCGATCCCGTCGGCCAAGGCCGCCAGCAGCCTGCTGTTGAGCGTCGCCCATGCCGGCCAGCGCCTGGTGGCGGTGGGCGATCACGGGCACATCCTCTATTCCGATGACGCCGGCAAGAGCTGGACGCAGGCCACCGTGCCGACCCGCCAACTGCTGACCTCGGTATTCTTCATCAATGACAAGAAGGGCTGGGCCGTCGGCCACGACGCGCAGATCCTCGCCACAACCGATGGCGGCACCACCTGGACCCGCCAGTTCGAAGACCTCAAGCGCGAAGCGCCTCTGCTGGACATCTGGTTCCAGGACGAGAACCACGGCATGGCCGTGGGGGCCTATGGCGCACTGCTGGAAACCACCGACGGTGGCAAGAACTGGGAAGATGTCAGCGATCGCCTGGACAACGAAGACCAATACCACCTCAACTCCATCGCGTCGGTGAAGGACACCGGCCTGCTGGTAGTGGGGGAGGCGGGCGCCATCTTCCGCTCCAGGGACTGGGGCCAGACCTGGGAGAAACTCGAAGGTCCGTACGAAGGCTCGCTGTTCGGCGTGGTCGGCACCCGCGAAGCGGGCACTGCGCTGGTCTACGGGCTGCGTGGCCACCTGTTCCGCACCACTGACTTCGGCGACACCTGGCAGCAGGTCAGCCTGCCCACCGCCAACGGTGGCGAACTGGAGTTCGGCCTTTCCGAAGGTTCGCTGCTGGCCGACGGCACCATCGTCGTCGTCGGACACGGCGGCAGCGTCCTTGAAAGCAAGGACGACGGCAAGAGCTTCAGCGTCTTCAACCGCTCCGACCGCCTGTCCCTCGCGGGTGTGAGCAGCGCCGGCAACGGCAACCTGGTGCTGGTAGGCCAGGGCGGTATCCATCTGGCTACGGCGACCGGCGCCGAGCTGACAGAACAACAATAAGCCGGGGAGTCGCAATGAACGCTCTGAGCACCCATCACCAGGACAAGGCGACCTTCCTGGAGCGCCTGATCTTCACCCACCGGCCGTTCGTGATCATCACTTGCCTGCTGGTGACCATTTTCCTCGCCTACCAGGCGACCCAGGTTCGCCCCTCCACCAGCTTCGAGAAGATGATCCCGCTGCAGCATCCGTTCATCCAGAACATGCTGGAGCACCGCAACGACCTGGCCAACCTCGGCAACACCGTGCGTATCTCGGTGGAAGCGGTGAATGGCGACATCTTCACCAAGGAGTACATGGAAACGCTGCAGAAGATCCATGACGAGGTCTTCTACATTCCCGGTGTCGACCGCTCCGGCATGAAGTCGCTGTGGAGCCCCAGCGTGCGCTGGACCGAAGTGACCGAGGAAGGCTTCGCCGGCGGCGAGGTGATTCCGCAGACCTACGACGGCTCCGCCAAGGCGCTCGATCAACTGCGCAACAACGTGTTGAAGTCGGGTCAGATCGGCCGCCTGGTTGCCAACAACTTCAAGTCGAGCATCATCGATGTGCCGCTGCTGGAGGTCTATCCGGACCCGAAGGACCAGGGCAAGCTGATGAACCTGGACTACCGCCAGTTCTCCCATGAGCTGGAAGAGAAGATCCGCGACAAGTACCAGTTGCAGAACCCGAATGTGAAGATCCACATCGTCGGCTTCGCCAAGAAGGTCGGCGACCTGATCGACGGTCTGCTGATGGTGGTCGGCTTCTTCGGTATCTGCTTCGTGATCACCCTGGTGCTGTTGCTGTGGTTTACCAAGTGCGTGCGTTCGACCATCGCCGTACTATCCACCACCCTGGTGGCGGTGATCTGGCAGTTGGGCCTGCTGCACAGCATCGGTTTCGGGCTGGACCCGTATTCGATGCTGGTACCGTTCCTGATCTTCGCCATCGGTATCTCCCACGGCGTACAGAAGATCAACGGTATCGCCCTGCAGTCCAGTGACGCGGAAACCCCGCTGCTGGCCGCCCGCCGCACCTTCCGCCAACTGTTCCTGCCGGGCATGATCGCGATCCTCGCGGACGCCGTCGGCTTCATCACTCTGCTGGTGATCGACATCGGCGTGATCCGCGAACTGGCCATCGGCGCCTCCATCGGCGTGGCGGTGATCGTGTTCACCAACCTGATCCTGTTGCCGGTAGCGATCTCCTACATCGGCATCAGCAAGAAGGCTGTGCAGCGCAGCAAGGAAGACGCGGTACGCGATCATCCCTTCTGGCGCATGCTGTCCAACTTCGCCAGCCCGACCGTGGCCCCGATCTCCGTAGTCATCGCACTGGCAATGTTCGCCGGCGGCATGTGGCAGGGCCACCACCTGAAGATCGGCGACCTCGATCAGGGTGCTCCGGAACTGCGTCCGGATTCGCGCTACAACCTGGACAACGACTTCATCATCCGCAACTACTCCACCAGCTCCGACGTTCTCGTGGTGATGGTCGAGTCGGCGTCCGAAGGCTGCTCCACCCACAGGACCATGTCCGCCATCGACGAGCTGGCCTGGCGCCTGGAAAACACCGAGGGCGTGCAGTCGGCAATTTCCCTGGTCACCGTCTCCAAGCAGATGATCAAGGGCATGAACGAAGGCAACCTGAAGTGGGAGTCGCTGTCACGCAACCAGGACGTGCTGAACAACTCCATCAGCCGTGCCGAAGGCCTGTTCAACAGCAACTGTTCGCTGGCGCCCCTGCTGGTATTCCTCAACGACCACAAGGCCGAGACTCTCGACCGTGCGGTCGCCGTGGTGCAGGAATTCGCCAAGGCCAACGACAAGGATGACCTGAAGTTCAAGCTCGCCGCCGGCAACGCCGGTATCGAGGCGGCCACCAACGAGGTGATCAAGCACTCCGAGCTGACCATCCTGATCCTGGTGTACATCTGCGTGGCGGTGATGTGTCTGATCACCTTCCGCTCCTTCGCCGCGACCCTCTGCATCGTGCTGCCGCTGATCCTCACCTCGGTGCTGGGCAACGCGCTGATGGCAACCCTTGGCATCGGCGTGAAGGTTGCGACGCTGCCGGTGATCGCGCTGGGCGTGGGTATCGGCGTGGACTACGGCATCTACATCTACACCCGCCTTGAGTCCTTCCTGCGTCAGGGCCTGTCGCTGCAGGAGGCGTACTACGAGACCCTCAAGTCCACCGGCAAGGCGGTACTGTTCACCGGTTTGTGCCTGGCCATCGGCGTCGCCACCTGGATCTTCTCGGCGATCAAGTTCCAGGCCGACATGGGCCTGATGCTGACCTTCATGCTCCTCTGGAACATGTTCGGTGCCCTGTGGCTGCTGCCGGCGCTGGCTCGCTTCCTGATCAACCCGGAAAAGGTGCGTCAGAAGAAGGCGTCGATCCTGGTTCACTGATCGATCGCTGTGCGCTGAATGAAAACCGCGGCCTTCGGGCCGCGGTTTTTTTATGGGCGCAGCGTCAGTGCGCCGATCAATGCGGCGACAAGCGCTGGATGGGCTTGACCGGGGTGCCGTCGTTCCAGCGGCCCATCGATAGCTGCGCCGGCGTTCCGCCCAGCGCGTAGTCGCGGTCCTGGCCGTAGAAGGCTGCATCGCACAGCGCATCGAACAGCTTCCAGGTACCGAACCAGTCCATCGCATCGGTGGCCAGCGCGTTATGGATGTTGGGCTGGCCCTGCTTGAGGCGCTGGCGCACACGCTCCTGCACGCGGTTGAGCAACCAACTGGATGAGTCGCTGGGTGGGTAGCGCGGGTCGAAGCGCGGAGCGGTGGGTGCGGCGTGGTTGGCCAGTAGCGGCGGGCTGCCGTGGCGGTCGCTGCGCAGCAGCAGAAGGTCCTTGTCGCGGGCGGCCACCTGGGTGCTTTCGTTGTAGATGCGCCGTGCATCGTCGCAGGCGACGCGCTCGTCCTCGTCGCCGCAGACGGCCAGCAGCAGGGTGCCGACGGGGATTCCCGACAACGGCTCAAGCGGCACCTCACGCCAGCGCGGGCCACTGCTGCGGCCCGGTTCCACGGCCATCAGCGCGGCGGGCCGGGGAATCTCCAGGCGTTGCCAGGATGCTGCCAGGCCGCTGGCGATCAGGCCGCCGGCGGAGTGGCCGAGGTAGGCTGCGTGCTGTAGCTCGGGGCGAACCCCGAGCTTGCCCGCGCGCAGGTCTGTGACGGCGCTGCGTACGGCATTGGCGGCGTTGGGCAGGAAGTCCGCCGCGGGCGTCTTCAGGGTTGCCTGGTAGCGCGGATAGACCAGGATCGCGCCGCGCCGGACGATGTGCTCGATCCAGGCGCGGTACAGGTCAGGCTGCATGACACTCCAGCCGTGGGTGAACACCACCAGCGGCGCGCTTTCCGGTTGTGGGCGGTCCGGGGTGAAGACCCAGTACTCGTTGCCGCCGACGTTGAAATGCCACTGGCGCACGTCGGCGTGGCTATAGCTGGAGCCGCCGGGGCCTTGCAGCGGCTGGGGTGGCGGCAGGGCCAGCTCGGCGCGGGAGAGAGGGCTCAGCAGCAGGCCGATGAATAGTGTGAGGAAGCCGGAGCGGGGCATCTGGGTGCCTCTTGGCGGAGCTTGCCAGCAAGCATAGCCCGCCCGTTGGCTCAGCGCGGATAGAGCGGCGGCAGGCTGCTCGGTTCCGCCGCGGGCGCGGCTTCCGGATCGGCGCCGGGCAGGGTGCGGATGGCGCGCCAGAGGTCTTCGCCCTGCCAGTTCCGTCCGCCTTCGCTGTCGCTGTAGAGCGCGCCATTGAGGCTGTCCATCGCGTCGGACAGCGGCACGAAGCGCGCCGCCATGTCAGCCAGGGTTTCCGGCTGTTGACGTGCCCAGGCGTCCAGAGCCTGGCGGGTGGCGTGCGGGTCGTTGGCCTGGCAGGCGCGGCGCAACTCGTCGAGCAGCGTGCGCGCGCTGGGGCCGGCGACCGCGGCACGGATCACCGCCGGCAGCCGGCGGGCTCGCCACCACAGGCCGAAGCCCAGCAGAGTGGTGAAGGCGAGGATGGCGCAAGCCAGTTGCCAGGCCCAGAGACGCGCCGGCTCCTGCGTCTGGGAGTGACCGGACGGCGTACCGGGCGTTTCGCCGGAGGCTTCCAGTTGCGGATTGGCCGCTACCTCCAGGGTGCGCGCCGGCAGGCTGGTGCGCTCCACGCGATTCTCCCGGGTGTTCCACCAGACCACTTCTATCGCCGGCAACTGCACCTGGCCGGCATGGTCGGCGATCAGCGCCTCGCGCTCCTCGCGGCTGCCGATGACGCCTTGCTCGGTACTCTGGTTGGCCAGTTGCGGCTGGTCGGGGTAGTGGCGCAGCTCGCCGGGGAGCGTCTGTGGCAGGGGCGGCAGTTGTGCGCTGGAGAGACCCTCCACCCGCAGCATGATGTTGCGCGTCAGCGCCTCGCCTTCGCGGGCCTGTTCCGGCTGCGGGCTCCAGGTCTCACTGAGGCTGAGCGCGCGCGCCGGCAGCCACGGCGCATTCGCGGGATAGTCGGCGGGCTTGGGTTTGATCTCCAGCGGGATACTCGGCGAGATCACGCGGATCTGCTTGCCAGGCTGCGGCCCGAAGGGGTTGTAGGTCTGGTTGCGCTGCTGGGCGACCTGGGTGGCATTGAAGGTCTGCCCGGGAATCTCCAGGGTGCCGCTCTTCTGCGGGAAGATCGCGTAGCGCATCTCGATGACACCGTGGCGCACGCCGTTGATTTCCTTCTCGTAGGTGCGCGGCTCGCCCAGCGGCTCGACGCGGGCGTCGGCCATCTGCAGCGGGGTAAGGCTGCTGTCGTCGTACAACGAAACCGAGTGGTAGATGCGCAAGGTCAGGATCACCTGCGCCTGCACGTAGCCCTCTTCATGGTCGACACTGGCGTCGATGAAAACCGGCGCCAGCTTCTGCTCGCCAGTGCTTTCCTCGGCCTTCAGCACGTGGAGGCTGATCGGTTCGGAGGCGCTGCCGCCCAGGTGAATCGGCGGAATCTCCACAATGCCTTCGCTGCGCGGTTGCAGCGTGACGATCCAGCGGGTGGTGGCCTGGGTCTTGCCGTTGAGGGTGGTGAGCCGGTTGACCTGACGCGTGCCGAGCACCATGAACTGGGCATCGAGTGGTGTCAGGTCCGGCTTGCCGAATAGCGTGGGATCGTCGGATTCCAGCGTCAGGTCGATGCTCTCGCCTTCGTTCAGGCGCGTGCGGTCGACACTGGCCGTGAAGCTGGCCTCGGCCTGGACGGCGGCGAGGCAGAGCAGGGTCAGACAGATCAGCCGTTTCATTGCTTGGGTTCCTGGCGCTGCTGCTGCTGTTGGTACCAGAACTTGCGGCGCAGCAGTTCGGATGGGTCGTCGGGAATCTGGCGCAACCATTGTTCCAGAGCCTGGCGGCGCTCGTCACCCAGTGGACCGGCATCCTGCGGGTCGGTTTCTTCCCGGGCGGCGCTGGCCTTGTCGTCGCTCTGGCTGGCACCGGGCTTGCCACTGATATCCTGCTCCGGCGTCTGGGCGGACGGGGTGGGCTGCGAGTCGTGCTCGGCGGACTGCTCCTCGTCGTGCGGTGCGTCCGTGGCCTGTGCCTGCGCCTCGCTGGTTTCGCCGGGCGCAGCGTTCTGCTGCTGCGATGATTCGTTAGCGCTGCTTTGCGGGGACTTCTGCCGCTGGCGCAGCAACTCCTCCAGCAGGTCCTTGTTGCGCTGGGCGTCGAGCAGCTCGGGGTCGCGCTCCAGCGCCTGCTCGTAAGCGTCGATTGCCGCTTCCAGCTCGTTCTGGCGGGCCAGGGCGTTGCCACGATTGTAGTGGTCGGCGGCGCCGTCGCCCTGGGCGAAAGCCTGCGCGGCATCGGCATAGTCGCCGGCTTCGTAAAGGGCCAGGCCACGCCAGCGGAAGTCCTCGAAATGCTCGGCGGCCTGCGCCGGATGCTGGGCGTCGAGCAGACGCTGGCCTTGCTGGTCGGGCCTCAGCCAGAGGTCGGTGAACTCGAATGCGTTGGCGGTCTGCGGCGGCGACCACAGCAGCGGCAGCAGCACTGGCAGGCTGAACAGCCAGCCGCGACGGCCGGCGCAGGCGGCGAGCAGCAGCAACGGCAGCAGCAGCCAGTAACCCTGGTCGGCCCAGCGTTGCAGGCGCAGCAGCGTGTCCTCTTCACTGACCTGCAAGCCCTGGGTGCTGTTCAGCAGGCCGAGGTTGCGCAGGTCGCTGCTGTTCTGGCGCAGGCGCTGGAACTGTCCGTCGAGGTCACTGGCGAACTCGCGCAGGATGGTCTCGTCGAGGCGTGGCACCAGGATGTTGCCCTGCTCGTCCTTGAGGAAGGTACCGTCTTCCTGGGCGATGGGGGCGCCGCCCGGGGTTCCGCTGGCGAGCAGCAGCAGGTCCTTGCCCTTGCTCCTGAGCGCCTTGCGGATGCCCTGGCGTTCCTGTGCATCGAGGTTGCTGGTGATCAGCAAGATACGGCCATTGCCTTCGGCGCCCTGGTTGAGCAACTGCAGCGCCTGCTCGATGGCGAGGTCGGCGCGGCGGCCCTGCTCGGGCATGATCGATGGTTTGAGCGCGTCCAGCAGGTTGCGCGCGGTGCCCAGGTCATTGGACAGCGGCACCAGCGTATGAGCGCTGCCTGCGTAGACGACGATGGCGGTCTGTGCGTCGCTGCGGGCCTGCAGCAGGTCGAGAATCTTCCGCCGCGCCTGCTCCAGCCGGCTGGGCGGCAGGTCGGTGGCGAGCATTTCCGGGGTCAGTTCGAGGACCACCACCAGCGGATCGCTGCGCTCCATCGCCGGCTGTTCCAGTTGCTGCCAGCTCGGGCCGAGCAGGGCGAGTACCGCCAGCAGCCAGGCCAGGCCGAGGAAAATCCAGGGATGCCGCTCATGACGTCCACCGCCACCGGACAGCAGCCACGGATGGAAGGCCGGCGGCAGTAGCAGTTGCCAGCGGCCCGCACGGCGCTGGCGATGCCAGAGCTTCCACAGCAGCCAGCCGAGCAGCGGCAGCAGGAGCAGCCACCAGGGGCGCAGCAGGTGGGGCCACAGTGCGCTCATGGCTGGCGCTCCCGGCGCAGACGCGCCAGCCATGCTGGCCAGCGCCAGTCTTCCGGCGGCCAGAGCTCACGGACCACCAGGGCCACGCTGATCAGCAGTGCCGCCAGCAGCGGCCAGCCGTAGAGCGCCAGGGCGGGGCGCGCCTGGGTCGGTTTCTGCTCCACTGGCTCCAACTGGTCGAGGCTATCGGAAATCCGCTGCAACTCCTCACCGTTACGGGCGCGGAAATACTGGCCACCCGTGGTTTCGGCGATTGCCTTGAGGGTCGGTTCGTCGAGGTCGAGCCCCGGGTTCAGGCCGAACAGCCCGGCGACGCCGCCTTGTTGCGGGTCGGCGCCGATGCCGATGGTATAGACCTTCACTTGTTCTTCAGCGGCCAGGCGGGCAGCGGTGCGCGGGTCGATCTCGCCGGCGGTGTTGGCGCCATCGGTGATCAGCACCAGCACGCGGCTCTGCGCAGGACGCTGGCGCAGGCGTTTCACCGCCAGGCCGATGGCGTCGCCCAGGGCGGTGTCCTTGCCGGCGATGCCGATCATTGCCTCGTCCAGCCAAACGCCCACGGTATGGCGGTCGAAGGTCAGCGGTGCCTGCAGATAGGCGCGGGTGCCGAACAGGATCAGCCCGACGCGGTCGCCTCGACGCGCCTCGATGAAGCCGCCGAAGAGTTTCTTCACCAGGTCCAGGCGGCTGATCTCGTCGTCTTCCCAGCGCATGTCGGCGTAGTCCATCGAGCCGGAAACATCCACGGCGAGCAGCAGGTCGCGCCCGCTGGCAGGGATCGGCAGGGGGGCGCCGACCCATTGCGGGCGGGCTGCCGCCAGTAGCAGGCAGAGCCATAGCAGGATGAACGGCGCCTGCTGGCGCCAGGCGGGCAGGCGTGCACGTGCGCGGCGGCCGGCGAGACCTTCGAGTTCGTGGAGGAAGCTGACCTTGAGTGCCGCTTCGCCGCTATCCGCCGGAGGCAGGATGTAGCGCATCACCCAGGGCAGCGGGGCGAGCAGGAGTATCCACGGCCAGGCTAGCTCAAACATGCTTGCGCACCCAGGTTTCCACCGACGCGGCGAGCCCGTCGATGGCCTTGTCGTCCAGCTTGCATTCGGAGCGGTAGCCGCCTTCCACCAGGATCATCCAGCGCGTCAGGCCAGCGGCGGGACAGCGGTTGTCGAGGAAAGCCAGCCAGGCGCGGCCGCTTAGTGTGTGGCTGTGGCTGTCGGGCCAGCGTGCGCGCGACAGGCGCTTGAGCAGGCCGTTGATCGCCTGCAGCCAGGGCCCGGCGGGAGCGCCATCGTAAGGGCGTGGCAGGCGCTTGAGTTCTTCCAGAGCGGCCTGGCGCAATGGGTCGAGCGGCGCTTCTTCGGTCTGTTTCGATACGCGCCGTGGCTGCCAGCGCTGGCGGGTGAGCCAGAGCACCCACAGCAGGATCGGAATCAGCGCGGCGACCAGCCACCAGCCCGGCGCGGGAGGCCACCAGGCCACGGGGGCGGGGCGGATCAGCGGTTGCAGTTGGTCGAGCGGGTTCATCGGGCGTATCCCGGCTGGTGCTGTTCCAGCAGGCTGCGCAGTTGCTCGACCAGTTCTTCCTGAGTCGACAGTGGCAGCAGGGGAACGCCCAGGCGTTGCGCCAGGCGGGTCCAGCGTTCGCGGCGGGCTTCGCCGAGGGCGCGGTACGCCAGGCGCTGTTCGTCGATGTGGGTGTCCAGTTCCAGTTGCGCCGGTCCTTGCGCAAAGCGCAGGAGGCCCGCTGCGGGCAGCGCGTGGTCGAGCGGGTCGGAGACCGGCAGCAGCACCAGGTCGGTATGTCGCGCCAGCAGGGCCAGTTGCTGTTCGGCGAGGTCGCCCAGGGCGCGCTCATCGCATACCACGAGGATCAGGCTGCCGGGGCGCAGGACTTCGCGCGCGCGGCGCAAAGCCATGCTGAAGCCGTCGCCGCTGTGGCTCAGGCTGGAGCCGGCGAGCAGGCCGTGGTTGGCGCGCACGATCAGGTTGAGCAGTTGCAGCAGGCTCTGCTTGCTGCGTCGTGGGCGGATTTCGTGGCATTCGCTGTCGGTGAATACCAAACCGCCGATGCGGTCGTTGTGCGCCAGCGCGGACCAGCCGATGAAGGCGGCGGCGCGAGCGGCGAGAACGGATTTGAAGGACAGCCCGGAACCGAAGAACAGACGGGTGCTCTGCTCGACGAGGACGAACACCGGGCGCTCGCGCTCCTCGTGGAACAGCTTGGTGTGCGGCTCCTGGGTGCGCGCGGTGACGCGCCAGTCGATGGTCCGCACGTCATCGCCGGCCTGATACACGCGTACCTGGTCGAAGTCCACGCCGCGCCCGCGCAGCCGTGAGTGGTGCAGGCCGATCAGCGGGCTGCGCCGCGACGGCGTGGAGAACAACTGGACTTCGCGCAGGCGGTGGCGAATCTCGATCAGTTCGCCGAGAGTCACCGTTACGCCTGGCTGGTCGCCGCTGTGCATCAGGCCACGGCGACCACGTCGAGGATGCGCTGGACCACGCGGTCCTGGTCGATCCCCGCGGCTTCGGCCTCGAACGACAGGATCAGGCGGTGGCGCAGCACGTCGAACAGCATCGCCTGGATGTCTTCGGGGCTGACGAAATCGCGGCCAGCCAGCCAGGCATGGGCGCGCGCGCAACGGTCGAGGGCAATGGAGCCGCGCGGGCTGGCCCCGTAGGACAGCCACTCACCCAGCTCGGCATCGAACTTCGCCGGGTTGCGGGTGGCCATGATCAGTTGCACCAGGTATTCCTCCACCGCGTCGGCCATGTACAGGCCGAGGATTTCCTGGCGTGCGGCGAAGATCGATTCCTGGGTGACCTGGCGCTCCGGCCGGGTTTCGCCGTGCAGCGCCTCGCCGCGTGCCTGCTGGAGGATGCGGCGTTCCACGGAGGCTTCGGGATAGCCGATCTTGACGTGCATGAGAAAGCGGTCGAGCTGCGCCTCGGGCAGTGGATAGGTGCCTTCCTGCTCGATGGGGTTCTGGGTCGCCATCACCAGGAACAGCGGCGGCAGGTCGTAGGTGCTGCGGCCCACGCTGACCTGGCGCTCGGCCATCGCTTCGAGCAGTGCCGATTGCACCTTGGCCGGTGCGCGGTTGATTTCGTCTGCCAGCACCAGGTGGTGGAAGATCGGCCCCTGCTGGAAGACGAAGGTGCCGTTTTCCGGGCGATAGATCTCGGTGCCGGTGATGTCCGCCGGGAGCAGGTCGGGGGTGAACTGGATGCGGTGGAACTCCGCCTCCAGGCCTTCGGCAAGGTCCTTGATCGCCTTGGTCTTGGCCAGGCCGGGAGCGCCCTCCACCAGCAGGTGGCCATCGGCGATCAGGGCGATGAGCAGGCGCTCGATGAGCTTTTCCTGGCCGAGGATCTGGCTGGAGAGGTATTGGCGCAGCGCAAGCAGCGACTCACGATGTTCCATCGCGTGGGGTTCCTGGACGAGGGTGGGGCTGTCGGGGCCAATACTTTACTGCATCGGCAGTTCCTCGGGGAGCGCCGGGATTCTCATCGGCGGATCGCCGGCCTCGGCGTCGCCCGCTTCGCCGTCGTCCAGCGGTGTGAGGCAGCGCAGCGTGCTGTTGGGGTTGCGCACGTGGCGCATGTCCGGCGCACCGCCCAGCACGACCGCGAGGTAGTACACGAAGGCGACCGGGCGCGGCATGCCGGCCTCGAGCAGCATGCGGTGGAACAGGCGGTCGGCCTCGGACTTGGTGACCGGCGCGACGTTGAGGAACTGGTACAGCGCGTCATGCACCAGGCTGGCGTGGTGGGCTACCGGCCAGAACATCAGGCGCTGTTTCTGCTGACCATTGCACAAGCTTTGCACCGGCTCCAGGTGGTCCCACCAGTCCGGCGTGCCGAAGGTGGCGATCCAGTAGAACGGCACCTTGGGCGAGCAGCCGTCCCAGGCGTAGGTTCGCTGGCAGCCGAAGTCGTAGCTCACGGTGCCGGCGGCCAGGTCCACACTGGCCGGGCCGGGGTTGATGATGATCCGGCCATCGTGCACCACCAGCCACTCGCTATAGAAATAGCGGCCCTTGAAGACCGGCTCTTGGCGGACCAGCGGGAAGTCGATGTAGTTGATCCACGGCCCGTTGCGGTCGCGGCTGCAGAAGCCCCAGCGTTCGATCGAGCGCTGGCGTGCTTCGGCAACCCGGCGCAGACGCTCGCGCCGGCCGATGCAGCGTGGCAGCAGCACGCCGAGGTAGACCGGCAGCGCGCCGGCCAGCAGCGGGCGGATCGCCAGGGGCAGGAACAGCCAGGCCAGGGCCATCAGCACACAGCCCAGCAGAGTGACCAGCAGGTTGTCCAGGTGGCGCAGCAGCGGGCGGCGCAGGGGCGGGCGAGGTTGCATGGCGTCCGTTCCGTAAGATCGGTGGGGCAACATAGCAGTTGGCTATTACGCCCGCACCTGGAATGGCCGAAAGGGAAGTAAAAAGGCCGCCCGGGAGCGGCCGAGGACAGCCGGGGCCGGATGACCCCGTACTGTGGAGAAGCAAGTGGCGAGCTGGCCTATTTCGCCGCCCAGGCGTTGAAACGTTGTTCCAGTTGCTCGCCGTGGTCGGCCCAGAAGCTGGCGTTCATGGCTACCTGGTGTTCCAGGTTGGCGGCATCGGTGGGCATGTTCTTGCGCCGTTGCGGATCGACCAGGTCCACCGCCTGGGTGTTCACCGGGCCGTAGGCGATCTGCTCGGCGTAGGCCTTCTGCTGCGCGGTCTGGAGGACGAAGGAGATGAACTTCAGGCCTTCGTCGCGATTCTTCGCGCCCTTGGGAATGGCGAAGGCATCCATGTCGTAGATGCCGCCGTTCCAGACGATGCGCAGGTTGCTCTCGTTCTGCACGGCGGCGATCCGGCCGTTGTACACCGAGCTCATCACCACGTCGCCGGAGGCCAGGTACTGCGGCGGCTGGGCGCCGGCTTCCCACCACTGGATGTTCGGCTTGATTTCGTCCAGCTTGCGGAAGGCACGGTCCTGGCCCTCCTGGGTGGCCAGAACCTTGTAGACGTCCCTGGGTGCCACGCCGTCGGCCATCAGGGCGAACTCCAGGGTGTACATCGCGCCCTTGCGCAGGCCACGTTTGCCGGGGAATTTCTTCACGTCCCAGAAGTCGGCCCAGCCGCTGGGGGCGGTCTGCAGCTTGTCGGCGTTATAGGCGAGCACCGTGGACCAGACGAAGAAGCCGACACCGCAGGGTTGCACTGCGCCATCGAGCAGGCTGCCGCCGGCCTGGGCGATGGCCGGAAGCTCGCCGATCTCCTCCAGCAGGCCTTCGTCGCAGGCGCGGGCGAGTTCGGGCATTTCCATCTCGACGACGTCCCAGGACACGCTGCCGGTGTCGACCATCACCTTGACCTTGGCCATTTCGCCGTTGAACTCGCCGGCGACGATCTTCGTGCCGTGCTGCTGCGTATAGGGTTCGTAGAAGGCCTTGACCTGGGCCGCCTTGTTGGCGCCGCCGTGGGAAACCACGGTGAGGTCGGCGAAGGCCGGGCCGGCAGCGGCGCAACCCAGGGCGAGGAGGAGGGAAAGACTCAGCGACTTGTTCATTGTTGTATTTCTCCGTCGAGCGGTATGGCAGAGGCTGGAGGACTCGGCGCCGGTGGCCAGGCAGAAGATGGCGTGGCGATCCGCGAGCAGTCTCGATGGCGCGGCGAGCGGCGGGCAATCAGACGGAACCAAGAATTGCCAGCACCGGCTCGTACCTCCGTACTAAGGCATCGGGCGCCGCGACAGGTCATGCTGGGCAATGCCATGCTTGGCACCTTCACCGAATCTCTGGGGTCACCCGCATGCCGCTCTGCATCCAGGACATCATCGATAGCGAACCCCTGCGCACTCGCCTGCTTTGCGGCGCCGAGGGCACGCGACGGCGGTTGCGCTGGGCGCATGTCTGCGAGTTGTCCGACCCGACCGAATGGCTCGGCGAGGGGGACCTGCTGATGACCACCGGCATCGGCATTCCCGCCGATCCGCAGGCGCAGCGCAGCTATCTGGAGCGCCTGGCCCGGGCCAAGGTCGCCGGGCTGATGATCGGCGAGAACATGCAGGCGCCGGCCGACCTGGAGGCGCTGCGCGATACCGCCGAGCAGCTCGGTTTCGCGGTGCTGATGACCCACTATTCGGTGCCGTTCTCCGCGGTGACCCGCAGCATTCTCGATGCCGGGCGCCAGGAGGAATTCGAGCGGCGTACCGCCATCAGCCGCATCTATGAAAGTGCGCGCATGGGGTTGCGCGGCCTGGGGCTGGCCGACCTGGTCGAACGCCTCGGTCGCGATGTCCAGGCCCGGTTGTTCCTGTTCGATCCGCTCAGCCTGGAGCCCTGGCAAGCGGAATTGCAGGCGCTGCCGGAGACCTGGCGCGAGGTGCTGCTGGCTCGCCGGCAGGAGCTCAAGGGTGGCTCGCCGGCGGTTCTGCGCTGTGCCGGTGCCCAAGGGGAGGCGCTGGTGATGGCGCTGCCGTCGCAGGTGGACTGCGCGATCCTGGCCTGTGGCGGCGAATTGCTCGACTACGGCCTGCTGCATCATCTGGTGGCGGTGCTCGGGATCGAGCTGGAGCGTCTGCAGGTAGAGCGCGAGCGCTGCTTGCGTCTGGGTTCGGAGTTGCTCGACGATCTGCTCCAGCAGCGCTTGTCCGAGCGCGCGGCGGCGGAACGCCTGGCTCAGTTGCTGGGGCCGGCTGAGTGTGCGGTGCTGGCCGTTGCGCGTGCAGACGCGGCTGTGCCCGCCGAGTGGCAGCGGCGCCTGCGTCGGCAGAACGTGCAGTTCCTGGTGCGCAACCAGGGAGAGGAACTGGTGATGCTGCTGGCCGAGCGTAGCTCGGCGCCCGAGGTGCAGGCCGGGCTGGAGGGCATGCTGGGGGTAAGCGCGCCATTGGGGCATGCCGGGCGGATGGTGGAAGCGCTGCGCGAAGCGCGCCTCGCCCTGGCGCACGCCTGCGCGGCGCGGCCGCTGATGGACTATGCCGAGGCGCGGACCGAGCAACCCTGGCTGCCCGGCAGTCTGGACGAGGCAGTGCGCGTGCATCGCAACGTGCTCGGCCTGCTGGCCGACTACGACCAGCAGCAGGGCGCTCAGTTGCAACGCACCCTGCGGGTTTTCCTGGTGCACAACCGCTCCTGGCAGAAAGCAGCGCAGGAGCTCAACGTGCACAAGCAGACGCTGGTCTACCGGATTCGCCGCATCGAGGAAATCTGCGGCCGTTCGCTGGACTCCACCGAGGATGTCGCGGTCCTCTGGATCGCCCTGCGGGCGGCCGAGATCGCCGGTCTCAGGGAATGATCACGAAGCTCTTGCGCAGCGTCTGGCGAATATCCCAGGTCCCGGCGCAGTTCGCCGGGAACAGCACGGCATCGCCCGCGCGCAGTTCGATCGGCTCGCCATCGTCGGGAACGAAGAAGCCGTGTCCGGCGACGATATGGCTGAACTCTCTGGCCAGCACCTGACGGCGCCAGCGTCCCGGCGTGCACTCCCAGACGCCGGTGAGCAGGCCGTCGGCGCTCTGCTGGGAATGGGTCGCGGCGTCGGCGACCGGTTCTCCGATCGGTTCCTTGACCGGCGTGGAGCAGGGCAGGGCGAGGCTGGCGGTCGACGCCAGCAGGATGGGCTGTGGCATGGTTGTCTCCTGGGTCACAGATTCTTGTCTTCGAGGCCGGACGGGGCGAACGAGGCGAGCGTCTTGTCCAGCCAGGCCGGCTGGCGTCCGTCGGCTTCCGCGAGCTCCTTGCGCTGCACCGCACTGCGTACCGCCAGTCCGCCGACATAGCGCAACGGTTCGGGAGGGAAGCGCTTGGGCTGGCGGCCGACCAGGCCACAGCGGCTCCATTCGTCGTTGAGGCCCAGCGCCAGGCTGGCGAGGATGCGCCCGCCGATGCGGCTGGGGCCTACTCCATTGCCGCTCCAGCCGACGCCATAGACGATGTGCGGCGCGTCATCCAGATGGCCGAATACCGGCAGGCTGTCATAGGTACGGTCGATCGGGCCACTCCAGGCGTGGGTGATGGGGACGTCCGCCAGTTGCGGATAGCTGCGGCGGAAGTCCCGCTCGGTATCTTCGTTCAGCAGCGGGTTGTCGTCGTAACGGCCGTCGACCCGGCTGGCGTAGCTGATCATGCCGGTTCCCTTGCCGAAGGCGATGCGGCCGTCATGGGTGGTCCGGTAGTAGTCGACCATCAGTTGCGAGTCGGTGATCGCTTCGCCGCCGGTCCAGCCGATCTGCTCCAGGCGCTGCGGGATCGGCGCCGTGGCGACGATGGTACTGGTCACCGGCAGGATGATCCGGCGCAGTTCGGGGATCGCCGCCGCCCAGGCGTTGTGGGCGAGCACCACGCGCCGGGCCCTGACGCTGCCGTCGGGCGTGCGCAGTTGCGCGGGCTGGCCGCGCTGGAAATCCAGCACCGGGGTGTTCTCGTAGATCCTTACGCCCTTCTCCAGCGCCACGCGGCGCAAGCCCCTGGCCAGGCGTGCCGGTTGTACCGTGGCGTTGCTGGCTTCGATCACCCCTTCGAGATGGCGCGCAGAGCCGCTGCGGCGTGCGACTTCATTGTCGGGCAGCGGCTGGAAGACTGGTTCGCCCAGGCGTTCGCAGGTGCGCTGCACATCTTTCCAGGCACCGCGTTGGGCATCGCTGGTGGCTGTCCATAGCCAGCCGTTGCGGCGGAAGTGCGCGTCGATCCTGTGCGCTGTGCAGAACTCGCCGATCTCGCCGATCGCCGCCGCCGAGGCCCGCGCCAGGCGCAAGGCTTCTTCCTTGCCGCACTGCGCTGCCAGCGAGCTGATCTTCGGCCACCAGGACATCACGAAGCCGCCGTTGCGTCCCGAGGCGCCGCCGCCGCAGATGTCGCGCTCGAGGATCGCCACCTGGCAGCCAGGTTGCAGCTCCAGCAGGCGCAGCGCGGTCCACAGCCCGACGAAGCCGCCGCCGACGATTGCCACATCCACTTCCAGCTCGCCCTTGAGAGCGGGCGTCGGGTCCAGTTCGGCGGCAATTTCCTGCAGCCACAGAGAGCGTTTCATCAGTCTGATCCCATGCGTTTCTCGATGTCGCACTCTGGTCCGTGCTCCGCCCGGCGGACAATCGTGCATTGCATGGAATTCTTCGCCGTAGCTCATACAAACGTACGAGGCCGACGCGTCGGGAGGTTGCCGCAGGCTGAACGAATATGTCGCAGCCCCGTAAGCGGGCGGTAGCCAGTCCCGATAAGCTCGGTGGATCGGTGACCGCCCGGTCGGGATGGTCAATCTGGGGTCACACTGGCCGTTGATACCTGTGATCCGCCCCGAGACGCGCAAGCGAACTACGCTCAATCCCAATAATTCGAGCCAAGCGGAGTAACACCATGGCGTTCTTCACCGCAGCCAGCAAAGCCGACTTCCAGCAACAACTGCAGGCGGCCCTGGCGCAGCACGTCGGCGACAAGGTGCTGCCACAAGTAGCCCTGTTCGCCGAGCAGTTCTTCGGCCTCATCTCCCTCGACGAATTGACCCAGCGCAGGCTGTCCGACCTGGTCGGTTGCACCCTGTCTTCCTGGCGCCTGCTGGAGCGCTTCGACCCCGCCCAGCCCGAAGTCCAGGTCTACAACCCCGACTACGAAAAGCACGGCTGGCAGTCCACCCATACTGCCGTACAGGTGCTGCACCCGGACCAGCCGTTCCTGGTCGATTCGGTGCGCATGGAGCTCAAGCGCCGTGGCTACAGCATCCACACCCTGCAGACGGTGGTGGTCAGCGTACGTCGCAACGCCAAGGGCGAACTGCTGGAGCTGCTGCCCAAGGGGTCCCACGGCGACGATGTGCGCCATGAGTCGCTGATGTACCTGGAGATCGACCGTGCCTCCCACGTCGGCGAGCTGCGTACGCTGGAGAAGAGCCTGCTCGACGTGCTGGGCGAGGTTCGCCTGGCGGTGGCTGACTTCCCGGCCATGCGCGCCAAGGCTGAGGAACTGCTGGCCTGGCTCGGCAAGTCGAAGTCCAAGGCCCGTGCCGAGGAAACCAGTGAGGTTCGCGCGTTCCTCGAATGGCTGCTGGACAATCACTTCACGTTCCTCGGTTATGAGGAATTCACCGTCGTCGATGAAACCGACGGCGGCCGCATGATCTACGACGAGAATTCATTCCTCGGCGTGACCAAGCTGCTGCGCACCGGCCTCAGCCAGCAGGAGCTGCATATCGAGGATTACGCGGTGGCCTATCTGCGCGAGCCGCTGCTGCTGTCCTTCGCCAAGGCCTCGCATCCCAGCCGCGTACACCGTCCGGCCTATCCGGACTACGTGTCGATCCGCGAAATCGACGCCAAGGGCAAGGTGCTCCGTGAGTTCCGTTTCATGGGATTGTTCACTTCCTCGGTTTACAACGACAGCGTCAGCGAGATCCCGTCGATCCGCGGCAAGGTGCTGGAAGTAGAGCGCCGCTCCGGCTTCGATGCCAATGCCCACCTGGGCAAGGAACTGGCCCAGGTGCTGGAGGTTCTGCCGCGCGACGACCTGTTCCAGACGCCGGTGGACGAGCTGTTCAGCACTGCGTTGGCCATCGTGCAGATTCAGGAGCGCAACAAGATCCGCCTGTTCCTGCGCAAGGACCCCTATGGTCGCTTCGCCTACTGCCTGGCCTACGTGCCGCGCGATATCTATTCCACCGAGACGCGGCTGAAGATCGAGCAGGTGCTGCGCGATCGGCTGAAGGCCAGCGATTGCGAGTTCTGGACTTTCTTCTCCGAGTCGACCTTGGCGCGCGTGCAGTTCATCCTGCGTGTCGACCCGAAGAACCGCATCGAAGTGGATGCCGCGCAACTTGAACAGGAGGCGATCCAGGCCTGCCGTTCCTGGCAGGACGACTATGCCGCGCTGGTGCTGGAAAACTTCGGCGAAGGGCAGGGCAACAATCTGCTGGAAGACTTTCCCAAAGGCTTCCCGGCCGGTTACCGCGAGCGTTTCGCCGCGCACTTCGCGGTGGTCGACCTGCAGCACCTGTCCAGCCTGTCGGAGAAGCGTCCGCTGGTGATGAGCTTCTACCAGCCGCTGGCTCAGGGCGAGCAGCAACTGCACTGCAAGCTGTATCACGCCGACTCTCCGCTGGCCCTGTCGGATGTGTTGCCGATCCTGGAGAATCTCGGTCTGCGCGTTCTCGGTGAGTTCCCCTATCGCCTGCACCACGCCAATGGCCGCGAATACTGGATCCACGACTTCGCCTTCACCTACGCCGAGGGCCTGGACGTCAATATCCAGGAACTGAACGAGACACTGCAGGATGCCTTCGTCCACATCGTCAGCGGCGATGCGGAGAACGATGCCTTCAACCGCCTGGTGCTGACCGCCGGCCTGCCGTGGCGCGACGTGGCGCTGCTGCGTGCCTACGCGCGCTATCTCAAGCAGATCCGCCTGGGCTTCGACCTGGGTTACATCGCCAGCGCGCTGAACGCTCATGTCGACATCGCGCGTGAATTGGTGCGGCTGTTCAAGACGCGCTTCTACCTGGCACGCAAGCTCACCGCCGAGGACCTGGACGACAAGCAGCAGAAGCTGGAACAGGCCATTCTGGCGGCGCTGGACGATGTCCAGGTACTCAACGAAGACCGCATCCTGCGGCGCTACCTCGACCTGATCAAGGCGACCCTGCGCACCAACTTCTACCAGCCGGACGCAACCGGACAGAACAAGAGCTACTTCAGCTTCAAGTTCAATCCCAAGGCGATCCCGGAAATCCCGCGTCCTGTGCCCAAGTACGAAATCTTCGTCTACTGCCCGCGCGTGGAAGGCGTGCACCTGCGCTTCGGCGACGTGGCTCGTGGTGGCCTGCGCTGGTCCGACCGCGAGGAAGACTTCCGTACCGAAGTGCTGGGTCTGGTGAAGGCGCAGCAGGTCAAGAACGCGGTGATCGTGCCCACGGGCGCCAAGGGCGGCTTCATCCCGCGTCGCCTGCCGCTGGGCGGCAGCCGCGATGAGATTCAGGCCGAGGCCATCGCCTGCTACCGCATCTTCATTTCCGGTCTGCTGGACATCACCGACAACCTCAAGGAAGGCAAGGTCGTACCGCCGGCCAACGTGGTGCGCCATGACCCGGACGACCCCTACCTGGTGGTGGCGGCCGACAAGGGCACCGCGACCTTCTCCGACATCGCCAATGGCATCTCCGCCGAGTACAACTTCTGGCTGGGCGACGCCTTCGCCTCCGGCGGCTCTGCAGGCTATGACCACAAGGGCATGGGCATCACCGCCCGCGGCGGCTGGGTCTCTGTGCAGCGGCACTTCCGCGAGCGCGGCATCGATGTGCAGAAGGACAGCATCACCGTCATCGGCATCGGCGACATGGCTGGCGACGTGTTCGGCAACGGCCTGCTGATGTCGGACAAGCTGCAGATGGTCGCAGCCTTCAACCACATGCACATTTTCCTCGACCCCAATCCGGACCCGGCGTCGAGCTTCGCCGAGCGCCAGCGGCTGTTCAACCTGCCGCGTTCCAGCTGGGCCGACTACGATGCTTCGCTGATCTCCGCCGGCGGTGGCATCTTCCTGCGCAGCGCCAAGAGCATCACCCTGACGCCGGAAGTGCGTGCGCGCTTCGACATCGACGCCGAGCGTCTGACGCCCACCGAGTTGATCAACGCTCTGCTCAAGGCTCCGGTCGACCTGCTGTGGAATGGCGGCATCGGTACCTACGTGAAGTCCAGCAAGGAAACCCACGCCGATGTCGGCGACAAGGCTAACGACGGCCTGCGGGTGGACGGTCGCGATCTGCGCGTGAAGGTGGTGGGCGAGGGCGGCAACCTCGGCATGACGCAATTGGCACGGGTCGAGTACGGCCTGAACGGCGGCGCCTGCAACACCGACTTCATCGATAACGCCGGTGGTGTGGACTGCTCCGACCACGAGGTGAACATCAAGATCCTGCTCAACGAGGTAGTGGCCGCCGGCGACATGACCAGCAAGCAGCGCAACAAGCTGCTGGCGGAAATGACCGACCAGGTGTCCGACCTGGTGCTGGGCAACAACTACAAGCAGACCCAGGCGCTATCGCTGGCCGAGCGCCGTGCCCGCGAACGCATTGCCGAGTACCGTCGCCTAATGGGAGACCTGGAAGGTCGTGGCAAGCTCGACCGGGCCCTGGAGTTCCTGCCTGGCGACGAGGCGCTGGCCGAACGCGTGGCCGCTGGCCAGGGGCTGACCCGTGCGGAACTCTCGGTGTTGATCTCCTACAGCAAGATCGACCTCAAGGAGCAACTGTTGGGCTCGCTGGTGCCGGATGACGACTACCTCACCCGCGACATGGAGACGGCTTTCCCGCAGACACTGGTGGATACCTTCGGCACGGCCATGCGCAAGCACCGGCTGAAGCGCGAGATTGTCAGCACGCAGATCGCCAACGACCTGATCAACCACATGGGCATCACCTTCGTGCAGCGGCTGAAGGAGTCCACTGGCATGACGCCGGCCAATGTGGCGGGCGCCTATGTGATCGTGCGGGACATCTTCCACCTGCCACACTGGTTCCGTCAGATCGAGGCACTGGACTACCAGGTACCGGCGGACGTGCAGTTGACCCTGATGGACGAACTGATGCGCCTGGGCCGCCGGGCTACCCGCTGGTTCCTGCGCAGCCGCCGCAACGAGCAGGACGCCGCCCGTGACGTGGCGCACTTCGGTCCGCGCATCGCTGCTTTGGGGTTGAAGCTCAACGAGCTGCTCGAAGGGCCGACCCGCGAACTGTGGCAGGCACGCTATCAGGCCTATGTGGATGCAGGCGTGCCGGAGCTGCTGGCGCGCATGGTCGCCGGCACCAGCCATCTCTACACCTTGCTGCCCATCGTCGAAGCGGCGGATGTCACTGGCCGCGACCCGGCCGATGTGGCGCGCGCCTACTTCGCGCTGGGCAGCGAGCTGGAGCTGACCTGGTACCTGCAGCAGATCAGCTCCCTGCCGGTGGAAACCAACTGGCAGGCGCTGGCCCGCGAAGCCTTCCGCGACGACCTGGACTGGCAGCAGCGGGCAATCACCGTCTCCGTGCTGCAGATGCAGGACGGTCCCGCGGAGATCGACGCGCGTGTGGCGCTCTGGTTGGAGCAACATGCCCCGATGGTTGCCCGCTGGCGCGCCATGCTCACCGAACTGCGGGCTTCCAGCAGCACCGACTACGCGATGTACGCGGTCGCCAACCGGGAATTGCTCGACCTGGCGCAAAGCAACCAGCATGGCGTGTGCATTCCCTGACACCTGACTGGTTCGCTGGATGAAACAAAAGCCCCGCCTTGTGCGGGGCTTTTCCATTGCTAGCTTCGCAACGGAAGCGTCGCGTGCCTGAGCCGATGTCAGCCGCTGGATGAGAGGAGCGAAGCGATACCCAACGGGTATCACTCAAGCCTGTAGATCACTGTCGCAATGGGCTGCCAAGGACAGTTGTTCGTGCGCAGGCGCGGAGGTAACGAGCATGCCGCACTGCGATGGCATCGCAGGGGCGGGGATATCAGCGGCGGGAGTGACTACCGGGCAGGGCGGGCCTTCACCCGCTCAACTGCCACTGCGCCCATCCGCGTGCGGTTCGGTCAGCGCGCGGCGGTACTTGGCGTAGTAGTCGTCGGACAGGCTGCTGGCGCCGAGAATCTTCAGCGCGAAGGACTTCACCTGTTCGTCGCTGTAGGGCTGTTGTTGCGTTGCAGGCTGGGTACTGCAACCCGCAAGCCAGAGCGGTGTAATCAGGGTCAGCAAGGCAAGGGGGCGGTTCATCGGGTTTACCCGTAGAGTGGAGCAGGAATGGATGTCAGCCTATCAATCGCGCGGATCGGGCAAAAATCATCCCGTTCGATAGTGAGTATCGTTGTGGCGATTTCCGACTCGCCGACGCTGCGGAAGGTTCCCCGGCTGCGGTGTTTTCCTGCATTTGCGGATATCCTTCGCGGTCGTTCATCTCTACTCAGGATTTCCCCATGAAAGCGCAACTCGTCGAACTCCTCACGCTGATCAGCTCCGGCTGTCTGGGCGAGGCGGAGATCGAACAGATCGCCGACGAGGCCGCCCAGGCCTATGCCGATCCGGCGGCCTTCCTGCAGGCCAACCCGGACATCAACTACGACGACAGTTTCCCGATCCCGCTGGGTGAGTGGGTCGTGGTCGGCAGCCTGCCGGAAATCGTGCTGTTCCAGGGCGACAGCTACGAAGAGCTGTTCGGCGAGATTCGGGCGTCCTTCGATCCCAGCGTCAATTTCGTCCTGCAGGCCAAGCAGTTGCGCAAGATCGATGCCCTGACCGCTCTGAACCGCATCCAGACGCAACTCGGCGCGCTGTATCCGGAAAAGGGCGGCTACGTGCTGGTGGACTTCAGTGAGCCACTGGACGACGAACTGCAGTGCGTGCTGGTGTACCGCAACGATCTGGAACGCGTCATGGCGCTGTGCGTGGAGATCGGCATTCCGGCCGTGCCGGCGTACGACGCGGCACGCGAGGCCAGTCAGGAGTGATACGTGCGCACCGGCTTGAAGCGTGCGAGGTTGGCCGGTAGCCAGCGGTAGTAGAAGTGGAACCTGAACAGGCGCGGATGCCGGCAGACACAGAGTGTGCGGTCGCCTGACAGATCCGGCGGGTGCATCTCCAGCAATCCCATGTACTGGAACTCCCGCAATGCGGCGCATTCTTCGTCGTCGAGCAGGACCTGGCGGCCTCGTGCCAGGTCCGTCACGTGCTCGCAGAGGGCGTCCAGTGCCGCGTTGCTCATTTGCTCCGCTCGGTCTTCTGCACCAGTTCGCTGAGGTCGATCATCAGCTTCCCGCCGATCAATCGGGCGGGCAGCGCGCCGGAGTCGATCCAGCCCTCGATCACCGATATCCGGTGAGCCATGCCGATCAATTGGGCGAAACGCTCCAGCGTCAGGTAGTACTTCCCATTGGAAATATCCGGGGAGAACGGTTCTTCCACTTTCATGCTGCATCCTGCACCATCAGAAATACCTCGAATTCAGGCGTTCAAGCCCGGTTTCGACGGCTAATTTATCCTAATAGTTAGGTGTTTATGATGGGTTTTTCAATTTTCAGACAGGGATGACAAGTGATGAGGAAACGTTTCCTGTTCACTGCAGGAGAAAGACTACGGGCGCTTCGTGAGATCACTGGCCTGTCACGGCGCGAATTTGCTGATTCGGTCGGTATGAAAGAGAAGGACGTCGAAAATATCGAGTACAACTACCAGCGCATGCGTGACGAAGACTTCCAGAAAGTCTGCAGCGTCTACGAGGACTTCAGTCGCTGGATCACTTACGAAGGGCCGATCGACTCGACCTCGGTAACCTGGACCGTGGCGGATTCCGCCCAACGCGCGGCTATCTATCTGGTGGAGCGCAATCCCGCTCTGCTGGCGAACAGCGATATCTCCCTGGAGGAGTGGCAGGAGCGGCATAGCGAAGTGCTCGAAAGCCTTCGTGAGGAAGAGCAGCGGGTCGATGACGAGAACGAAACGCCGCAATGAGGGCGTTCGTTGTTCAGCCGGCGTGGCCGAAGCGCCGCAGGTAGCCTACCACGTCGGCGGCGCCCACCGAGCGCAGCCCCTCGCCGAAGGCGTTGGCCTCGGCGTGATCGCGCGGCAGCAACAGGCTCTCAGGGGTTTCGGTGTTGAACAGGCCGAAGCGCGCGTAGGGCATTCCGGTATCCAGCAGCAGCCCCATGAAGGCCGGGTCGCTCCAGGCGCGAGCGGGAATCGCGAGCATGTGGAAGTCGCGATCCAGCTCATCCAGAGCCGTCGAGTGCAGTTGGTAGCACTGCACCACCGCCGGAAGAGTGATCTCAAGGCCACGCCGCCGCGCATAGACCACGGCGTTGGCCATTTCGCAGGCATGGTTGTCGTCATCCCAGAACAGCCTCCCGCCATGCCAACTGGCGCGCCGCAATTGTAGCGGTGCCTTGCGCTCGAAGCCGGGCAGGGCGAGGCCGAGCACTTTGGTGAAGTCGTTGTAGCTGATGATCCGCACCTTGCGGCAACTGTCGCTCTGCGTCAGTTCTTCCAGCGTTGCCAGGGTGCTGTCCTGGTGTGTGCGGCTGCACAGGCCGTCCAGGCTGCGCAGGTCGAGGGCGGAATGCTCGTCGCGGTGACCGCTGACCAGGCGTTTGAGCAGTGCGTGGATGCGTGCCTTGTCTTCCTGTACCGGGCCGGACAGAGCGCCGCGGGGCAGGTCGATCAGGCGATACAGCGGAGCGCCGGACTGCCAGCCGATGCCGCCGGTGGGCGTATCGAGCGGTTCGAAGGGCAGAGCCAGGGTACGGCTGCGCCGCGCGACGTTATGAGTATCGGCGCCGCCAAGCCCCAAGCGCTGCGCAAGGGCGGCCAGGCGGCTGGTCAGGCTGCGGTGGCGAGTGGGGTGGCTCATGTTCGACGCAAGACTCCCGATGGCCGGATGGTCAGTGCAGGAAGCGCCGGAGCGGATGCGCGGCGAATTGCCTTAAGCATAGAAAACCCTGGCGCCGTTTGGCGCATGCGTTGTGGCAAAATTCTTCCCTTCACTCGGGGGAGGCCTCCATGACCTGCGTGCTACTGGACATCAGCCTGCCTGCGGACAGGCTGCAGGCCGTCTACCGCGGGCAGGCCAACCGCGTACTGGTGACCAGCCGCGATGGGCGGCGAATCAACCTGCCTGCCCATCATCTGCGTCGTTTCATGACGCATTCCGGGGTGCACGGCACCTTCGAACTGGAGTTCGACGACACGGGCCGCCTGCTGGCGTTGCGTCGCCTCGCCTGAGCGCCGGCCTGCCGGCTATAATAGCGCCCCATTTTGCCGACCGATGCCCGACCATGTACAGCCTGGCCCGTGAGCTCCTTTTCAAGCTTTCCCCGGAAACGTCCCACGAACTGTCCATCGACCTGATCGGTGCCGGTGGCCGTCTTGGCCTCAACGGCCTGTTCGCCAAGGCGCCGGCGAGCTTGCCGGTCAAGGTGATGGGGCTGGAGTTCGCCAACCCTGTCGGCCTGGCGGCGGGCCTGGACAAGAACGGCGATGCGATCGATGGTTTCGCACAATTGGGTTTCGGCTTCGTCGAGATCGGCACCGTCACGCCGCGGCCACAGCCGGGCAATCCCAAACCGCGCCTGTTCCGCCTGCCACAGGCCACCGCGATCATCAACCGCATGGGCTTCAACAACCACGGCGTCGATCACTTGGTTGAGCGGGTGAAGGCCGCCAAATATCGCGGCGTGCTGGGCATCAACATCGGCAAGAACTTCGATACGCCGGTCGAGCGCGCGGTGGACGACTACCTGATCTGCCTGGACAAGGTGTACGCCCACGCCAGCTACGTAACGGTCAACGTCAGTTCGCCCAATACCCCCGGCCTGCGCAGCCTGCAGTTCGGCGATTCGCTCAAGCAACTGCTCGAAGCTCTGCGTCAGCGCCAGGAAGACCTGGCCGTGCAGCACGGTCGTCGCGTACCGCTGGCGATCAAGATCGCCCCCGACATGAGCGACGAAGAGACCGCTATGGTAGCCGCAGCGCTGGTGGAGGCGGGCATGGATGCGGTGATCGCCACCAACACCACACTTGGCCGCGAGGGGGTGGAGGGGTTGCCGTTCGGTGAAGAGGCCGGCGGCCTGTCCGGTGCACCGGTGCGCGAGAAGAGCACTCACATCGTCAAAGTGCTGGCCGGCGAACTGGGTGGGCGCCTGCCGATCATCGCCGCGGGCGGTATCACGGAAGGTATTCACGCGGCGGAGAAAATCGCCGCCGGTGCGAGCCTGGTACAGATTTACTCCGGCTTCATCTACAAGGGCCCCTCGCTGATTCGCGAGGCGGTGGATGCCATCGCCGCGGCCAGGCGGGGCTGATGCCAGGCAAATGAAAAGGGCTCCTTTCGGAGCCCTTGGGCTTACGCCCTTTTCCGCCCGGATGGGGCGGCTTGGGGAAGTCGGTGTGATCCGTGGATTCAGCCTGTTGCGTGCTGCATCTGGTTCAGACGTTGAATACCGGCGGCGCCGGTCAAACCATCCCAGTTGTCGCCACGGCCCTCACGCCAGCCGTTGAGCCAGGATTGCCGAGTGGTCGGATGGGTAAACGGACAGAGGTCGCGAGATTTTCCAGTAATGCCGTGCTGATAACCGCGCAAAAAGGCTCTTTCCAACGGATCACGCTTAAGTCTTCTCATAGGGTGTAGCCCTCACTTGTTGACTGTTATGTCCCGTTGGCCCCCCAGGGAGGCCCGGCGGATCTTCCGCCAATGGGGCTCATTGCCGGCGTGACAAGCCCCGACCGCCACCATTGCGATGACGGGTTAAGCTGAGTTCTAACCAAAGCGTCAGGGGCTGTGAACAACCAATTTGTCATAAAGACTTAACTCTTATGGGTTCAAGCCATAAGTTTTTGCCTGTCGGGAAAGTGCCATCACGACGTAACCCGCAGGGTATGTGGAGTTGTGGCGGGTCAAGTTGAAAGTGTGTCTATTTGCGACTTTCTCTCATTCCGACGAGCGGGCCGGCAATGTGTGACCCGAGGTCGCAGACAGGTTGAACTATCTCCCCGGAAAATGAACATCCACGCTGTTCGCGGAAAGTCGACCGTGCGAATGGCCGAACGAGGCTCCCTGGCGGAGTCTCATTGAAAAAGACAGGGCTGCGGCCCGGGAATATGCATATGGCGGAACACTACGAACTTTTCCTGACCTGCCCCAAGGGGCTCGATGGCCTGCTGCTGGACGAGGCCCAGGCGCTCGGCCTGACCGAGGCTCGCGCGCAGGTGTCGGCGATACGCGGACAGGGCGACCTGGAGACGGCCTATCGCCTTTGCCTGTGGTCACGTCTGGCGAATCGGGTGCTGCTGGTGCTTTCGCGATTCCCGGTGAGCAATGCCGAAGATCTGTACATGGGTGTGAACGCCGTGCAGTGGAGCGACCACCTGGATGCCGGCGGTAGTCTGGCGGTGGAGTTCAGCGGCAAGGGCTCGGGCATCGACAACACGCACTTCGGTGCGCTGAAGGTCAAGGACGCCATCGTCGACAACCTGCGCGCCGAGTTTGGCCGGCGCCCGACAGTGGACAAGGTCAACCCGGACATCCGGGTGCACCTGCACCTGGACCGTGGGCAGGCAGTGCTGTCGCTCGACCTCTCCGGGCACAGCTTGCACCAGCGCGGCTACCGCCTGCAGCAGGGCGCCGCGCCGTTGAAGGAAAACCTTGCCGCCGCCGTGCTGATCCGCGCCGGTTGGCCGAAGATCGCCGCCGAGGGTGGTGCACTCTCCGACCCGATGTGCGGCGTGGGTACGTTCCTCATCGAGGCGGGCCTGATGGCTGCCGACGTCGCGCCCAACCTCAAGCGCGAGCGCTGGGGTTTCAGCAAGTGGCTCGGCCATGTGCCAGCGATCTGGAAGAAACTGGTGGAAGAGGCGCAACACCGCGCCGAAACCGGGTTGGCGAAGACGCCACTGTGGATTCGTGGTTATGAAGCCGATCCGCGCCTGATCCAGCCTGCGCGTAACAATATAGAGCGCGCCGGCCTCGCTGAGTGGGTGAAGATCTACCAGGGTGAACTGGCGACCTTCGAGCCTCGCCCGGACAAGGGCCAGAAGGGCCTGATCATCTGCAACCCGCCCTATGGCGAGCGCCTGGGTGACGAAGCCAGCCTGCTGTACCTCTACCAGCACCTGGGCGAGCGCCTGCGCCAGAGCTGCCTGGGTTGGAGCGCCGGCGTGTTCACCGGCGCGCCGGAACTGGGCAAACGCATGGGTATTCGTAGCCACAAGCAGTATGCATTCTGGAACGGCGCGCTGCCTTGCAAGCTGATCATGCTGGATGTGGAGCCCCGCCAGTTCGTGACCGGCGAGCGGGGTGAGCGCAGCGAAGCGACTGCCGCGCAGGGCCCGGCAGTGATCGAGCAGGCGCGCCTGAGCGAAGGCGGGCAGATGTTCGCCAACCGCCTGCAGAAGAACGTCAAGGCGCTGGGCAAGTGGGCGCGCAAGGAAAAGATCGAGTGCTATCGCGTGTATGACGCCGACATGCCCGAGTACGCCCTGGCCGTGGACCTTTACCGCGACTGGGCGCATGTGCAGGAATACGCGGCGCCCAAGTCCATCGATCCGGAGAAGGCGCAGACCCGTTTGCTCGACGCGCTCGCCGCGCTGCCGCAGGCGCTGGGCATTCCCACCGAGCGCATCGTGATCAAGCGCCGTGAACGCCAGACCGGCAAGAAGCAGTACGAGCGGCAGAACGCCGAGGGACGTTTCATGGAGGTCGGGGAAGGCGGCGTGAAGCTCCTCGTCAACCTCACTGATTACCTGGACACCGGACTGTTCCTCGACCACCGCCCGATGCGCCTGCGCATCCAGCGCGAGTCCCAGGGCAAGCGCTTCCTCAACCTGTTCTGCTACACCGCGACGGCGACCGTGCATGCGGCGAAGGGCGGTGCACGCAGCACAACCAGCGTCGACCTGTCGAAGACCTATCTGGACTGGGCGCGGCGCAATCTGTCGCTGAATGGTTTCTCCGACAAGCAGCGCCTGGTGCAGAGCGATGTGATGGAGTGGCTGCGGGAGGATCGCGGCGAATATGAGCTGATCTTCATCGATCCGCCGACCTTCTCCAACTCCAAGCGCATGGACGGCGTGTTCGATGTGCAGCGCGACCATGTCGAACTGGTCGATCTGGCAATGGCGCGCCTGGCCAAGGGCGGGGTGCTGTACTTCTCCAACAACTTCCGCAAGTTCGAGCTGGATGCAGGGCTGGCGGAGCGCTACCAGGTCGAGGAAATCAGTGCGCAGACGCTGGACCAGGACTTCGCGCGCAACAGCAAGATCCACCGGGCCTGGCGCATCAGCGTGCGCTGATTCGACCGATGCGCGGCCGGTAATGGCCGCGCATCGGTTCCTGTCTGGGCATTCTGCCATCAACTGCTATAAGGACTGGGTACTCCTCCCTCTGCCCTGAAAGCGGAAATCCCCCATGACCCAGTTGCCGGCCTTCGAGCAGTTGCCCGCCGCTCAGGGAGTCGTCAGCCAAAAGAAGGCTTTGCGCGCCGCCGGTCTCGTACTGGTCGCGGGGCTATTGCTGACGGGATTGCTGGGCTGGAATGTGTGGCGCAACGCGCGCATGGCGCTGGAACAGCAGTTCGCCCTGGCCGCCAACGAACGGATCGACCGGGTGCGCGAGCGGCTGACGTTGCAGCAGAGCGAGCTGGAGTCCGTCCGGCGGTTCTTCGAGAACTCCGACGATGTATCGCGTGAGGAGTTCGAGCACTTCGTCAGTCCTTTGCTCGGTGACACCCTGGGGTATGCCTGGCTGCCCAGGGTGGAGCAGCATGCGCGCGAAGCTTTCGAGGAGCGCGCCCATGTCGATGGGATGCTCGATTACCTGATCCATGAGCTGGATTCCCAGGGGCGGCCGGTCCCCGCGCAGGTGCGCGAGCGTTACTTTCCCGTTCTGTACGGTGCTTCCGAGTACTTGCAGGAGCTGCCACTGGGACTGGACCTGAACTCTACCGAGTCGGGCCGCGAGCTGACGCAGCAAGTGCTCACCGAGCGGCAACTGGTGGCCTCGATACCGGTGATTCTCCCGGGCGCGCCGCCTGCGGATGCCGCTGGCGTACTGCTGGCCGCGCCCTTCTACCCACGGCCCGCCTTGCTCGGGCCAACGGCGGAAACCCGCGCCGGCTTGCAGGGCATTCTGCTGGCGGCGATCAGCTATCGCCTGCTGATCGAGCAGGGCATGGATGCGGACAGCCTGGCGCAACTGGCGCTGACGCTCAGAGACAGTGCGGATCAGCGTGCGGATGTTCCCTTGTATCGCAGCGCAGTGTTGCCTGTTCAGGCGGCGGAACTGGTGGCGGAGCGGCACCTGGATTTTGCCGGGAGGGATTACCTGATCCGTATCGAGCCTTCCGCCGACTTCCTCAAGCGCAATCAGGGGGATCCACAGTTCTGGGTAGTATTGGGTGGCACGTTGACTTCGTTGCTGCTGGCCGGCTACGTGCTGACGCTGTTGAGCCAGCGACAGCGCGCGCTGCAGCTGGTAGCCGAGCGTACCGCCGAGCTGCGCGCCAATCAGCTGGAGCTGCAGGAGAACCAGGCGCGCCTGCATTTTGCCATGGATAGTGCCGGACATGGCGTATGGGACTGGAATGTGGACCTGGGCAAGGTGTTCTACTCCCACGCCTGGAAGGCGATGCTGGGCTTCCGCGATGGCGAGATCGGCACGACTACCGATGAGTGCCTGCGCCGGATCCACCCGGATGACCAGACGGCGCGTTGCGAAGCGCTGCAGCGGCATCTGCGCGGCGAGGCACCGTTGTATCAGAGCGAGCACCGGCTGCGTTGCAAGAATGGCCGCTGGCTATGGGTGCTGGATCGCGGGCAGGTAATGGAGCGGGCCGCGGATGGCGCGCCACGGCGCATGATCGGCACCCAGACCGATATCAGTTCGCGCAAGGCGGCGGAGCTGGAGCTGGGCGAGGTCAACAATCGCCTGCATGGCCTGCTGGACGCGGCGACCCAGGTGGCCATCGTTTCTACCGATCTGCGCGGTTTCGTGCGCAGTTTCAATGTTGGCGCCGAGCGCATGTTTGGTTACAGCGCGCGGGAGGTGCTTGGCCGGCCGGTACCGGAGAATGTGTTCGTAAAGGATGAGATTCGCCGCCGGGCCCATGATCTGTCGCAGGCGCTGGGGCGGGAGATCCGGGGGTTCGAAGTGGTGGGCGCGCTGGTCGGCGAGGGGCACGAGGAGCACGAGTGGACTTGTTTGCGGCGCGATGGCCGACAGCTCAAGGTCAACCTGATCATTACCGGCGTGCGGGATTCATCCGGTGGGTTGATCGGGTACCTGGGCATCGCCACCGACGTGACCCTGCGCAAGGAAGCGGAGCTGGAATTGCGCAGGCTCTCGGTGACCGACGCGCTGACCGGGGTACACAACCGCCGGTATTTCCGCGAGCAACTGGAGCTCGGCATGGCCCGCTGCTCACGCAGTGGCGAGCCGCTTTCGCTGGTGATGTTCGATATCGACCACTTCAAGGACATCAACGACCGCTTTGGCCACGAGGCGGGCGACACCGTTCTGGTCACGCTCTGCCAGCGTGTCGCGCAGCGCTTGCGCAAGGTGGACGTATTCTGCAGGTTGGGCGGCGAGGAACTGGTGGTGCTCTGCCCCGGCAGTTCGCTGGAGCAGGCCGCTCGCCTGGCCGAGGCGCTGTGCGAAGCGTTGCGTAGTCACTCGATTGAGGGGATTGGAGTGGTGACGGCCAGCTTCGGCATCGCCGGCTGGGTCGCTGGCGAAAGCGCCGATGACCTGATGCGCAAGGTGGACCGGGCGGTGTATCGCGCCAAGCGGCTGGGCAGGGATCGCGTTGAGCGGGACGAGGGGTAGCGGGCCCCGACTTGCGCCGGGGCCGCTGGCGCCGGTCAGCCGCCGCTGCGCTTGGTACTGCTGTAGAGGTCCAGCAGCACCTGGTCGAGGATGGACGAGGCCCCCCAGGGGCGGTTGCTGTTGAGAATCGCCACGACCACCCAGTTGCGACCGTTCGCATCCCGGCTGAAGCCGGCCAGCGCGCGCACGGTATTCAGGGTTCCGGTCTTGACGTGTGCTTCCCCGGCCATCGGCGTTCCGCGCAGGCGTTTGCGCATGGTGCCGTCCTTCGCCACGATCGGCAGCGACGAGATGTACTCGGCGGCATAGGGACTGTGCCAGGCCGCTTGCAGCATCGCGGCCATTTCCCGGGCGCTGACGCGCTCATCGCGGGACAGCCCGGAGCCGTTCTCCATCACCAGGTGGGTCGCGGTGATGCCTTTGCGGGCCAGCCACTGGCGGACCACGCGCTGGGCTGCCTGGGCGTCATCGGCGTCCGCGCCGTTGCGGAAGTGCTCGCCCAGCGACAGGAACAACTGGCGGGCCATCGTGTTGTTGCTGAACTTGTTGATGTCGCGGATGACTTCAACCACATCCGGCGAGTTGGCGCGGGCGATCAGGGTGGCACCTTTCGGGACGCTGCCTTCGCGGTCCTTGCCCATGATGGAACCGCCAAGCTCCTGCCAGATGCCACGCACCGCACCGGCGGTATAGCCCGGATGATCGAGCAGCGACATGTAGGTCTGGGCGCTGCATCCTTGCGGGATCTGGCCTGTCGCAACCAGTGAGGTTCCGTCGAACTGGGTGACCGGGCTGAAACGCAGCTTCGGCCAGGCGGGGCAGGGCGCGGCTTTGCTGACCTGGACCTGGTTGTCGATGCGCACGTTGGCCAGGGGAGGATCCATCAGTACGGTGGCCTTGCCGCCTTCGGTGCGGATAACCAGGCGTACGCTCTTGAGGTTGACCAGCAGGGAGTCCGGGCCGACAAGGAAGGGCTTGTTATCGTCGCCTCCATCGTCGTTGAACACCGGAAGCTGCGGAATGTTGAAGTAGCTGCGGTCAAGCACGAGGTCGCCATTGACCTTGCGGACACCATTGGCGCGCAGGTCGCGCATGAGCAGCCAGAGCTTCTCCATGTTCAGCTTGGGATCGCCGCCGCCCTTGAGGTAGAGGTTGCCATTGAGCACGCCGTCCTTGAGCTGGCCGTCGGTGTAGAACTCGGTTTGCCACTGGTAGGTCGGGCCGAGCATTTCCAGCGCGGCGTAGGTGGTGAACAGCTTCATGGTCGACGCAGGGTTCACCGAGACGTCGGCATTGAAGTAGGTCGGGTTGCCGGGGCCATCCAGCGGAATCATGACCAGCGAGAGAGCGTCATTGGTCAGCTTGCTGGCTTTGAGCGCCTTTTCGACGCGCTCGGGAAGGGTGGTGTTGATCTGGGCCAGTGCCGGCAGGGTGAAGGGCAGCAACGTGGCGAGGGCGAGAACACGCAGTGATTTGAACATAGGAAAAGTGACATCCCAGTGGTCGGGCATTGACTTGAAAGAATGAAAAGATGACGCGCAACAATAAGAATGAAGGCTCCTTTCCTACAGAGCCTCGGACATTATGCCGCAAGCTGTCCCGCGTTGCGCTGGGCATTGCGAGCCAGTTGTCATGAGATGGCGTGGGTGGAACTGATAAAGTTGCAGATGGCCTGTCCGGACCGCTTCGGACAGATGATTTAACCGAGACGGGGCCGTCCTTTGCCCCGCTCGCAGGAGGTTTTTCGAATGGTCACCAATCGTTCCCGTCGTTTGCGCAAGAAGCTGTGTGTCGATGAGTTCCAGGAATTGGGGTTCGAATTGAGCTTCCAGTACAAGGACGGGCAGCCGCCCGAGGCGATCGACGCATTCATGCAGCGCTTCGCGGCCGATGCCGTGGAGCCCAACGACATGGTCTACGGCGGTTGCGACGAATACGGCTTCATCTGCCTGGCGCACCGCGGGTCGGTCAGCGAGGAGCAACGCGCCATCGTCGAGGCATGGCTCCGACAGCAGCCGGAACTGGCCAGTTTTACAGTGGGGCAACTGATGGATGCCTGGTATCCGGATCAGCCCGTCAATGCACCGGCGGGCTGATGCGCAGACTGTTTCGTCAGGCTGATTCTCTGTCGAGCGCTCGCAGGAGCATTGCCTGATCCAGCGGCTTGCTCAGGCATGCGAGGACCGGCAGGCCGATATCCTGCAGGTGCTTTTCCAGCGTCTGCAATTCGTCTTCCCCCTGGTAACTGAGCAGCACCGCATGCTGTATGCGGCCGGATTTCGCGAGCTCTTCGAGCAGGGCAACCCCGTTGGTGCCGGGGAGGTTGATATCACACAGGAACAGGTCGAACGGCCCCGTGCGTCGCTGGCAAGCCTGCCTGGCTTCGTCGGCATCCAGTGCCGGGGTCAGATGGTAGAAGCCCATTCGGTTGAGGTGCATCTGTATCGCAATCAACTGAAATGGATGGTCCTCGACGACCAGAATGGCGAGCTTGCGGTCCTGCATGACGCGTTCTCCCTGGAGCTAACGGATATCCCGGCTGGCGGCCGTCGTCGTTGAGCCAAGACGGATGCTTCGCCACTGGAGGTAGTTTTCGGATGGCATTGGTGGCGCGAACAGATAGCCTTGCCCGGCATCGCAGCCCAGAGCCTGGAGCATCCGTAGCTGCCCTTGCGTTTCTATTCCTTCCGCGACGACGAGCAATCCGAGGTGCCGGGCAAGGCTGACTGTGCTGGCGATGGCTTCGCGTGCGCGAAGGTTGCTCTTCATTCGTCGCACGAACGATGCGTCAAGCTTGAGTTCGCTGCAGGGCGTATCGCATAGGCGCTGGAGGGAGGAGTAGCCAGCACCGAAGTCGTCGATGGACACTCCGCAGCCCATCAGGCGCAGACGGATCAGGGGTTCCAGGCTGATGGCGGGGGAGCGGTCCTGTTCTCCCTCGGTCACCTCGAAGGTCAAGGCGCTTGCAGGAACCCGGTAATGGCGGATCCTGCGGTCGATATGGCTGATCAGATCGGGATTCTGCAGGTCGGCTATTTCCAGGTTTATGGACATGGCAATGGCTCGCCTGGCCAGATGCTCCGACTCGATTATCTGCAGCGACTTCTCCAGTACGGTCCGAGTAATTTCGTGCTGAAGTTTCTGGTTTCTTATCTGGTCGATGAATTGCGCGGGAGAAAGAGTTCCATATTCAATATGGTGCAAGCGAGTCAAGACTTCGGCGCTATGTTCGGTTTGGGTTTTCAGTTCTATCTTTGGCTGTATGTATATATTGAATTCGTCGTTTCTGAAGCCTCGCATGATTTCAGCATCGGGCAGGTTCAATGCAGGCGCGGGAATTTCGATTCTGTCAATTTGCCGGAAGGCGTTGATCTGCTCCGCAAGAGTTGGGATGCACACCGGTTTTCCCAGTTCGCGCAGTACTTGAAGGCCATGCATGTCCGCCAGGCATGGCATGGCTTGACGCAGTTCCTCGGAAACCTCGCTGACCAGTATCACCGCTCGTATCAGACGCTCTTGGGCGGCGATGCGCAGAAAGGTCATGCCGTCCATTCCCGGCATGCGGATATCGCAGATGGCGATGTCGATCCCGCCGCTGCGACGCAACTGCTGCAAGGCATCCAGCCCGTCGAACGCCATCAGGATGTGTTCGTGACTGAGCGTTTGCAGGGCTATGGCGGTGGACTGCCTGAGGATCGGGTGATCCTCCAGGACCATTATCAGGGGCGCGGGCATCGTATGTGTCCATGTGTCGCTGGAATAGGTCCGATGTTGCTGTTTGATTGCAGGAACCGATGTCAGCATGTCGCTTATTTTTTGTCGGAAAATTCCGTCGAAAGATTGATTTGCAGGGTTGGTTCGTGTCGCTCCATATCCGAGATCTTCAATTTTTTATTTGGCTTGTAGGAAATATATATTTGTTGTGTAGGAATATCCTTTATCGCTGAATATGGTGTGGTACTACCTCGACAGAATAGCTTTGGCAGGTATCTTTCCGGCAGGTAATTAAACTGAAGGCCGCCGGAGGGACTGCGTGAGCGACATACTAATTATTGATGACCATCCAGTTATTCGCATGGCGTTGCGGGTACTGCTCGAAGCAGAGGGACATGTCATCGTGGGCGAGGCGGACAATGGAGCGGATGCCATCGTCCTGGCCAAGGATCTGAACCCGGAGCTGGTGATCCTCGACATCGGCATTCCGAAGGTCGATGGCCTGGAAGTGATCAGCCGCATCGTGTCCTTCGACATGCCGTTGAAGATCCTGATCCTGACCGGACAGAGCGCTGCCCTGTTTGCCATGCGCTGCATGCAGGCTGGCGCATCCGGCTTTGTCTGCAAGCAGGGCGGGCTTGCCGAACTGGTCAGCGCGGTGAGCGCCGTGGTGGCGGGGTACAACTACTTCCCGAGCACCGCTATCCGGCAGAACCGCCGGGTAGGCGGGCAACTGGATGATCAGGAACTCATACAGCGGCTCTCCGACCGGGAGATGGCCGTTCTTCAATATCTGGCCAATGGTTATTCCAACAAAGAGATATCCGACCAGATGCGTATCAGCAACAAGACCGTCAGCACCTACAAGACGCGATTGCTGCTGAAGTTGAACGCTCGATCGCTGGTCGATCTGATCGAGTTCGCCAAGCGCAATGCCTTGGTGTGAGGTTAGAGATGTTTGGTTGGTGTAGTTCCCTCCTGCGCCACGGTATTGCTGCGCTTCTGCTGCTGAGCTGCTGTGGTGTCCAGGCCGCCGAAACGGCGTCATGGATGTCGATGAACCTGCTGGCCCGGTCGGTCGACGAGTCGGTCAAGGTCCAGTTGGACGAGTCTGACTGGCAGTGGCTCAGAGGCAAGCGCACCCTGGTGCTGGGGATTACCGCGCCGGACTATGCACCATTCGACATCACCTTCAGCGGCACTGACCTTGAGGGCGTCACCGCGGACTACATCGGTTTGGTCGCCAACGCGCTCAATCTGCAAATCGAGGTGAGACGCTATGTTGACAGGGCATCTGCGGTCGAGGCTCTCCAGCGGGGGGAAATCGACCTGCTGAGCCGCTCTACGTTCTATGAGTCGAGCTTCCCCGGGGTTGTGCTGTCGTTGCCGTACTTTGCGAACCAGCCCATCGTGATCGGTCCCCAGGGCGTGCGCATGGACAGTAGCGACCAATTGGCCGGCAAGCGAATTTCGGTAGTCAGCGACTATTTTTCCAGCGATGAACTCGCCAAGCACTTTCCCAAGTCGTCGATCATGCCGTTCCAGTCCGTGCGGCAAGCGCTCGAGTCGGTTGCATTCGGGCAAGTGGACATATATGTCGGCGACTCGTTCAGTGCGCAGTACCTGATCAGCCAGGGTTATCTGGCGAATCTCAAGCCGCTCAATTTCGTTGGTTTCAATGGCGCCGGGTTCAGCTTTGCACTGAGAGATTCCGACAGCCCGCTGCTCAAGATCCTCAATAGCGTGCTGAGTGTCATTCCGCGGCAAACGGAAAATGCCATCCAGAGACGCTGGAGTTCCGGTGGCGCCTATGCCGTGGCCAACAAGCGGTTGATTCTCACGCCCCAGGAGCAGCGCTGGATGGAGCGCAATCCGCACCCGGTACTTGTCGTCGACCAGGCGCTGGCGCCGGTTTCCTTCTTCGATGCTCAAGGAAATTTCCGTGGGATCACGGCCGATCTGATGGACCTCATTCATGCCCGGACCGGCCTTGATTTCGAGGTTCGACCGAAGGCAAGCCTTGGCGAGATGTTCGACGAGGTGAAGAGTGGCAAGGCCAAGGCGATTGCGGCGCTGACACCGACGATGGGACGCGAGGAGTGGCTGGAGTTCACCCGCCCCTACATGACCGCCTCCTTCGTAGTAGTTGCCGGCAAGACAGACTGGTTTCACTCCCTTGCCGATCTTCGCGGCCGCCGGGTTGCGGTCACGAAGGACTCGGCTCTTGAGTCGTTCATGCGCGAGCACCATCCGGATGTCGATCTGGTTCCAGTAAAAAGCAGCGTCGACGATTTCTCGATGATCAGCGAGGGCAAAGTGGATGCCGGTATCCACCTATTGTCTTCGGCGAGCTATCTGATTCCGCGTTACTACCAGGGCCTGCATGTCATCGCCGCGCTGGACCGCGAGCCAGGACGCTTTTCGATCGCGGTATCACAAGCCGATCCCGAACTGCTGAGCATCCTGAACAAGGCGATTCTCGCGATCTCACCGGATGAAATGGCCAACATCGTCAGCCGCTGGTCGGCGAGCGCCGAGGCGCCCGACAGCATCTGGGAAGGATACCGCAGCCAGATACTGCAACTGATCTGGGGCGGATTGCTGTCGCTATGCGCCGTGCTGCTGTGGAACTGGCGGTTGCAGGTGAAAGTGCGTCGTCGTCGCCTCTCGGAGAAGGAGCTCAACTATCGGCTCGAGTTCAAGCGAGCCATGATCGACGGGATTCCACACCCGATTGCGGTCCGGGACCGGAAAGGACGTCTGCTGACGTGCAATCGAGCCCTGCTGGACGTCATGGAGACAACCCGGGAGGCAGTGCAGGGGAGTCGCGTTGTGGATTGCGACTGGTTACCGCCCAGCGAGGCGGCGGCGCTTCATGATGAATATCTTCGGATCATGGATCAGGGCATTCCGCTGGCTTCGGATCGTGTTCTCCAACTGCGTGGGCGAATGCTGGAGGTGTACCACTGGGCGACGCCGTACCGCGGCACCAACGGGGAAGTGCGTGGCATGGTCTGTGGATGGATCGACGTCACCGAGCGCGAGCGGCTGCACCACCAGTTGCAGGCAGCGAAGGACCTGGCTGAAGAAGCCAACCGGGCCAAGAGCACCTTCCTGGCTACGATGAGCCACGAAATTCGCACTCCGATGAACGCCGTTATCGGGATGCTCGAGCTGGCGCTTACCCGTGCCGGTCAGGGACATTGGGACCGCGAGCCGGTGGAGGTTGCCTATGAGTCCGCCAAGTCACTGCTGTTGCTGATCGGCGATATTCTGGACGTAGCAAAGATCGAGTCCGGACGTCTGACGCTGATGCCGGAGCGCGCTCAGTTGCGTGAGCTGGTGGAGTCCGTTGCCCGTGTCTTCGATGGGCTGGCGCGGCAGAAGGGACTGGAGTTGAAGCTGGGGATCGAGGCTGAAGCTGCCTGCGATGTATTCATCGATCCTCTGCGCTTCAAGCAGGTCCTGTCGAATCTGGTCAGCAATGCCATCAAGTTCACGGACAAGGGGCAGGTGTGGATCAGGATATCCGGGAAGCACTTGCCAGGGGACCGGATCGCACTGGATTTGGTGGTCGAAGACAGCGGCATCGGGATCTCCGCAAGCGACCAGGCCCAGTTGTTCGAGCCATTCAGCCAGGTCGCCAGGAACAGCCACGCCTCACGGGGCGGGACCGGCCTGGGGCTCACCATTTGCCGCAAGCTGGCAGCGATGATGGGCGGGACCGTGTGCCTGGAAAGCCAGCCAGGGAGCGGGACCCGTGTGGCGGTGAGTCTGTTGCTGCAGGCCCTGGAGCCATTGCCAGCCGAGCCGGTTGTGCCCAGGGTGGAAGTGGTGACCGATGCTCATGTGCTGAAGGTATTGGTCGTGGATGACCATGCCGCCAACCGAATGCTGTTGAGCCAGCAGCTCCAGCACCTCGGACATACCGTCGAAGTGGCAAGCGATGGCGCGCAAGCCCTGCAGAAATGGCATCCGGGTGATTTCGATCTGGTTATCACGGACTGCAACATGCCGGTACTTACCGGGTACGGGCTGGCTGGACGCATTCGGGAGCTGGAGAGCGAAATGGCTGTGAAGCCCTGTGTGATTTTCGGGTTCACTGCCAATGCGCAGCCTGACGAAGTGGAGAACTGTCGCCGTGCCGGCATGGACGATTGCCTGTTCAAACCCATCGGGCTGGAGAACCTGCGTATCCGTCTGGCGTCGGTGCCCTCGATTACCGCCGTGCCCGACAGTACTGATCGGCAAGTACTCGATATCCAGATGCTGGAGGAAATGATCGGGGGAAACCCAGCCTTGATTCGGCGATTGCTGGAGGAGCTGTATAGCAGCAACGACATCGATATCGGGCAGTTCGAGGCCTACTTGGTGGCTCAGGATTGGAATCAATTGTCGGAACTGGCGCACCGCATCAAGGGCGCCGCCCGCCTGGTCAATGCCGCCGCACTGCAGAGCGCCTGTTGCGAGCTGGAGGCCGCGAGTCGCGACAGTGCGGACGTGGACGAATTGCATTCCAAGGCTCGGGCCGTGATCGCGCAAATGGTGGAGTTGCAGCGCAGGCTGCAGGAAAGGCTGGCTGCCTCCGAGTGTGCGGTATGAGACTCATACAGGGCTTGAGCGCCCCGTCATCTCGCGGGCCATTTCCGTGGCGTAGCTGTCGGTCATACCGGCGATGAAGTCGATGACTCGCAGGAAGGAGCGATACAACGGCCAGCCTGGGTCGGGGGCGTTCTGCCCGAGCAGGTCGAGGATGCGTTGGTGCTTGAACGATGGTATCCGTCCTCCGTGTTGCTCCAGAGCAGCACCACAGAAAGAGTTCAGCAGGATTTCCAGCGTAGTGTAGGCACCTATCTCGTGAAGGGTCTTGCGCTTGTCCTGAAATATCTTCTCTCGTGCCATCGCTTTGGCTCTTTGCACACAGCGCTTGGCAGGTCCGTGCATGTGCTCCACGAGATCGCCCGTCAGTTGCCCGGCCAGCAGCGCTGGCTCCTGTTCCACGAAGGCGCGGGCGGCTGCGTTGGTCAGGTGCTCGATCGCTTTGCCGCGCAGGATCGCCAGCTTACGCCGCCGAGAGTCGAGCGGGCCTAGCTGGCGATAGGTTTCCGGAAGGTCATCGCCGACCAGGTCCAGAAGCAGAGCTTCGACCTCGGCGTAGTCGAGCAGCTCCATTTCCAGGCCGTCCTCGAGGTCGATCAGGCCGTAGCAGATATCGTCGGCTGCCTCCATCAGGTAGACCAGCGGGTGACGAGCCCAACGCTCCTGTTCGATCTGTGGCATTTCCAGCTTCTGGGCTATCTGCTCAAGTAGCGGCAGTTCGCTGCGATAACAGCCGAACTTGTGTTTCTTGTAGCCCAGGGAGTCGGCATGCCGTGCCGTCCACGGGTACTTGAGGTAGGTGCCCAGGGTTGCGTAGGTCAACCGAGTTCCGCCGTCGAACTGGTGGTACTCCAACTGAGTCAACACTCGGAACCCTTGCGCATTGCCTTCGAAGTGCAGGAAATCCGAGCGCTCGTCGTCGCTCATGGCATCCAGCCAGCCCCGCGATGCAGCCTGCTGGAACCAGTGTCGAATGGCGTCCTCCCCCGAATGGCCGAACGGTGGGTTGCCGATGTCGTGGGCCAGGCAGGCTGACTGCACGATCACGCCCAGGTCGGCCGGGTCGCACCACTCCGGAAGCTGGCTGCGAAGTATCTCCCCGACGCGCATGCCCAGCGACCTGCCGACGCAGCCCACTTCCAGAGAGTGTGTCAGGCGCGTGTGAATGTGGTCGTTACTGGAGACCGGGTGCACTTGAGTCTTGCGGCCCAGGCGCCGGAACGCTCCGGAGAAAATGATTCGGTCATGATCTTTGTGGAAGGCACTACGCCCGAGTTCGGCGTTGCTGTGCACTGATTTTCCAAGGCGCTCGCGGGGGAGCAGGGTGTGCCAGTCCATTCGCTCTCTAGCCATCGGCTCATGTTCAGACAACGCTAGCCTTTCGATGCGGCAATCTCAATCGGCAGTTGCCTGGGCCACATGCGAGATAGGTTGGAGCCCGCCCCGCTTCTACAGGCCTTCTGCGTCGATATCGATCAGCAGAAGCCGACGCCCCTGGTCGATGAATTGCCCGGCGGTCATGCAGTACTGGTTGGTGGTGGCGTCGCGATAGGTGTTGGAGAGCGTCAGCCGACGCTCCTCCCAGCCCTCGGCGAGCAGTTGGTAGAAATATGGTCGCCACGACCAGTTGTGGCCCAGGTAACGGCGGTCTTCCTTCCAGAACAGGCCGTTCCACTCCAGGTTTGGGGATGTCTGGGTTCCGTGGCGATCGCACTGGTAGATGCGCAGAAGTCGAGTGAACGATTCCGGCGCCGATGGCAAGCTGTTGAGAATCGCCCCTCCCTCCGCCCAGGGACGAAGCATGCTCATCAGTTCTGACAACTGCTGGCGCAGTTGAATGAGATCGGCGCGTTCCTGCAGCTTGCGTTTGACGTAGTGGTCGCGGCGCTGCGCAAAGGCATCGCGGAATGCATCGCTGGCGGGGAACTCCAGCGAGGGTTTGGCGAACAGGTAGCCCTGCACGTAGCGCGCTCCGCATTCGAGGGCGAAATCCATCTCCGCATTGGTTTCCACACCCTCGGCAATGATCCAGCAACCGGTCTTTTCTGCCATTTGTGCCAGGGCCTTCACCACCTCGCCGCTGGGTCCGCCACGGGCCGCTTCCTGGAACAGGCGCATGTCCAGCTTGAGGATGTCCGGTTGCAGGGCCAGCACGCGATCGAGCTGCGAATAGCCGGCGCCAAAGTCATCAATGGCAATGCGTGCGCCAGCTTCGCGATAGCGCGCCACGACGTCCGGCAGGCGTTGTTGTGCGCCACCCAATTCGGTGATTTCGAAGACGACCCGCTTGGGCGGTACGCCTTGCCGTTGCAATTGCTTGAGGCTCGGCAGCGGTTGGTTGGGGCGCAGGCGGCTGATCCAGCGCGGAGAGATGTTCAGGCTGAGGAACCATTCCGGCGGCGCTTCGTGGATACGCGCCAGCGCCGCATCGCGAATCTGTCGATCGAGTCTGCGCAGCTCGGAGAGGCGGACTTTCGGATTGAAGAACAGCGGTCCGACCGAGCGCAGCTCGCCGTCTGCCTGCCGCAGGCGCCCCAGGGCCTCGACGCCGGCGATCAGGCCAGTCGCGGTGTCGATGAAGGGCTGGAAGCAGGCGATCGGTTGTCCGTCGGTCACGGGGCACATCCTTGGTAGCGTGGCAGTGGGCGCCTTGGGCGCGGATGGCTGTCACGCTGCAAGAATGTGGCCAGGACTCAGAGGTGCGGCGAAGGCGGCGGTGGCGTCTTGTTGCGTGGCTTGCGCAGATGCAGCAGCAATGGGGCGAGCGCTAGGCCCAGGCGCAGCAGGCGTATCCAGCGCCGCTTGCGGCCGAAGAGCATTGCCAATGCGGCGGCACTGCCGGCTCCCGCCCACAATGGCGTGCTGCCGCGCAGGCCCTGGCTGAAGCTCTGGCCCAGGCTGCGTGCCTGCCTCAATGGTTGCAGGAGAAGCTCGCTTTCCCGCTTGAGTTGCTGGCGCTGCATTTCCAGACGCAGACGCACGATGGCCTTGCGCAGTTCAGCCCGCGACAGGTTGCGTGAAGGTTCCGGCAGTTCACTCATGGCAGCAGTCGCTCCCGGTCACGTGCCAGTTCGTCGAGCGTCGCGCTGAAGGGCGAGCCTTCATCGCTGGTCAGCAGGTACAGGCGCCACGCGCAGAACGCGCTGCCGGCAACGTAGAACAGGCACAGTCCAATGGCTGCCGATAGCCGATGGCTGTCCCAGAACAGCAGCAGGACCAACACCGACAGGCCGATCAGCAACAGTAGCGCGAACACCAGCGCAAGCCCCGCCAGCAGCAGGATCTGCAGCGTGCGCGATTTCTGTTCCTGCAACTCGATGCCGAACAGTTCGACATGCCCGTGCAGCAACCCGAGGAAGGCGGCGCCCAGGCGCCGCATGGAGGGAGAGTTGGCCTTGTCGGCGTCCATTCCGTCGCTCATCGATCAGCGCCGACTCACCAGCAGGCCCAGCAGGAAGCCGATGCCGGCGGCGATGCCGACGGCTTGCCAGGGGTGATCGCCCACGTAGTCCTCGGTGGCGTCTACTGCGGCCTTGCTCTGGTCGCGCAGGGCGTCCTTGGTCGAGTAGATCGCTTCGCGGGCACGCTTGAGGCTGGAGTGGATCTGTTCGCGCATCTCGTCGGCTTCGGCGCCAGCCAGGTCGGCGGAGCTTTGCAGGAGTTTCTCGGTATCGCTGACGAGAGCCTGGAATTCGGCCAGGAGTTCATCCTTGGCGGCGTTCACTGCGGTCTTGCGAGGCATGTGATGCTCCTTGATCGGGTTGAGGTTCCTAGAGTTCGAGCCCCATTGGCCTAGGAAGTTTCTCATAAGTTTCGCCCTGGCGATGGCAAAGGCGCGGGCTAAAGCCTAGTCGCGGATTGCCAAAGCGGCTGGTATGCCGCTTGCATTTCGCTGGTGCGCATGGAGAGCGAGATGCCCTATGGCAGGGCGCTTCCAGGTTGGAGAAACACCGGAGAAATCCGCTCAACTCACTGAAAAACCAAAAGAAGCATGGAAGGACTTCGAACCGTTCCGCTCGCCTGTGGGCGAATCTGGTTCGGGGTATGGCCCTCGCGTGGTGCATCGCCGCTTCAGAGTGGTGCGAATGCCGGGGCGTGCGAGCCTTTTTGGTGCTTCTCATTCGACGTTCGGGGCTGCCTGTAGCGATGGAAAACCTCAATAGCGCCGTGGATACCTTGGTCCACGGCTCCAATACGCTGTTCATCCTGATGGGCGCTGTCATGGTTCTGGCCATGCACGCCGGCTTCGCATTCCTGGAGGTCGGCACGGTTCGCCTGAAGAACCAGGTCAATGCGCTGTCGAAGATTCTTTCGGACTTCGCTATCTCGGCCCTGGCCTACTTCTTCGTCGGCTACTGGATCGCCTATGGCGTGAACTTCCTGCAGCCGGCTGCGGACCTGGCGACCGAGAACGGCTATGCACTGGTGAAGTTCTTCTTCCTGCTGACGTTCGCCGCGGCCATTCCCGCGATCATCTCCGGCGGTATTGCCGAGCGCGCCAGGTTCGGCCCGCAACTGTGCGCCACGGCTCTGATTGTGGCTTTCGTCTATCCGTTCTTCGAAGGCTTGGTGTGGAACGCCAACTTCGGCTTCCAGGACTGGCTGAAGGCCCAGTTCGGTGCAACCTTCCATGATTTTGCCGGCTCCGTCGTGGTGCATGCCTTCGGTGGTTGGCTGGCGCTGGCGGCGGTGTTGCTGCTGGGGCGCCGCAATGGGCGCTATCGCGACGGGCGCCTGGTGGCCTTCGCGCCCTCCAACATTCCGTTCCTGGCAGCCGGTTCCTGGACGCTAATCGTCGGCTGGTTCGGCTTCAACGTAATGAGTGCGCAAACGCTGGCAGGCGCCAGCGGGCTGGTGGCGGTGAATTCGCTGCTGGCGATGGTCGGCGGTACCGTGGCCGCGCTGCTGGTGGGGCGCAATGACCCAGGTTTCCTGCACAACGGCCCGCTGGCGGGGCTGGTGGCGATTTGCGCCGGATCCGACCTGATGCACCCGATCGGTGCGCTGGTGACTGGGATGGTTGCCGGGGCTCTGTTCGTCTGGGCGTTTACCGCTACTCAGGTGCGCTGGAAGATCGACGATGTCCTCGGCGTGTGGCCGCTGCATGGCCTTTGTGGCGCCTGGGGTGGTATCGCTTGCGGAATATTCGGCCAGCAGGCGATGGGCGGCATTGGTGGCGTGAGCCTCGCCAGCCAGGCGATCGGCACGTTGCTCGGTGTTGTGCTGGCGTTCGCTGGCGGCCTGCTGGTCTACGGGGCGATCAAGGCGGCGGTCGGTATTCGCCTGACCCAGGAGCAGGAGTACTACGGCGCCGATCTGTCGATCCACAAGATTGGCGCGATGAGCCACGACTGAGTTCGTCCGGGCAGAAAAAAGCCCGGCACATGCCGGGCTTCTTCATTGCGTTGATCGGTTACCAGAGCGGCATGGTATAGCTGACGATCAGACGGTTCTCGTCATAATCGTTGGTGTAGTTGGTGCGCATGGTTGCGTTACGCCACTTCACGCCCAGGTTCTTCAGCGGGCCGTCCTGGAAGACATAAGCGATGTCGGTGTCGCGCTCCCACTCCTTGCCTTCCTTGTCGCTGGTGAGCAGGTCGATGTTGTCGCCGTTCACGTAGCGGGTCATGAAGGTCAGGCCGGGGATGCCGAGGCCAGCGAAGTTGTAGTCGTAGCGCGCCTGCCAGGATTTCTCGTCCTTCATGGCGAAGTCGCCGATCTGGACGTAGTTCACCAGGTAGGGGTCGGTACCGTTGATGTAGGCGAAGCCGGTGTCGCCGCTCATCTTCTGGTAACCCAGGCCGAAGGCGTGGTAGCCCAGGGCGTAGGTGAACATGGCGTTGAACGCTTTGTTGTCGACGTTGCTGCCGCCATCGTCATTGGATTTGGCCCAGCGGATGTCGGACTTCAGCGACTGCTTGTCGGCGATCGGCAGCACGTGCACCAGGCCGAGATAGTGCTGCTTGTAGATGTTGTCCAGGCCGCCGTAGTGGTAGCTGGTGCTGAGCGAGTCGGTCCACTTGTAGGTCAGGCCGCCGAACAGGAATTCGTTGGTCTTGGTGGTATCGCCGAGCTTGATGTTGCGCTTGGCGCCGCTGGTGATGGTCATGTCCTCGTAGTCCGAGGAGTCGCGCTGGTTCACCTGGTAGAGGCGGCCGGCGTCGACGGTCAGGCCATCGATCTCCATCGAGTTCAGCGCCGCGCCGCTGAAGGTCTGCGGCAGCAGGCGGGTGTCGTTGTACTGTACGACCGGCATCTTCGGCAGCAGGGTGCCGGCCTTCAGGGTGCTCTTGGAAGCGCGCAGCTTGGCGGTGACGCCGAGGTCGCCATAGCTGTCCTCGGCGCGCTTGTCGCTGCTGGAGCGCTGCAGCAGGCCTGTACCGCTGCGGTCTGGCGACGAGTCGAGCTTCAGGCCCAGGGTGCCGAGCGCGTCGACACCGAAGCCGATGGTGCCGTCGGTGAAGCCGGATTCGTACTTGAGGATGAAGCCTTGAGCCCATTCCTCGGCCTTGTTCTGGGCCGGGGCAGGGGAATCCTGGCGGAAGTCGCGGTTGAAATAGAAGTTGCGCAGTTCAACGCTGGCTTTGCTGTCCTTGATGAAGTCAGCTTGGGCAATGGTCGGAACGGTAACACTGGTACCCAGCGCGGCCAAGGCCACGGCACGGGCGATCGGGGTGTTGCTCATTGTTATTGTCTCCTCGAGCGCTTGGGGCAGGTCGGTGATGCCGGATTGAGCCGGCATGTCGAACTGTTACAGCCTATCTACTAAATCATTACCGAATATTTACGACTCTTAGACATTAGTAGTTGATTCGTAAGCTGGCTATTGAACTGCCCGTTGGTTTATGCGCTTCGATCGAGGAAGGATTGGTAGCTGAAACAATGCTCTGCCCCGGCACTTATGCGCGAGACTACCCCTGCAAGCAGCGGAGATGCCTTATCAATTCATGCTTGGCAGGAATGGCGAGTACTGCAGTTGGGAGAATTCCAGCGGCAGGCGTGAACGGCGCAACTGCCAGATGCCCGGCTGCAGACTTAGCATTCGCTGTGCGCCGGTCGACCAGATGGGCGTTTCGTCACGGGGCCAGTGGATACGCGCGATGGCCTCCAGGTGCAGCAGGTCGCCACGTGCGAAATCGATGAACAGCAGTGCGCAGCGTGGTTCCAGCATCAGGTTGCCAAGAGTGTTGAATAGGTTGTTGCCGGAGTAGTCCGGCAGCCAGAGCTGGCCGTCGGCCAGTTGCAGGAACCCAGGTGGTCCTCCGCGATGGGAGATGTCGACACCACCGTTTTCCCCGGCGTAGCGGCTGGCGATGAACAGCGTGTCGCTTCGGGTCGCCAGTTCCAGCCACCGAACATCCGCCCCTGTGCCGCTCGTGCTCGGGCCGGCCGTACGCGGGTTGAATCGCCAGTGACGCGACTGGATGTACTTCGGGCAATTGCCAAAGGACTGCCGTGCGCGGATGCCAAAGCCTCCAGCGTCCATGCCTTCTACCACGCCATTGAGACGATTGCGTCGGCGCGTAGGCAGTTCGAGGCCGAGCAGCCCCAGTTGCGCGCCGTCGCGCAGGTTGGCGCGCAGTGGGTCGTCGGCTTCGGCCAGCGCGTCGACGCGCAGCAGATCCCGCTCCGGCGAGTGCGCGAACCCCGGCGTGCCCCAGAGCACCGATGCCTGGGGTTGGCCGTCCGCATCGACGCTGCCGACCAGCAGCCACGGCAACAGCGCGAAGAACTCGCGGTGCTGGTCTGGCATGAACGTGCGGATCGCGCGGCCACCGAAGTCGGCAACCTGTTCGCGCACTCCAGCCCGCTCCTGGATCTCCAGCTCACCGGGGTGGAAGGGCATGTCCATCGGTCATCTCCCTGCCTTACAGCCGAGGTTGCGGGACGTAGCCCGGCAGGGCGCGAATGCGGGCCAGCCAGGCCTGCACGTAGGGGTAGCCCGAAAGCTCCAGCCCACCTTCCTCTGCGAGCGTCACATAGGGATAGACGGCAACGTCGGCGATGGTCGGTTCGCTGGTCTGCGCCAGCCAGCGGTGTTCGGCGAGCGTGGTGTCGAGCAGCTCCAGTGCGTGGCGGCCCTTGGCCTGGGCGGAGGGCAGATCGCCGGGGCGCTTGAACAGCACGATGACCCGGGCCAGCGCGAGACCATGCTGTACTTCGTTGGCGGAAAAACTCAGCCAACTGGCGATGCGTCCCTGGGTTGCCGCGCCCAGGGGATTCCACTGCGGCGCGGCGTATTGCCGGGCGAGGTAGGTGAGGATGGCGTGAGAGTCGCCCAGTCGCAGTTCCCCGTCCTCCAGCGCCGGCACCTGGCCGCGCGGGTTGATCGCCAGGAAGGCTGGGCGTTTGTGCGCGCCGGCCAGCAGATCGACCGGAACCAGTTCGGCCGACCGGCCGATCAGCCCGAGGAACAGGCGAACCTTGTAGCAGTTACCGGAGAGCGGTACGTCGTGCAGCTTCATGGCGGTTTCCTTGGTTTTGTTCTGATGGCTGTGAATTGGATATTAGACAGACAGGTCTGTATAGTTCAAGCGAAAAGATCGCCCGCTGATCGCTCCCACCGCGGGTATGGCTCGCGCATAATGTCGGGTCAGGAGGTAACTTCATGGCATCCAGCAAACGCGAGCTATTGCTCAGCACCGCCCAGGACCTGTTCTACCGCGAGGGATACCACGCCACCGGCATTGATCGAATCCTCGCGGAGTCCGGCGTGGCGAAGATGACTCTGTACAAGCACTTCAAGTCGAAGGACGAGCTCATCATGGCCGCGTTGGAAGAGCGCCACGGCCGGATGGTCGCGCGCATGGAGGCCGCCGAACGGCACGTGGAGCCTCGCGCGGCGATCCTGGGGACTTTCGATGCCTTGCAGGAGTTTCTCCGTGCGGAAGACTTTTCCGGCTGTGCCTTCATTCACGCCGCCGCCGAGTTCCATGACCGCAACCACCCGATCCACGCCCAGGCCGCTGCGCACAAGGCCTACATCGAGCGCCACTACCTTTGCCAATTGCAGCGCCTCGGCGTCGCTCAGCCGGAGGTGCTGGCGCGGCAGTTGCAGTACCTGTTGGAAGGCGTGCTGGTGATGGCCCACATGCAGGGCCCGGCGCAGCAGGCACAGGAAGCTCGTGCGGCAGCCGATGTGCTGCTGCAACACGCCGGAGTCTGACTGATGGAGTCGAACATGCCCCCCCCATGCCAACTCTTCGGCACCCTCGGCTGTCACCTCTGCGAAGTGGCTGAAGGCGTGCTGATGCCCTTCGTCGAGCATGGCCTGCTGGTCGAGTTGGTGGATATCGTCGAGCGGGAAGAGTGGGTCGAGCGCTATGGCCTGAGCATCCCGGTGCTGCGCCGCTGCGATACCGGTGCGGAGCTCGACTGGCCCTTCGATCTGGATCAGGTCGCCCACTTCCTCAGTTGCTGACACCTTGGGTGGCGGTATCTGCGCGCTTTAACCGTAGCGGGGCTGCCACCTGCGAAGATCGGCATTCTCGGCTTGGGCGGCGCGGGCATCGCATCGAGCGATGTTTCGATCCGATGGCGATGCGCAGATCCGGGCAGCCTTGAGCCGGACATGAAAAAGCCCGTCGTGAGGACGGGCCTTCTGTGCACTGCCGGTAAACGCTGGCAATAAAAAACCCGCCGTTAGGCGGGTTTTTCGGGATTTGGTCGGAGCGACTGGATTCGAACCAGCGACCTTCTCGTCCCGAACGAGACGCGCTACCAAGCTGCGCTACGCTCCGTTTGATGGCGCGCATTCTACCGAAAAAGTTTTGGCGCACAAGGGGTTAGCGAAAAAAAATTCAGAATATCTTTTCTTCCCTCCTGAAAAGCGAACGCCCCGCAGACCCGATCGGGGCCTGCAGGGCGTCATCGCGCAGGAGGGACTTAGAGGTCTTTGACGGTCCGCACCTGATCCTTGTTCACGCGGGCCGTTTTGCCGTCCAGCTGTTCGAACTCATAGAAGCCCGACTCCTCGTCGTACTTTGGCTTGTCGACGGACTGAATCTCGCGGCCGTCGTTCAGCGTGATGACGGACGGTGTGGAACAACCTGCAAGCACTCCGAAGCCGAGGGCGAGCAGGAAGGCGGGAAGCATCCGTTTGGTCATTGGCAAATCTCCTAATGAGCGAACAAAAAGTTTTGTACGAAATTTCCGACCTGACGCTTTCCTGCAAAGTTCCCGAAATTTTTTTCAAAGCGACCGCTATCTGGCGCCGCAGAGCAGCTCCGGCGTATTCAGGTTGGCCAGCCTCGGATCATTGGCAGGACAGTCCACCGCTTGCAGCCCCAAGTGCGAGAAGACATGCCGCGGGCTACGCTCGCCGCGCCGCCAGGCATCCTCTATCGGGGAACGCAGGGCAACGGGGATCACGCTGAACAGCGGTTCCCACTGGTCGCCGCTGCGCAGCATCTGTACATCGTCGGGCGAAGCTGCCGCAGCACGCAGCAGACGCTCCAGCAGTTCGCCGTCGAGCATCGGAGCATCGCAGGGGAGCACCAGCAAATGCGAGTGGCGCGCAACGGAGAGGCCTGCACGGATGCCGGCCAGCGGACCGGGATAGTCCGGGCTGTCGTCATGCACCAGGCGGTCGGCGAAAAGTGCGTATTCGTCCGGATTGCGGTTGCAGGAAATGATCAGGTCGTCGCTCAGTGGACGGACTAGGGCGGCGGCGTAGCTCACCAGCGGTTGGCCGCGCCAGGGGATCAACCCCTTGTCCTGTCCGCCCATGCGTTGCCCGCGGCCTCCAGCGAGAATCAGCACGGAACAGGCGGGCAATGGGGCTTGTGGCATGTCAGGGGTCTCCGGGGCGGGCCTGTGATATAACACCGCGCATTCCAACCTCACAAGCAAGGGCCCTCATCATGAGCCACAAGGCCGAGCAGGCATTCGTCCCGCTGAACATCGCCGTCCTTACCGTCAGCGATACCCGTACCCTTGAAACCGACACCTCCGGCCAACTGTTCGTCGACCGCCTGAAGGCCGCCGGCCACACCCTCGCGGCCCGGGTCCTGCTCAAGGACGACCTCTACCGCATTCGTGCCCAGGTCGCGACCTGGATCGCTGAAGATGAGGTGCAGGTAGTGCTGATCACCGGCGGCACCGGCTTCACCGGCCGTGATAGCACGCCGGAGGCGGTGACCTGTCTGCTGGACAAGCAGGTCGACGGTTTCGGCGAGCTGTTCCGGCAGATTTCCGTAGCCGACATCGGCACCTCTACGATCCAGTCACGCGCGTTGGCCGGCATCTCCAACGGCACGCTGGTCTGCTGTCTGCCCGGCTCCACCAACGCCTGCCGCACGGCCTGGGACGGCATTCTCGGCGAGCAGCTCGATGCCCGTCATCGTCCGTGCAACTTCGTTCCGCACCTGAAGCAGGCCGCTCCCTGCGAGAGCCGCGGATGAGCTGCTGCGACAAGCCTGGCCTGCTGCCGGTCGAGGACGCCCTGGCGCGTCTGCTGACGCTGGCCGAGCAATCCCCCATCGACGAAACCGAGGTCCTGCCGCTGGGGGCGGTGGATGGCCGGGTTCTGGCCGAACCGCTGCTCGCCGGGCTGGACTTGCCGCCGTGGCCGAACAGCGCGATGGATGGCTATGCGCTGCGCCATGCCGACTGGCAGGGCGAGCCGCTGCCGGTGAGCCAGAAGATCTTCGCCGGCCAGGCCGGCGAGGCGCTTCAGCCGGGCACCTGCGCGCGCATTTTCACCGGCGCACCCGTGCCGGACTGCGCCGATTGCGTCGAGATGCAGGAAAACGCCGAAGTGCTTGCCGATGGCCGCGTGCGCTTCCTCGAACCCTTGCGCGTGGGGCAGCACGTCCGTCCGCGTGGCCAGGAAACCCGCCAGGGCGACTGCGTGCTGCCGGCGGGATCCCGCCTGGGGCCGATCGAGATCGGTCTGGCCGCGTCGCTGGGGCAGGCCGAGCTTAAGGTCCGCCGCCGTCCGCGCGTGGCTTTGCTTTCCACTGGCGACGAGTTGGTGGAGCCGGGCGCGCCTCTTGCCGCCGGGCAGATCTACAACAGCAATCGGCATCTGTTGCATGCCTGGTTGCAGCGCTTCGGTTGCGACGTGGTGGACGCCGGTATTCTGCCGGACGATCTGCCGCGTACCCGTGAGGCGCTGGCCGGGCTTTCCGGTGTCGACCTGATTCTCTCCACCGGCGGCGTGTCCGTCGGCGAGGCGGACTTCCTCGGCGCCGCGCTGCGCGAAGCCGGTGAGCTGGCGCTGTGGAAGCTGGCGATCAAGCCGGGCAAGCCGCTCACCGTCGGCCATTACCGGCAGGTGCCGGTGATCGGGCTGCCGGGCAATCCCGCGTCGACTCTGGTGACCTTCGCGCTGCTGGCGCGTCCCTATCTGATGCGCCGCCTCGGCATGCAGAACGTCGAGCCCTTGCGCATGCAGGTGCCAGCCGGGTTCGACTGGAGCAAGCCGGGCAACCGCCGCGAGTACTTGCGCGCGCGGCTGGAGAATGGTCGCGCGGTGCCCTACGCCAATCAGAGCTCCGGCGTGCTGCGCAGCGCGGCCTGGGCCGAAGGCTTGGCGGAAGTGCGTGAAGGTACGACGCTGAAAGAGGGTGACTGGCTGACCTTCATCCCATTCAGCGAACTGCTCGACTGAGGCTCACGGGCTGCCCCGGCTGGTCCGCAGGATGGCTCGGAGAGCGTCATGCGAGCCCGCTGACGTGGCCGCTCAGCCCAGGCTCGTCATCGGCCATTGCGCCGATGCCAGCCCTGGGAGTATGGGGCTCTCCACGATCCCGCATGAAAAACACCGGTCTCAGACCGGCGTTTTCTTGTGCTGCTGGCGGTACTCGCCGGGTGTCTGTCCGGTCCAGCCCTTGAAACTGCGGTGGAATGAGCGCGACTCGGTGAAGCCCAGGTACTGCGCGATGTCCTGAATCGGCAGGTCGCTATGCACCAGATAGTGCTCGGCCAGCTCCTGGCGCAGTTCGTCGAGGATCTGCTGGTAGCTGGTGCCGGCCTGCTGCAGGTGGCGCTGCAGGGTGCGCACGGTCATCTCGAAACGCTCCGCGACACGCTCCTTGCGCGGCAGCCCGTCCTTGAGCAGCAGGCGCAGTGCGTTCTTCACTCGCAGCGGCAAGGGCTCGTCGTCGTCCAGCTCGGCCATCATTGCCAGGGCGTGTTCTTCCAGGGTCCGCAACAGGTTGGCGTCGGCCTGGCGCAGCGGGTAGGCGAGCAGGGGCAGCGGCACCAGCAGCGCGCTGCATGGCTGTTCGAAACGTACTGGGCAGCCGAACAGTTGCTCGTATTCGGCGATGTCGGTGCCCTCGGGCTGCGCATGCTGGAACCAGACTTCCTTCGGCGAGCCATTGGTGTCGGCGATCCAGCGTGCGTAGAGCAGCCAGGAGGCCAGCACGTTCTCCACCATGTGCCGGCGGATCGGTTCGGCGTCGTGGCGGCAGTTCCAGATCAGCTTCACATGGTCGGCGGAGGTCTCGAGCTGGCTGGTGCCCATGTCGCCGACCAGCTTCTCGTAGGGAATGATGCGCCCCATCGCCTCGCCCAGGTTGGCGCAGTTCATGGTGATGTAACCCAGCACGCTCCACGAGCCCGGCTGCACGAAGCGCGCCGAGTGCAGGCCGAACAGTGGATCGTTGGAGTGCGCACAAAGGTGCTGCAGCAGGCGCTCGTGGGCCTCGCTGGGCAGGCGCTGGCTGTTGTCGTTCAACTGCGAGCGCTCAAGGCCGGCGGCCTGCAGGGCGACGTTGACATCCATGCCGAGATGTTCGGCATGGCGCAGGTACTTCAGTAGCGCGGGGACGGATGTATAGCCGAGGGAATGCATGGCGCTCGTTCTTGTTCTGGTGTCTCGATCGGCAACTGCGCCTGTCTTCATTCGACAGTGACAGGGCAGGGCGGCTGGCTAGTATAGGCAGCCATTACGCGGCATCGAAATAGCCAGGTGCCACGGGAGAAGTCTCGACGCATCGACGAGTCTGGTTGGCGGGGTAGCGGCTCATGTCGTTGCCCGCGTCTGTCTTGCCTCTGCTGCGTTCGATGGCACTTGAACTGACCCTGATTAAAAGGAACGGGCATGCGACGCTGGAACGGCTGGGGTGAGGAAACGACAGTAGTGGAACTGCCGGAAAATGGGCGCGGCTTTCTCGCCGAACTGGTCGGCCCGGGCCAGACGCTGCCGGACGCGACACTGGAGCAGGTGCTGGCGAAAGTCCCGGCATCGCGCTTGCCGGAACATCCGCTGGTAGTGCGCGAAGCGCGCGACCGCCTGCTGCATGCCCGTGGCCAGAGCCTGCCAGACTGGCTGGCGATGCGCGAAGGTGAGTTCGGCGTGTTCCCCGATGGCGTGGCCTACCCGCAGACCGCCGAGCAGATCCGTGAGCTGCTGCGCTTCGCCGAACTCTGGGACTGCCTGGTGATCCCTTATGGCGGCGGCACGTCGGTTGCCGGCCACATCAATCCGCCGGAGTCGGACAAGGCGGTGCTCACGGTTTCCCTGGAGCACATGAATCGCCTGCTGGACCTGGACGAACAGAGCCTGATCGCCACCTTCGGCCCCGGCGCCAACGGCCCGCAGGTGGAAAGCCAGCTTCGGGCCCGAGGCTACACCCTTGGGCATTTCCCCCAGTCCTGGGAGCTATCCACCCTCGGTGGCTGGGTCGCCAGTCGCTCCAGCGGCCAGCAGTCGCTGCGCTATGGGCGCATCGAGCAACTGTTCGCCGGCGGCACCCTGGAAACCTTCGCCGGCAGCCTGGAGATCCCGACCTTCCCGGCATCCTCCGCCGGCCCGGACCTGCGCGAAGTAGTAATGGGCTCCGAGGGGCGCTTCGGCATCCTGTCGTCGGTGAAGGTGCGCGTTTCGCGGATCGCCGCTGACGAGCGTTTCTACGCGGTGTTCCTCCCGTCCTGGGAGCAGGCGCTGGAAGGCATCCGCACGTTGGCCCAGGCACGGGTGCCGCTGTCTATGCTGCGCCTGTCCAACGCCGTCGAAACCCAGACCCAACTGGCGCTCGCCGGCCATCCGGGGCAGATCGCCTGGCTGGAGCGTTACCTGAAGATGCGTGGCGCGGGCGAGGGCAAGTGCATGCTGACCTTCGGCGTCACTGGCGATCGTGCGCAGAACGCCACCTCGCTGCGCGCGGCGCGGCGTCTGCTTAAGGGCTTTGGTGGCGTGTTCACCGGTACCCTGCTGGGCAGGAAGTGGGCGCAGAATCGCTTCCGCTTCCCCTATCTGCGCGAGGCGCTGTGGGAGAACGGCTATGTGGTCGACACGCTGGAGACTGCCACCGACTGGTCCAACGTCGACAATCTGCTGAACCGCATCGAAGCCAGCCTGCGCGACGGCCTGGCCGCGGAGGGCGAGCGCGTACACGTATTTACCCACCTGTCCCACGTCTATGGCGAAGGGTCGAGTATCTACACCACCTATGTGTTCCGTCCGGCCGGCAGCTACGCGGAAACCTTGGAACGCTGGAGCAAGCTCAAGCATGCCGCCAGCCAGACCATCGCCCAGAACCGCGGCACCATCAGCCACCAGCACGGTGTCGGCAAGGACCACGCGCCCTACCTGACGTTGGAAAAAGGCCCTCTGGGCATGGCGGCGATCAAGGCGCTGGCCGGGCATTTCGATCCCTCCGGCCGGCTCAACCCCGGCACCTTGCTGCAGGACTGAGCCCATGCCCGCATGGAACGCCGATTGGCGCGCCCGGGCGCTGCCGGAACTGGCGGCGCGCGACTGGGACCTGATCGTGGTAGGCGGCGGCATCAGCGGCGCCGGCATCCTGCGGGAAGCCGCGCGGCGCGGTTGGCGCTGCTTGCTGATCGAACAGCGCGATTTCGCCTGGGGCACTTCCAGTCGTTCGTCGAAGATGGTCCACGGTGGCTTGCGCTACATCGCCAAGGGCCAGTTCGGCCTGACCCGCGATTCGGTGCGCGAACGCCAGCGCCTGCTGGGCGAGGCGCCCGGGCTGGTCGATCCGCTTAGTTTCATCATGCCGCATTACCAGGGCGGCTTCCCCGGCCCGCGGGTGTTCGGTACGCTGCTGTCGCTGTACGACGCGCTGGCGGGGCGACGCAACCATCTCTTCTATCGCCTGGAGGAGCTGCGTTATCTGGCTCCGGGCTTGAAGGAGAATCGCCTGCTGGGTGGCACCCGCTTCCAGGATGCGGTAACCGACGATGCGCGGCTGGTCATGCGGGTGCTCGGCGAAGCGCGGGCCGAAGGCGGCGAAGCGCTGAACGGCTTGCGCGTGGTCGAGCTCGACCGCCGCGACGGCCGGGTGTGCGGGCTGGTCGCCGAGGACCGCGAAAGTGGTGCGCGTCTCACATTCCGCAGTCGCGCGGTGGCGCTGGCGACTGGCGCCTGGGCCGATGCGTTGCGCCACAAGCAGGGCAGCGAGCACATCCGCCCGTTGCGCGGCAGCCATCTGCTGCTGCCGGCCTGGCGCCTGCCGGTGGCCCACGCCTTCAGCTTCATGCACGGCGAAGACAAGCGCCCGGTGTTCGTTTTTCCCTGGGAAGGCGCCACAGTGGTCGGCACGACCGATCTGGACCACCGCGAGACGCTGGATGACGACGCGGCGATCAGTCGCGAGGAACTGGACTACCTGCTGGCCGCCTGCGCGCAGCAGTTCCCGTCGGCGCGGATCACCGCCGCCGACGTGCGCTCTACCTGGGCCGGTGTGCGGCCGGTGGTCAGCGATGGCGAGGCGTCGCTCAAGCCGTCGGACGAAAAGCGCGAACACGCACTATGGGTCGAGCCCGGCTGCGTGACGCTGGCCGGTGGCAAGCTCACCACCTTCCGCCTGCTGGCACTGGAGGTACTCGCAGCCTGTGCGCCGATGCTGCAGCGGCCGCTGGATGCGGCGGCGGAGAACGTCTTCAGTCCGGCTCCGGATGCCGCCTTGCCGGGGCTGACGCAAGGCCAGTCGCGCCGCCTGAGCGGTCGCTATGGCCGGGCTGTGCCGGAGTTGGCGCGGCTGCTGCGGACGGTGGGCGCCGCTCGCGTCGGCGATACCGATTGCCTCTGGGCGGAGCTGGCCTGGGCGGCGGAAGGCGAGCTGGTACTGCATCTGGACGACCTGCTGTTGCGCCGGACCCGCGTCGGCCTGCTGTTGGCCGACGGCGCCCGCGCCGAGCTACCGAAGATCCGCGCGCTGTGCCAGCCACGCCTGGGCTGGGACGACGCGCGCTGGAAGCGCGAAGAACAGGACTATCTGGCGCTCTGGCGGCGCAGCTACAGCCTGCCGGCAGCCGAATAACAACAAGAAGGATCGCACCTTGAGCGAACAGAACTATCTGCTGGCCATTGACAACGGCACCCAGAGCGTGCGAGCGCTGCTTTTCGACCTCGACGGCAATCTGCTGGGCAAGGGCAAGGTGGAGCTGGAAGCCTACTTCTCCGATAACCCCGGCTGGGCCGAACAGCACCCGGAGTACTACTGGGAGCAACTGGGCGAAGCCTGCCGTCGCCTGTGGGCGAGCGTCGATATCGACCGCAGCCGCATCCGCGGCGTGTCCCTGACCACCCAGCGTGGCACGGTGATCCATGTCGACGAAGCCGGGCAGGCACTGCGTCCGGCGATCATCTGGCTGGACCAGCGCCGCGCAGAGCTGGGCGACCCGATCCGCGGGCCGTGGGGCTGGCTGTTCAAGTTGGTGGGCGCGCAGGGCGCGGTGGACTACTTCCGCACCCAGGCCGAAGTGAACTGGGTCGCGCAGCAGCAGCCGGATATCCATCGACGCACCCACAAGGTGCTGCTGCTGTCCGGCTTCCTGACTCATCGCCTGTGCGGCCGCTATGTGGATTCGGTGGCATGCAGCGTTGCCTACCTGCCATTCGACTACAAGAAACTGCAATGGGCCGCGCCGCGCGACTGGAAATGGCAGGCGCTGGAGGTTCGCCGCGAGCAACTGCCGGAGCTGTACAAGCCCGGCGAGCGCCTGGGTGAGATCACCGCCGAGGCCAGCCGTCTCACGGGTATTCCCGAAGGGCTGCCGCTGATTGCCGCGGGGGCGGACAAGGCGTGCGAGGTGCTCGGTGCGGGCGCAATCGATCCCACGGTGGCCTGCCTGTCCTATGGCACCACCGCGACCATCAACACCACCCGCTCGCGCTACCTGGAGACCATCCCTCTGATCCCGCCCTATCCGGCGGCGATTCCCGACCACTTCAATACCGAGGTGATGATCTACCGCGGCTTCTGGATGGTCAGTTGGTTCAAGCGCGAGTTCGGCCTGCGCGAGATGCAGCGCGCCGCCGAGCTTGGGGTGGAACCGGAGAAGCTGTTCGACGACCTGGTCAACAGCGTTCCGGCCGGTTCGATGGGGCTGATGCTGCAGCCGTACTGGACGCCAGGCATCCGCGAGCCGGGCCTGGAAGCCAAGGGGTCGATCATCGGCTTTGGCGACGTGCACACCCGCGCGCACATCTACCGCGCGATTCTCGAAGGTCTGGCCTATGCGTTGCGCCAGGGCAAGGAGCGCATCGAGAAACGCTCGGGCACCCGCATCGAGCGCCTGCGGGTGGCGGGCGGCGGTTCGCAGAGTGACGCGGCGATGCAGCTTACCGCCGACATCTTCGGCCTGCCGGCAGAGCGCCCGCACGTCTACGAAGCGTCCGGGCTGGGCGCAGCCATCGATTGCGCGGTGGGGCTGAAACTGTATCCGGACTTCGCCAGCGCCATCTCCCGCATGACCCGCGTCGGCGATGTCTTCCATCCGCGCGCGGAAGCGCAGCGTACCTATGAGCGGCTCTACAACGAGGTCTACCAGCGCATGTACCGGCAGTTGAAACCGCTGTACCAGAGCATTCGTGAGATCACCGGATACCCGGCCTGAGTACTGGATCGAGGCTGGTGCAATTTCCGCCCGTTAATCTGGGTCCATCATAGTGAGTGGAACCATCGGGAGGAGACCGATCATGACGCGACCCAGGGCCATGCTGATTCTGCATGGCAAGCAGGCAGCCAACGACGAGGTGCGCGAGGCGGTGAAGGCTGCGCGCGCCTCGGGGCGCACGCTGGATGTTCGGGTTACCTGGGAGGGCGGTGACGCGCGGCGCATCGTCGGCGAGGCGCTGGCCACCGGCTACACCACGCTGCTAGCCGGGGGCGGCGACGGCACCGTGCGCGAGGTTGCCCAGGCATTGGTGCGCTCCGGCCAACCGGCCAGCCTGGCTATCCTGCCGCTGGGCACCGCCAACGACTTCGCCCGGGCTGCCGGAGTGCCGCTGGAGCCCGCAGCGGCGCTGGCTTTGCTGGATAAGCCGCCGCGCGCGGTCGATATCGGTGAGGTGAACGATCAGTTGTTCCTCAACATGGCCACCGGCGGGTTCGGTTCGAAGGTAACGGCCAATACCCCGGAGGACCTGAAGAAGTTGCTGGGCGGCGCGGCCTACCTGCTGACCGGCCTGACGCGCTTCTCCGAAGTGCACGCCGCGCGCGGGCGATTCCGGGGGCCGGATTTCCAGTGGGAAGGAGAGTTTCTTGCGCTGGGTATCGGCAATGGCCGTCAGGCGGGTGGCGGTCATGTGCTCTGTCCGGGGGCGCGAATCGACGATGGGCTGCTGGATGTCAGCATCCTGCCTGCCCCGCAGGACATGGTTGGCGCGCTCGGTGCGCTGCTGGGCAGTGGGCTTGGTGGCCAGGAGCCGTTCATCCGCGCACGCCTGCCGTGGCTGGAGGTCGATGCGGTCGAAGGGTTGGATGTGAATCTCGATGGCGAGCCGCTGGAGGGGCGGCACCTGCGCTTCGAGGTGCTACCGGCGGCTCTGTCCATGCACCTGCCCCAGGGGTCGCCGTTGCTTGGTAAGCCGCCTGCGACCCGCTGACCTGCACTGGTGGCGAGCGAGAGAGTCGGGCATGATGGCTCTCGGCCAGTATCTCGTTTGGCGATTTCCGGCCGATAGCGTTCCCGCACGACTCATTTCGAACCAGGAGCAGGCATGGCCGGCATTCTCGACAGCGTCGATTCACGTACTCAGCTGGTGGGACAGAACCGCCTGGAAATCCTCGTGTTCCGCCTCGCCGGGCGCCAGCAGTTCGCGATCAACGTGTTCAAGGTGCAGGAAGTCCTGCAGTTGCCGCGCCTGACGCTGATCCCGCAGCGGCACCCGATGATCTGCGGGGTGATCAACCTGCGCGGGCAGACGCTGCCGGTAATCGATCTGTCGCGGGCCATCGGTATGCGCGCGCTGACCCCGGATGCGAACAGCACCATCATCGTCACCGAGTACAACCGTTCGGTGCAGGCATTCCTGGTGGGGGGCGTGGAGCGCATCCTCAACCTCAACTGGGAAGCCGTGCAGCCGCCGCCCGGTGGGGCCGGACGCCAGCACTACCTGACAGCGATCACCAAGGTGGACGACCGCCTGGTGGAGATCATCGATGTCGAGAAGGTGCTGGCCGAGATCGTGCCGATGAACACCCGCGTATCCGCCGATCGCCTGGACGACCAGTTGCTTGAGCAGACCCGTGGGCGTGAGGTGCTTGTGGTGGACGACTCCAGCGTTGCCATCGCGCAGTTGCGCGACACCCTGGGCCAGCTCGGGCTGCGCCTGCATGTCGCTACCGATGGCCTGCGCGCCCTACAGCAGCTCAAGCGCTGGGCTGACGAGGGGCAGGACATGGAGCAGAAGCTGCTGATGATCTTCACCGATGCCGAGATGCCGGAAATGGACGGCTACCGGCTGACCACCGAGATCCGCAACGACCCGCGTCTGCGCGACCTCTACGTGGTGCTGCACACCTCGCTGTCGGGGAGCTTCAACGACGCGATGGTGCGCAAGGTCGGCTGCGACGATTTCCTTTCCAAGTTCCAGCCGGACCAGTTGGTGGAAGTGGTGCGCCGGCGACTGGAGAAAGTCCCCGCGTAACGTGATTCCGATTCTGTGGGGCGCGAACAGCGCGGCTCGCAGGGGCGGTGATCTCCATCCAGTCGCCATCCGGCCAGGCACGGCCCTGCACTCGTCTGCATCGCGCGGCTGCTTTGGCATTGCGAGCAGGGTGGCCCGCGCCGTATAAGGTCGCTTTGGCCTGAACGAAGAAAGGATGCCCCCCCGATGCTCACCCTTAGCGAGCTGTACCGCTACCCGGTCAAGTCCACCGCCAACGAGCCGTTGCAGTCGATCCGTCTGGATGCGCTAGGGCTGGAGGGTGACCGTCGCTGGATGGTGGTCGAGGCTGCCAACGGGCGCTTCCTGACTCAGCGTCTGCTGCCGCAGATGGGCCGCATCGAGGCGCGCTGGGAGGATGGCTTCGGCGCCCTGCGCCTGAGTGCGCCGGGGATGGACGATCTGGTCGTCGAGGTGCCGGGTCGCGACGACAATCTGCGTGGCGTGATCATCTGGCGCGATATGCTGCAGGTGCCGGACGCCGGTGATGCCGCCGCGCAGTGGTTGAGCACCTTCCTGGCACGCCCGGTGCGCCTGGTGCAGATGCCCGAGCAGCGCGCCCGGCAGGTCGACACCGCCTACGCGCAACCCGGCGAGCACGTGCACTTCGCCGATGGTTTTCCCTTGCTGCTGATCGGTCAGGGGTCGCTGGATGACCTGTCCGCCAAGGTTGGCCGGCCACTGGAAATGCTGCGTTTCCGCCCGAACCTGGTGGTGGCCGGTGCCGAGCCGTTCGCCGAGGACGGCTGGAAGCGCATCCGCATCGGCGATGTCATCTTCAAAGTGGCCAAGCCATGCTCGCGCTGCATCCTTACCACCATCGATCCGCGGACTGGCGAGCGAGACCCGGGCCGCGAGCCACTGGCTACCTTGCTGCAGTATCGCAATGTCGACGGTGAGGCGTTGTTCGGCCAGAACCTGCTGCCCGAGGGGGTAGGGGAACTGCGCGTCGGGATGCCGGTGGAAGTGCTGGAATAAGGCTGGCGCGCCTGGATGGCGTGGAATCTATAGCTTGCTGTCCACGCAGCCGGTGCTCTGGCACTCGCGCTCACGTTCGCGCAACACGCCCAGGCGCTCCTGGGTCTTGTCCACCGCGCATTGCAGGTTGACGAAGTAGCCGCCGTCGCGCTCGTAGCTGCACTGGGCATCGCGGTCCTTGATCCACGCGAGCTGGCTCTTCTTCAGCGCCGCTTTCTGGCTGTCGTTCAGCAGCTTGCGCAGGGTGCCGAACTCCTGGTTCAGCTCGCGATCGACCTGGGCGTACTCGGTACTCAGGCAGTACACGCTGTCGAAGGCATTGCGCGGCTTTTCGCAGGCGGCCAGGGTGAGGTCGGCGCAGAGCAGGCCGGCGGCCAGGGTGGCGCAGGCGAGGGGTGTCTTGAGCATGGGAATGTCCTTTTCCGAAGGGTGATGAAGAACCGCCCGGCGTAGGCCGGGCGGTGGGTTGGTCAGAGTTCGTCGAAGAAACGTTCGTGCCAGTCGACGATGGGTTGCGGGGCGTTGAGCTTCTGCCCGTAGATCACCGCGTAGGACAGCACGTTCTGCACGTAGGTGCGGGTCTCGTCGAACGGAATGGTCTCCACCCAGACGTCGAAGGCCAGATGGCGTGCATCCTTCAGCCAGGAGCGCACGCGGCCGGGGCCGGCGTTGTAGGCAGCGGTGGCGAGCACGCGGTTGCCGTTGAACTGGGCGTGTACCTGGCTCAGGTAGGCGGCGCCGAGCTGGATGTTGAGGTCCGGCACGATCAATTGCTGCGGCGAGGCCAGCGGAATACCAAACTTCTTCGAGGTTTCCTTGGCGGTGGCTGGCATCAGTTGCATGAGGCCGGTTGCGCCGACGCCCGAGCGTGCGTCGGACATGAAGGCGCTTTCCTGGCGGGTGATGGCGAACACCCAACTGGAGTGCAGGCCGCGGTTGCGCGCCTCACGTACCAGGGTATTGCGGTGCGCCATCGGGAAGCGGATGTCGAGGTCGTCCCAGTACTTGGCCTGGCTGATCGCGCGGATCGCGGGGAAGTACCACTGCATGTCGTAGGCGATCTTCGCCTGGGCCAGCAGTTCGTCATGGCTGAGCAGGCGTGCGGCGTGATACCACTCGCGGCGTGCATTGATGACTTCGCCTCGGGCGTAGAACTCCAGCGCGCGACGGGTGCTTGCGGCATTGCGCACGCGCTGCAGGGTGCGCGGGTCGGGCGATACCGGGCGGTTGTTCAACTGGTACGGCGCGTTTATCCGGTCTGCAGCGAGGAAGCCATAGAAATCACGCTCGCGGGCCACCGGCTGGTACAGGTTGAGCGCTTGCTTGTTCTGCGGTTCGGCCAGTTGCAGGGCGCGGGCCTGCCAGTACTTCCAGCGGTTGGTTTCCGCCAGTTCCGGCGGCAGGGCGCGGGTCAGCTGGTAGGCGTCCTCCCAGCGACCAAGGCGCAGCAGCAGGCGCAGCCGCCATTCGGTGACGGTGTTGTCGCGCAGTTGCGGGTCGTACTTTTCCATCAGCGGCAGCGCGCGCGAATCGTAGCGGCGCGCCAGGCTAAGGCCGATCTCTCGAGCGATGGAAACTTTCTCGTCGGTGGAGAAGGGCAGCACCGATTCGTAGTAGTCGAGCAGGCCGATGGCCTTTTCCGGATCCTGTCTGGCCAGGCGCCGCAGGCCCAGGCCGACCACGTCGGCGGTGGCGTGATCGCGTGAGGTGAAGCGGGTGGTCTGGCTGAGTTGCGTGGGATTCTGCGCCACGTTGACCATCAGCATGCCCTGGTTGCCGAGTGTCGGCAGGCGCTTCGACAGGGTCGTGGCGAGGCCATAGTTGCGCGCCTCGGCGGCGAGCTTAAGGCGTTTCCATACTTTTTCTTCGGTGAGCTGGCCGTCGGCCTGCCAGACCGAGAACAGCGTGTCGCAGGCGTCCGGCTGGGACTTGCCGACCAGCCAGAGCTTCTCGGTGGTGGCGTAGCCCTCGGCCTTCTTGCCGTGGCCGAGCTGGTACTGGCCGTAGAGGCAGTCCAGTTCGGTGAAGTTCATCTTCGGGTCGTAGTAATTGACGAAGGTATTCCAGTCGCCGCGATCGGCCAGTTGGCGCAGCCAGCGCAGTTTCAGCCAGTTGATCTGCGGGAGGTCGCCGTGATCGGTGATGAAGCGCTCGATCTCGCCGTTGCTGGCGCTCTTGAGGCGGTTGGTCAGCTCGTCGTAGGCCAGGTAGGGTTCCAGCGGATAATCGGCGAGCGCCGACTGGTAGCGGAAGTACGGGCCGCTGTCGCCACGGGCGAGGGCCTTCTGCGCCTCGTCGTACATCTGGCGCTGCTGGGGCAGGGACGCTGAATGGGCCGTCTGGGCAGACAGGCTGAGGAACAGGCAGGAAAGCAGTGTGAAAAGGCGACCGCGCATGGCACTTCCGGAAATATGAACGGAGGGCGCCCGATGGCTCGCGCCCGCTGCCGGTAGCTTAGCCGTTGCAGGGGAGTGGTGAAAGCGCCGCTGGTAGCCGTTGCGGCAAAGCACGACCGCCTTCTCGGCAGGCCCGATGACTTGCGAGGCTCTGACTTTTTCGCGCTTTCCCGTAAACTGCGCGCCCTGTTTGTGGAGATGGCTCATGACCCTGCTGAAGTTCACCGATGTGTCCCTTGCCTTTGGCACCACGCCGTTGCTGGACAAGGTGTCCTGGCAGATTGCCCGTGGCGAGCGGGTTTGCGTCATCGGCCGCAACGGCACGGGCAAGTCGAGCATGCTCAAGCTGGTCAAGGGTGAGCAGAAACCTGACGACGGCGACATCTGGCGCGCGCCTTCGCTGAAGATCGGCGAGTTGCCGCAGGAGCTGCCGCGAGCTGATGATCGCACCGTCTATGACGTGGTCGCCGAGGGGCTGGCTGAGGTGGGCGAGCTGCTGGCTCGCTATCACCACCTGAGCATGCACATCGAGTCCGAGGACGATCTGGCCAAGCTCGCCCGCGTCCAGCAGGAGCTGGAAGCCCGCGACGGCTGGCGCCTCGGCCAACTGGTGGACACCACGCTGAGCCGCCTGCAACTGCCGGCCGACAAGACCCTCGCCGAGCTCTCCGGTGGCTGGCGCCGCCGCGTGCTGCTGGCCCAGGCGCTGGTCGCCGAGCCCGACCTGCTGCTGCTGGACGAGCCGACCAACCACCTGGACATCGGCGCCATCGCCTGGCTGGAAAACGCCCTGGCGGACTTCCCCGGCGCCGTGCTGTTCATCACCCACGACCGCGCTTTCCTGCAGGCCGTGGCCACCCGCATTCTCGAACTGGACCGCGGCCACCTGATCGACTGGAATGGCGACTACGCCAGCTTCCTCGTTCATAAAGAGCAGGAACTGGCGGCGGAAGAGGCAGCCAACGCGCTGTTCGACAAGCGCCTGGCCCAGGAAGAAGTGTGGATCCGCCAGGGCATCAAGGCGCGCCGTACCCGTAACGAAGGCCGAGTGCGCGCGCTCAAGGCCATGCGCAACGAGCGCGCCGAGCGCCGCGAGCGCCAGGGCAAGGCCAGCTTCCAGCTGGAGACGGCGGAGAAGTCCGGCAAGCAGGTGATAGTCGTCGAGAACGCCAGCTTCGCCCATCCGGGAGGTCCAGCGCTGATCCGTGATTTTTCCCTGGTGCTACAGCGCGGCGACCGTATCGGCCTGCTGGGTGCCAACGGCACCGGCAAGACCACGCTGCTCAAGTTGCTGCTGGGCGACCTGCAGCCGACCTCCGGCAGCGTCAAGGAGGGTACCCGGCTTGAAGTGGCTTACTTCGACCAGTTGCGTCACCAACTGGAGCCGGAGAAGACCGTCATCGACAATATTTCCGAAGGTCGCGAATTCATCACGATCAACGGGCAGAATCGCCACGTCCTCAGCTACCTGGGCGACTTCCTGTTCTCCCCGCAGCGCGCCCGCACTCCGGTGAAGGCGCTCTCCGGCGGCGAGCGGGCACGCCTGTTGCTGGCAAAGCTGTTCAGCAAGCCGGCCAACCTGCTGGTGCTCGACGAGCCGACCAACGATCTGGACGTGGAAACCCTGGAGCTGCTGGAAGAGGTGCTGCTGAGCTTCGACGGCACCGTGCTGATGGTCAGCCACGACCGAGCCTTCCTCGATAACGTGGTCACCAGCACTCTGGTGTTCGAAGGCGAAGGGCGCGTGCGCGAATTCGTCGGCGGTTATCAGGACTGGCTGCGCCAGGGCGGTTCGCCCAAGTTGCTCGGCGTGGGGGAGGAGAAGGGCGACAAACCCGCTGCTGCGCCCGCTACCGAGCAGCCGTCGGCGGTGAGTGCACCAGTGGAGACGGCGCCGAAGAAGAAGCTGAGCTACAAGCTGCAACGCGAACTGGAAGCCATCCCCGGGCAGATCGACGCCCTGGAAGGCGAACTGGCAGCGCTGCAGGAAGAAACCGCATCGCCGGACTTCTACCAGCGCCCGCAGGGCGAAACCCAGGCTGCCCTGGCGCGCCTGGGTTCCCTGCAGGAAGAGCTGGACCGGTTGATCGAACGCTGGGCCGAACTGGAAGAATGATCCGTTCGGTTCTGTGATGTGTCTGTGAGTGCGTATCGCTGATCAAAGACTGCTAGAGCCTGTCCAGCTTCCCGCGAGTTGGAGCAGAACAAGGCAGAAGCAGCCGAGGAAGCGGATTTTGCGTGCTGTAATTGAGCACACCGAGCGTGTTTTCAACGCCGTTATGCCGACGCACAGCATATTTCGAACAGGTTCTTAGGGATGGCCGAATGGCAATCGAATACCGCATCACCCTGGATGATGAACACGAGTTCAATTACCGCATCGAGCTGGAGCGCGACTATGACCCGGATACCGCCGGACAGGCGCCGCGCTGGACGCGACTGGAGTACAACCAGTGCAGCAATTGCCCGCTGAGTCCGCAGCAACGCAGTCATTGCCCCGCTGCGGTGGACCTGCACCGCGTGATCGAGGACTTCCGCGGGCTGCCGGCCTTCAAGAAGGTCGAGGTTCAGGTACGTACGCCTGAGCGCGAGTACACCAAGCGAGCCGGTCTGGAAGAGGGTTTGCGCGCGCTGCTCGGGGTGATCATGGCTACCAGCGCCTGCCCGCTGCTGGGCAAGCTCAAGCCGATGGCGCAGCAACACCTGCCCTTTGCCAGCAACCAGGAGTTCATCCTGCGCGCGGTGTCGCTGTACCTGATGCGGCAGTATTTCAACTTCCGCGAAGGCCGGCATGCGGATTGGGAGCTGAAGGGGCTGGTGAGGCAGTTCCAGCAATTGCAACTGGTGAATCAGGCATTCTGGCAGCGCATCCACGAAACCTGCGACGGCGATTCCAACCTGAAGGCGTTCCTCAGTTTCTTCTCGATGGCGTCGAGCATGAGTTATTCGCTGGAGGCGCAGTTGCAGAAGGTGCGTCCGCTGCTGATGAGCGGCGACATGATCTGAGACTGTGACCGGCGGGCCCCTGGGGCCCGCCGGCCGCTTCAGGTGGTTTTCTGCAGGCGTACGGCGAGCACGTCGCAGGGCGCACCGTGCAGTACGTCATTGGCGGTCGAGCCGAGCAGCAGGGCGAGACCGTGTCGGCCGTGGCTGCCGACGACGATCAGGTCGCAGCCCTGCTCGTCGGCAAGGCGGTGAATTTCCTGGCGTGGCTGGCCGTAGACCAGATGGCACTGGGAGCCGGTGATCTGCGGGTAGGTCAGGGTGAACTGGTGAAGGCGCTCCTTGGCCTGGTCGAACTGCTGCTGCTGGAGCATCGAGAGGTCCATCGGCACGTCGCCGCCGAACGCCATCGCCATCGGTTCGACGACGTGCACCGCCGAGAGCCTGGCCTGGTTGGCGGTGGCCAGGGCGACGGCCCGTTTCATCACCGGATCGCATTCTTCGGTAAGGTCGACGGCGACCAGAATGTGTTGGTAGGGCATGAGCGTCTCCTCCGGGGGACTCGTTGATTATCAGTATGGCCCCAATGGCCGTGCTTGACCTGTTTGACCGGTATAACCGATATGACCACGTGGATGGTGATCCTGCTCATCGCATTGGTGCTGAGCCCCCTGACCTGGCTGATCCCCTCCCGAGGGCAGCGCGGCCAGATGGAGCTGCGCCTGCAGGCACGGCGCCTTGGCCTGGCCATGCAGATCGCGCGCCAGGAATGGCCGCACTGGATGGAGCGGCAGCCGCCACGCCAGTGCGCGCAGTACCATCGCGCGCGCGGCCGGAATCGTGACGTCTGGTGCTATTGGCAGAGCGCCCCGGGCGTCTGGCTCGATCGCTGGCGTGAGGCGAGCGCTCCGCAGGAGCTGGCCGATGCGCTTGCCAGTCTGCCGAGGGACGTCTACATGGTCGAGGCAACGCCCCAGTTCCTGGCGCTGTACTGGGGCGAGCGCGGCAATGGCGACGACCTGCAACGGGTTGCCGAATTCCTGAAGCGACATGCCTGAGCGCGCGCCGGCCGTCAGCTCTGTTGGGCGGCGTAGAGACCGGAGACTTCTTCCAGATCTTCGATGATGCGATCGGAGTATTTGTTTATCAGGAACGGCACGCTGTTCTGGTTGTAGTTCTGCAGCGATTTCTCGATGTAGTGCCACTTGATGGCTACCGAACGCAGCGCCTTGCCGATCTCGGGAGTGGTCTGCGGCGCCTGCTGCAGCTTCACCAGATTGATCGCGAAGCGGTTGGCCAGATCGTCCAGCGGGCGCTCTTCGCCGCCGCCGAAGAAGCTTGCTCCCACCGAAGCGTTGCGCGAGGCGTAGTCCACGGCGATGTCCTGCATCAACAGGCTTTGCTCGCGGGTCTGCTGGGTCAATGGTGGAACCTTGCTGCCACTTTCATCCTGGATTCTGGTGTAGAGCTGCTCGGCGGTGTTCAGCAGCTTGCGGTTCTGCGCGGCCAGGTCGGCCACGGGCTGGAGGTCGGTGTAGCCGCTCTTGTCGAGGGTCCCGGTCAGAGTTTGCAGTTGCGTCGCATAGCCTTTCCATTGCTCCTGCAGTTGGGCTTTCAGCTTCGCGGATTCGGTACCCGGCATCTCGCCGATCTTGCCCAGGGCATCACCGGCATTCTGAGACGAGGCGGCGACCAGCTTGGCGTACTTCTGGTCGCCCTCCATCGCATTGAACATGAAGAAATCGCCGAGGCTGCGTTGTGCGGCCAGGCGCATCTGGTGGAGGTTGAGCAAGTCCCCGGCGGTGTCGGCCGAAGCGAAGAGGGGGTAGACAGCAGTGAACGTGAGCGCAGCGAACGCAGACAGCAGACGTACAAGCGGACGGCTTGTCATCGTTCCATCTCCTTGGAGCCAGGGGCTTCTTGTTGTTGTGTTCCGCAGGTTCCAGGCGACCCGATAGGCTAACGGGCGGAATCCTTCCGTCCGATGGCTGGAGGCAGATCGCCATTGTCGTCGGACTCTAGCGCGCGTCCTGGCGTTTGAGAAGTTGCCGGTGCATTTTTCCGGTACGCAGGTCCCAGGTGGCAACCGTCATGATATGAGCGATGAATGGTGCATCAGGGATGTGCTGAATGCTCCGGCCCAGACGCCTCGGCCGCTTCGCGACTGTTACGTCTCGCCGATTGACAAGCATTGGCTTTTGCTAGAAGGTGGGCGCACCCAAATCAAACGGGCGTATGAATCGAGCGTTTGCCGTGTGTGAAGGCTCGAACATAACGCCCCGGCTATCGCGTCGGCGGGTGTGCCGCAAGCTTTGGGACTATCCTCGGCGACTGCCGGGCGGTCCTGATACACGGCGTCCGATGTGTGATTTCAAGCTTCCCTAGCGTGGAGATCAGTTGATGATTTACCAAGGTAAAGCCATCACGGTTAAGGCTCTTGAGAGCGGCATCGTCGAGCTGAATTTCGACCTCAAGGGCGAGTCCGTCAACAAGTTCAACCGACTCACCCTGAATGAGCTGCGTCAAGCAGTCGATACCATCAAGGCCGATGCGTCCGTCAAGGGCGTGATCGTGACCAGCGGCAAGGGCGTGTTCATCGTCGGCGCCGACATCACCGAGTTCGTCGACAACTTCAAACTGCCCGACGAAGAGCTGCTGGCCGGCAACCTCGAAGCCAACAAGATCTTCAGTGACTTCGAAGACCTGAACGTTCCGACCGTTGCCGCGATCAACGGCATCGCCCTGGGCGGCGGTCTGGAAATGTGCCTGGCCGCGGACTTCCGCGTAATGAGCGCTACCGCCAAGATCGGCCTGCCGGAAGTGAAGCTGGGCATCTACCCGGGCTTCGGCGGTACCGTGCGTCTGCCGCGCATCATCGGCTGCGACAACGCTGTCGAGTGGATCGCCTCGGGCAAGGAAAACAAGGCTGAGGACGCGCTGAAAGTAGGTGCCGTCGACGCTGTCGTGGCTCCTGAGCAACTGCAAGCCGCCGCTCTCGACCTGGTCAAGCGCGCCATCGCCGGTGAGCTGGATCACAAGGCCCGCCGCCAGCCGAAGCTGGAAAAGCTCAAGCTGAACGCCATCGAGCAGATGATGGCCTTCGAAACCGCCAAGGGCTTCGTTGCCGGCCAGGCTGGCCCGAACTACCCGGCACCGGTCGAAGCCATCAAGTCGATCCAGAAAGCCGCCAACTTCGGTCGCGACAAGGCGCTGGAAATCGAAGCCCAGGGCTTCGTGAAACTGGCCAAGACCTCGGTTGCGCAGAGCCTGATCGGCCTGTTCCTCAACGACCAGGACCTGAAGAAGAAGGCCAAGCAGCACGACGAAATCGCCAAGGACGTGAAACTGGCCGCCGTACTGGGCGCCGGCATCATGGGGGGCGGCATCGCCTACCAGTCCGCTTCCAAGGGCACTCCGATCCTGATGAAGGATATCCGCGAAGAGGGTATCCAGATGGGTCTGAACGAAGCCGCGAAGCTGCTGGGCAAGCGCGTCGAAAAAGGCCGCATGACCCCGGCCAAGATGGCCGAGGCGCTGAACGCCATTCGCCCAACCATGTCCTACGGCGACTTCGGCAACGTCGACATCGTTGTCGAGGCCGTGGTCGAGAATCCGAAGGTCAAGCAGATCGTTCTGGCAGAAGTTGAAGGCGTCGTGAAGGAAGATGCGGTCCTCGCATCCAACACCTCCACCATCTCCATCAACCTGCTGGCCAAGGCGCTCAAGCGTCCGCAGAACTTTGTCGGCATGCACTTCTTCAACCCGGTGCACATGATGCCGCTGGTGGAAGTGATCCGTGGCGAGAAGTCCAGCGACGTAGCCGTTGCTACCACCGTGGCCTACGCCAAGAAGATGGGCAAGAACCCGATCGTGGTGAATGACTGCCCCGGCTTCCTGGTCAACCGCGTGCTGTTCCCGTACTTCGGCGGTTTCTCCAAGCTGCTGGGCTTCGGTGTGGACTTCGTGCGCATCGACAAGATCATGGAGAAGTTCGGCTGGCCCATGGGCCCGGCCTATCTCTCCGACGTCGTCGGTATCGACACCGGCCACCACGGCCGTGATGTGATGGCCGAAGGCTTCCCGGATCGCATGGCAGTGGAAGGCAGGACCGCCGTTGACGTGATGTACGACGCCAACCGCCTGGGCCAGAAGAACGGCAAGGGCTTCTACGCCTACGAGACCGACAAGCGCGGCAAGCCGAAAAAGGTTTCCGATCCGGCCGCCTACGAACTGCTGAAGTCCATTGTGACCGAGCAGCGCGAGCTGACCGACGAAGACATCATCAACTACATGATGATCCCGCTGTGCCTGGAAACCGTACGCTGCCTGGAAGACGGCATCGTCGAGACCGCTGCCGAGGCTGACATGGGCCTGATCTATGGCATCGGCTTCCCTCCCTTCCGTGGCGGTGCCCTGCGTTACATCGACTCCATCGGTGTGGCCGAGTTCGTCGCCCTGGCCGACAAGTACGCCGATCTGGGTGCGCTGTACCACCCGACCGCGAAGCTGCGTGAAATGGCCAAGAACGGCCAGAAGTTCTTCGGTTGAGTGCGCAACGAATAGAGCGAGAGTGAATTTATGAGCCTGAATCCGAGAGATGCCGTCATTGTCGACTTCGGCCGCACCCCGATGGGCCGTTCGAAAGGTGGCATGCACCGCAACACCCGCGCGGAGAACATGTCCGCGCACCTGATCAGCAAGCTGCTCGAGCGCAATCCGAAGATCGACCCGGCGGAAGTCGAAGACGTGATCTGGGGCTGCGTGAACCAGACTCTGGAGCAGGGCTGGAACATCGCGCGCATGGCGTCGCTGATGACCCAGATCCCGCACACCAGCGCCGGCCAGACCGTCAGCCGTCTGTGCGGCTCGTCCATGAGCGCCCTGCACACTGCCGTACAGGCGATCCAGACCGGCAACGGTGACGTCTTCGTCATCGGCGGTGTGGAGCACATGGGCCACGTAGGCATGATGCACGGCGTCGATCCGAACCCGCACCTGTCGCTTTATGCCGCCAAGGCTTCCGGCATGATGGGCCTGACCGCCGAGATGCTGGGCAAGATGCACGGCATCACCCGCGAGGCGCAGGACAAGTTCGGCGTGCGTTCGCACCAACTGGCGTGGAAGGCTACCCAGGAAGGCAAGTTCAAGGACGAAATCATCCCGATGGAAGGGTATGACGAGAACGGCTTCCTGAAGGTCTTCGACTTCGACGAAACCATTCGTCCGGACACCACCCTGGAAAGCCTGGCCGCTCTGAAGCCGGCGTTCAACCCTAAAGGTGGCACCGTGACTGCGGGCACTTCCTCGCAGATCACCGACGGCGCTTCCTGCATGATCGTGATGAGCGCTCAGCGCGCCCAGGATCTGGGCATCCAGCCCATGGCCGTGGTTCGCGCCATGGCCGTGGCTGGCGTAGATCCGGCGATCATGGGTTACGGTCCGGTTCCCTCGACCAACAAGGCGCTCAAGCGAGCTGGTCTGACCATCAACGATATCGACTTCGTGGAGCTGAACGAAGCCTTCGCCGCACAGGCCCTGCCGGTGCTGAAGGACCTCAAGCTGCTCGACAAGATGGAGGAGAAGGTCAACCTGCACGGCGGCGCGATCGCTCTGGGCCACCCGTTCGGCTGCTCCGGTGCGCGTATCTCCGGCACCCTGCTGAATGTGATGAAGCAGAACGGCGGCACCCTGGGCGTGTCCACCATGTGCGTGGGCCTCGGTCAAGGCATCACCACCATCTTCGAACGCGTCTAAGCTTTCGCTGATGGACGAGCCGGGGCCTTGTGCCCCGGCTTTCGTTTTTCTGCCATGCCCAATGGGGATTGCCCCAGAGGGGGGCAACATGGACAATCGCGGCCTTTTTTCTGCCAGCGCAAGAGGGCGAGCCATGCAACTGCAGACCGGACTGTATCGGCACTACAAGGGGCAACAGTATCGTGTGCTCGGTGTGGCGCGACATTCCGAAACCGAAGAGGTGCTGGTCATCTACCAGGCGCTGTACGGTGAATTCGGCCTTTGGGTGCGCCCATTGAGCATGTTCACCGAGGCGGTGGAAGTGAATGGCGAGAATGTGCCGCGCTTCGCGCTGGTCGTTGCGGAAAACGATCCTCTGGGCCTCGACAGCGGCCCATCTGACGAATCCCAAGCTTGACCTTGGCGCGACCGCCACTATATATAGCGGTGCCGCTCCAAGCGCCTCCCTCCTTATAAATTCATATTTTCGACGCAGGAATCTTCTGATCCATGGGTAAATCGCTGGTCATCGTGGAATCACCGGCCAAGGCCAAGACCATCAACAAGTACCTGGGCAACCAGTACGTGGTGAAGTCGAGCATCGGCCACATCCGCGACCTGCCTACCAGTGGCTCCAGCGCATCGAAGGAGCCTGCGGCCAAAGGACGCAAGACCGCTGCCGAGTCACCGGCGCTGTCACCGAAGGAGAAGGCCAAGCGTCAGCTCTTCACTCGCATGGGTGTCGATCCGGAACATGGCTGGAAGGCCAAGTACGAGATCCTGCCCGGCAAGGAAAAGGTGATCGAGGAACTGCGCCGCCTGGCCAAGGATGCCGATACCATCTATCTCGCAACCGACTTGGATCGCGAAGGGGAGGCCATTGCCTGGCACCTGCGCGAGGCCATTGGCGGCGACGACTCGCGCTACAAGCGCGTGGTCTTCAACGAAATCACCAAGAAGGCCATCCAGGAAGCCTTCTCCCAGCCCGGCGAACTGGATATCAACCGCGTGAATGCGCAGCAGGCACGCCGCTTCCTCGACCGCGTGGTGGGCTACATGGTCTCGCCGCTGCTGTGGGCGAAGATCGCCCGCGGCCTGTCCGCCGGCCGCGTGCAATCGGTGGCGGTGAAGCTGGTGGTCGAGCGTGAGCGCGAAATCCGCGCCTTCATCCCGGAAGAATACTGGGAAGTGCACGCCGACCTGGCCACGCCAAAGAACGACAAGGTCCGCTTCGAAGTGGTCCGCGAGAAGGGCGAAGCCTTCAAGCCGCTGAACGAAGCCCAGGCCACCGCGGCGCTGGAGAAGCTCAAGGCTTCCAGCTACAGCATCGCCAAGCGCGAGGACAAGCCGACTTCCAGCAAGCCCTCTGCGCCCTTTATCACCTCCACCCTGCAGCAGGCCGCGAGCAACCGCCTGGGCTTCGGGGTGAAGAAGACCATGATGATGGCCCAGCGTCTCTACGAGGCGGGTTACATCACCTATATGCGTACCGACTCGACCAACCTGTCGGCCGACGCCATTGACATGGTGCGCGGCTTCATCGATAGCGAGTTCGGCAAGAAGTACCTGCCGGCCAAGCCGAACTTCTATTCCAGCAAGGAAGGCGCCCAGGAAGCGCACGAAGCGATTCGTCCGTCCGACGTCAATCTGCGTCCGGCCCAGCTATCGGGCATGGAACGCGATGCCGAGCGCTTGTACGACCTCATCTGGCGCCAGTTCGTGGCCTGCCAGATGCCGCCGGCCGAGTACCTGTCCACCACCGTCAGCGTTGCCGCGGGTGACTTCGAGTTGCGCGCCAAGGGCCGTATCCTCAAGTTTGACGGTTACACCAGGGTCCTGCCGCAGCAGAGCAAGCCGGGCGAGGATGACGTCCTGCCGGAAATGAATCAGGGTGAGGCGATGAAGCTGCTCAAGCTCGATCCGAGCCAGCACTTCACCAAGCCGCCGGCGCGCTTCTCCGAAGCCAGCCTGGTCAAGGAGCTGGAAAAGCGCGGCATTGGCCGTCCGTCCACCTATGCGGCAATCATCTCCACCATTCAGGAGCGCGGCTACGTCACGACCCATAACCGCCGCTTCTATGCGGAGAAAATGGGCGACATCGTCACCGACCGCCTCAACGAAAGCTTCTCCAACCTGATGGACTACGGCTTCACTGCCGGCATGGAGGAGCATCTCGACGACGTGGCACAGGGTGAGCGTGACTGGAAGAACCTGCTCGACGAGTTCTACGGCGATTTCCGCAAGAAGCTTGATCTGGCTGAGGCCGCCAACGACGGCATGCGGGCCAACCAGCCGACCCTGACTGACATCCCGTGCCGAGAATGCGGTCGGCCGATGATGATCCGTACTGCCTCCACCGGCGTGTTCCTCGGGTGCTCGGGGTACAGTCTGCCGCCGAAAGAGCGCTGCAAGGCGACCGTGAACCTGATTCCAGGCGATGAAATCGCCGCGGATGACGAAGGCGAATCCGAATCCCGGGTGCTGCGCGGCAAGCATCGTTGCCCGATCTGCAGTACAGCGATGGACGCCTACCTGGTCGACGATAAACGCAAGCTGCACATCTGTGGCAATAACCCGGATTGCGCCGGCTACGAGATCGAAGAAGGTCAGTACCGTATCAAGGGTTACGAAGGTCCAAGCCTGGAGTGCGACAAGTGCGGCAGTGAGATGCAGCTCAAGACTGGCCGCTTCGGCAAGTTCTTCGGTTGCACCAACCCGACCTGCAAGAATACCCGTAAGCTGCTGAAGAACGGCGAGCCCGCTCCGCCGAAGATGGACGCCATCCGCATGCCTGAGCTCAAGTGCGAGAAGGTGGACGACGTGTATGTGCTGCGTGACGGTGCGTCCGGCCTGTTCCTGGCCGCCAGCCAGTTCCCGAAGAATCGCGAGACTCGTGCTCCGTTGGTCAGTGAGCTGGTGCCGCACAAGGACGAGTTGGATCCGAAGTATCACTTCCTGCTTTCTGCGCCTCAGAAGGACTCGGAAGGTCGCCCGGCGGTGATTCGCTTCAGTCGCAAGACCAAGGAGCAGTACGTGCAGTCTGAGGTCGATGGCAAACCTACTGGATGGCGCGCGTTTTTCGACGGCGGCAAGTGGAAAGTAGAAGACAAGCAGCGCTGATGGACGGCGCGCCCCTGCTGACGCCGGGCGCGCATATACTGCCGACGTCGATTGCTGGAGGGCCTGGTCATGGCGAACGAACTCTATACCCGTACCAACCAGAAGCTGTTCTTCGCCGGCCTTGCCCTGGAGGCCTGGCGCAGCGCCGAGAGCACGCGAGCGATGAATGCCCAGGCGCGCATTCAGGCCGAGCGTGAAGCGGCACTGTTCCATCTCTATGGCGCGGTGCTGGGCATAGCCCATGAAATTGCCGGTTACTACCGGTTGCCCCAGGCCGGTGCGCCGCGTGTCGACATGCTGCTCAATGCGGATGTACTGGCCGCGGCACCGAGCCCGGAGCTCGCGGAAATGGTCGAACTCGCACAGTCTCCCGAGGCTTGGCTGGCCCGTTTGTTGGCTGCATACGCCGCGCTGTTCCAGCCGCCGAGCGAGCCGAAGAAGGCCAAGGTAGACCCGACGCAGCCGCTGATCCAGACGGTCAATGTAGGCGATGAAGTGCCTGTCGAGCTCGGCAATGACGAGCTGGAAGCCTGGCGTAAATCCTTGAAAGAACTGGTGCTGCGTTTCCGTGCGTCTTTGACCGAGCTCTGATTCATAATTCCGACCAACAGGCTGCCTAGGGGAACGTTGGGCTAGGGTGTAGCGGATGTGGCTGTTACACTACGCGTTCTGCTGTGGAGAACGTTCGCTATGCCAACCTCATTTCTGGAAATCGTAGAGCTGCCTGACGGGCGTATTGTGCTGCGTCGCGCGGACGAGGAAGAGGCATTGGTGACTCTGGAATTCTCCGCCGACGCGAAAGGCTTCCTGCAGGGGCAGCACATCGAGATCGCCAAAGCGATGTTCAACGTGGGTGTGCAGATGGCAGGTCGTCTCGCCGAGGGCGGTGATGTCGGCATGGACGAAGACCCTCGCGTCCTGCATTAAGCGCATGCCCCTGCTTCGCCGCATTCGCGACGAAGCTTTCATTACCCCAGACGAATATTCAGACTTTGCGCCTGACCGGTAACGGCTGCGCGGGATAGCTGCGCGCGCGCCTGGGAGCTGAGATTCAACCAGCTCACGACAGTGTGGCTGTTGCCCAGCCGGAGTGCTTCACAGGCGAGTGCCTGGGCGGCGGCTTGATCCTTGGCCGGCAGGAGCAGGATGCGCTCCCGATTCAGGCCGGCTTTGCGCAGCCAGTCTGGCGTAAGGCTGGAGGGCGGAGCGATCAAGGTCAGCCAGCGGGAATCGCTTTCCTCGCTAAGTTCACGCAGCATCGGTGCCAGAAGTGTCAGACATTGGCCGTGCAGGCCGCGAAGGACAATCTCGCTGAAGGCGCTGTCGGGGGTAGCAGGCTCTTCATCCATCAGCTCCGGGAGCAGGGAAGCAGTACCGCTTGCCCAGAGTGCCTCCTGGAACAGCGGAAGTTGCGGCAGGTTCAATGGCTGCGGGTACTGCATGGGTGCCTCCTGTTCAGCGGCGGATCACGCCGACACTCAAGCCTTCGATGACCAGTTCCTGTTCCTTGAGATCGACCTCGATGGGGGCGAACTCCGGGTTTTCGGCGATCAGCCAGACCTTGCTGCCCTCGCGCTTGAAGCGCTTCACGGTTACTTCCTCACCCAGGCGCGCAACCACGATCTGGCCGTTGCGGGCCTCGCGAGTGACGTGCACGGCCAGCAGGTCGCCGTCGAGGATGCCGACATCCTTCATGCTCTGGCCGCGCACGCGCAGCAGGTAGTTGGCCGGCGGATTGAAGAAGGTGGGATTGATGCGGCAGGTATCGTCGACGTTCTGTTCGGCAAGGATCGGTGCGCCGGCGGCGACACGGCCGATGATCGGCAGTTCGTCATCGTTTGCGGCAGCCTTGGGCTCGAAACCGGGGATGCGGATGCCGCGCGAGGCGCCAGGGGTCATTTCGATGGCGCCCTTGCGAGCAAGGGCCTTGAGATGTTCCTCGGCGGCATTGGGCGATTTGAAGCCGAGTTCCTGGGCGATTTCGGCGCGGGTGGGCGGGTAGCCGTTGTCTTCCAGGCAGCGTTTGATGAAGGAGAGGATCTCGGCTTGGCGCGGCGTCAGCTTCAGCATGTCCATACTCTGGCTTTTTATACAGTGACTGGAATTATATACAGTGATGGCCGCCTGGCAATGCTTTATTTCTGGTGGCTGTTGGCCGGGTATTCATCCATGTAACCTTTGCGTTCTGGGAAGCGTCTTGCTTTCAGGTGGGCTGTTCGTCGTATTGCCTACGTTTTTGTAAACAATTCTTCGCTTCCGGCTTGACAATGCGCGAGGCTGAAACGTATGTTTCAAACAAGTGTTTGTCAGGCGCGGAGTAGCCATGGCCCAGTCGGAAACCGTCGAACGCATCCTGGATGCTGCGGAACAGCTGTTCGCGGAGAAGGGCTTCGCCGAGACCTCGTTGCGTCTGATCACCAGCAAGGCTGGGGTGAACCTCGCGGCGGTGAATTATCACTTCGGCTCGAAGAAGGCGTTGATCCAGGCTGTCTTTTCGCGCTTCCTCGGCCCGTTCTGCGCCAGCCTCGAAAAGGAACTGGATCGTCGCCAGGCCAAGCCCGATTCGCCGCGTGCCTCGCTTGAGGAACTCCTCGAGTTGCTGGTCGTCCAGGCGATGGCGGTGAAGCCGCGCAGCGGCAATGACCTTTCTATCTTCATGCGCTTGCTCGGCCTTGCGTTCAGTCAGAGCCAGGGGCACTTGCGCAAGTATCTCGAAGAGGTCTACGGAAAGGTATTCCGCCGCTTCATGCTGTTGGTGAACGAGGCAGCGCCGCGTCTTCCGCCGCTTGAACTGTTCTGGCGCGTGCATTTCATGCTTGGCGCCGCGGCGTTCAGTATGTCCGGTATCAAGGCGCTGCGAGCGATGGCCGAAAACGATTTCGGCGTGAACACTTCCATCGAGCAGGTAATGCGTCTGATGGTGCCGTTCCTCGCCGCTGGCATGCGCGCGGACAGCGGTCTCAGCGATCCTTCGCTGGCTGGCGCGCAGCCCAAGCCTCGGGCCAAGACGTCTGCTTCGGCGCCTGCCAAGGTCTGACCCAGGCTGGGCTGCACTGGCTTGATCGGCTAAAGTAGCCGGTCATGGCTGACCTCGATCTCCTGCATGTTTCCCTTGCCGATCAGATGCTCTACGGCTTTGCCGCAGGGCGTCTGGTGCTGCGCCTGCAGATATCCTCGGCTGCAAAAGGGGCCGGGGAGCGCAATGGTTCTGGCTGCACGCCGCGTGGCGAGCATCAGGTACGCGCACGTATCGGGGATGGCCTGCCCCGGGGGGCGGTACTGAAGGGGCGGCGCTGGACCGGCGAAGTCTGGTCCGCGGAGCTGCACGAGGCATTTCCCAGGCGCGACTGGATCCTGTCTCGTATCCTCTGGCTCTGTGGGTCCGAGCCAGGGCGCAATCGAATGGGCGAGGTCGATACGTTCCGCCGCTACATCTATCTGCACGGTGCGCCGGACTGCGAGCCGGTGGGCGTGCCGGTCTCCCACGGTTGCATTCGCTTGCGCAATGATGACCTGCTGGAACTCTTTCCTCGCGTGCCTCTCCATTGCCGGGTTCGTATCGATGAAGCCGCCTGCCCTTATTGGCGGGCGGCGGGACTGAATTAAGGAAATGACATGCAAGGCTCTCTGATGCTCGATATCGGCGGTACCTGGCTGACCGCCGAGGACCGCCAGATCCTGCGCCACCCTGAAGTGGGCGGCCTGATCATCTTCGCTCGCAACATCGAATCGCCCCGTCAGGTGCGTGAGCTGTGCACGGCGGTCCGTGCCGTGCGTCCGGATCTTCTGCTTGCCGTCGATCAGGAAGGCGGGCGTGTTCAGCGACTGCGCCAGGGGTTCCTGCGGTTGCCGGCAATGCGTGCCTTGGGGGACAGTTCGAACGCCGAGCGTCTGGCCGAGCAGTGCGGCTGGCTGATGGCGACCGAAGTGCTGGCAGTGGGGTTGGATCTCAGCTTCGCTCCGGTGCTCGATCTTGATCACCAGCGCAGCGCTGTGGTCGGTAGCCGCGCCTTCGAGGGTGACGCCGAGCGCGCCACTGCGCTCGCTGGCGCATTCATTCGCGGCATGCACGATGCCGGCATGGCTGCGACTGGCAAGCACTTCCCTGGTCACGGCTGGGCCGAGGCGGACTCCCATGTAGCGATTCCCGAGGATGAGCGCAGTCTCGAGCAGATTCGCGCCAGCGATCTGCTCCCGTTCCAGCGCCTGTCTTCCGAACTGGATGCGTTGATGCCCGCCCATGTGATCTACCCGCAGGTCGACCCGAATCCCGCCGGCTTCTCGCGCCGCTGGCTGCAGGACATCCTGCGTGGCGAGCTGGGCTTCGACGGCGTGATCTTCAGTGATGATCTGTCGATGGCCGGCGCTCATGTGGTGGGAGATGCCGCAAACCGTATCGAGGCCGCGCTGAGTGCCGGTTGTGACATGGGGCTGGTATGCAATGATCGCGGTTCCGCCGAACTGGCCCTGGGCGCCCTCCAGCGTCTTAAGGTCAAGGTGCCCAAGCGCTTGCAACGCATGCGGGGCAGGGCTTGGCCGGGCGTCGAATACAAACAGTTGCCGCGCTGGCAGCAGGCCGTTGGCGAGTTGCGTGGCGCTCAACTGATCGACTGATTGCCGAGGCATTGCGGAGCGAGCCAGTCCGGCGCTCGTCGCGAGGGGATTGCAGATTCCGAAGTGCCGCCGGTGTTCTGCGCTGGGTCGCGAGATCGCAGCGGTCTACGAGGATGGAAAAATGACTGTCTACGCCATCATTGGCGGTACCGGCCTGACCCAACTGGAAGGCCTGACTCTGAAGGATGCCGTTGATCTGGACACCCCCTACGGCATGCCGTCGACTGCTGTGCAGCGTGGCGAGTTCGCCGGGCGCGAGGTGTTGTTCCTCGCCCGTCACGGACATCCGCATCGCATTCCACCGCATCAGGTGAACTATCGGGCCAATATATGGGCGCTGCAGCAGGCTGGTGCCGAGGCGGTCCTGGCGGTGAATGCAGTGGGTGGCATCCATGCGGCTATGGGCAGCGGGCATCTGTGCGTGCCGCACCAGATAGTCGATTACACCTGGGGGCGCGAGCACACCTATTTCGCTGACGATATCGAGCATGTCACGCATATCGACTTCAGCCATCCCTATGACGAAGCGCTGCGCCAGAAGCTGGTCGTGGCGCTGCAGGCACTCGGCTATCCGCATAGCAGTCATGGCGTATATGCCGCGACCCAGGGCCCGCGCCTGGAGACCGTGGCTGAAATCGCCAGGCTGGAGCGCGATGGTTGCGATATCGTCGGCATGACTGGCATGCCCGAAGCGGCGCTGGCTCGCGAGCTTGAGCTGCCGTATGCCTGCCTGTCGCTTGTGGTGAATCCGGCGGCCGGCAAGTCCAGCGGCATCATTACTATGGCTGAGATCGAAGAGGCGCTGCGCGACGGTATCGGTAAGGTGCGCGAAGTGCTGGGGCGCGTATTGATGAGCTGAATTCCAGCTCCAGGAAAACGAAAAAGGCCGCAGTGATGCGGCCTTTTTTCATTACTGCGCGGGTTGTGCCGGCGGAGGGGCGTCGAAGCCGCCGTCGCTCGGTGCGGCCGGTGCGGGTTGCTGCAGCGCGCCAGGGCCGGTGGGGGCCTCGTCTTCCATTCCGGGCGGCGGTGGTGAGGCCGGGCGGGCATTGAGCGGGCTGACTTTGATCAACATGCCCAGGCTTGGGTGGTCGAGGTAGGTCAGCACGCTGTTTTTAAGGCTGGCTTCCTGGACCATGTGCTGGCTGGCGGCGAGCAGGCCGTCATTGCCGAACTGGTTGATCCAGAAGTTGGTCTGGGTGTTCACAAAACGCTGCTGGCTGAGGGTGATCGTTCCTTCCACCGGGTAGTGTCCGTCACGTTTTTCGCCTTCGTTGAGGGCGATCTTCACCGGGTTGGCGTCGATGTCCTGGCGCCAGGCTTTGTGCATCAGTACCTGGAAGCCTTCATTCTGCCGCAGCTTCGCCACCTGCGCGTCGAGGGCGGTGGGGCGCTGGCTGTCCGCGCTTGGCGGCTGAGCGCCTTTGGCCCAGTCGTCGGGGGCGGACTGGCTGGCGAATACGGCATCGCCGGACTGCTGGAACAGAATCAGCTCCACCTGGTAGGGCTCGGCGAGGGCAGCCGGCGACAGCAGGGCCAGCGACAGCAGCAAGGGTTGGAACAGGCGCATTGCACGGGGTCCTTAGTGAGTCTGTGGCTTGAGGCGCTCGAGCAGCGCTTCCAGCGTGTTGAAGCGTTCTTCCGGGCGCTCCATCGGAACCTGGAACTTGAAGAGGGTCGCCCCTTCGAATTTGTACCGATTGGGTTGGCTCTGGATCATCTTGATCAGGACCAGCGGGTCGACGCAGGTATCGGCGGCGAATTCTACCCGTCCTCCCTGCGGCCCGGCATCAACCTTCACGATGCCAAGCTTTTCTGCCTGCAGTTTCAGTAAAGTCAGGCGCATGAGGTTCTTGGCCGGTTCAGGAAGCAGGCCGAAGCGGTCGATCATTTCCACCTGCAGTTCGCGCAGCCCGTCCTCGTCGACCGCGTTGGCGATACGCTTGTAGAGGATCAGGCGGCCGTGGACGTCCGGCAGGTAGTCTTCGGGGATCAGCGCCGGCACCCGCAGGTTGATGTCCGGACCGCCGCCCAGCGGTTGTTCCAGGTTCGGCTGCTCGCCTTTGCGGATGGCCTTCACCGCGCGTTCGAGCATTTCCATATAGAGGGTGAAGCCCACTGCCTGGATCTGTCCGCTCTGACCTTCGCCGAGCAGTTCGCCGGCGCCGCGGATTTCCAGGTCGTGGGTCGCCAGCACGAAGCCGGCGCCCAGGTCCTGGGCGTTGGCGATGGCTTCCAGGCGCTTTTCGGCGTCCGGGGTCATCTGCTTGCGAGGTGGGGTGAGCAGGTAGGCATAGGCCTGGTGGTGGCTGCGGCCTACGCGGCCGCGCAACTGGTGCAGTTGGGCCAGGCCGAACTTGTCGGCGCGCTCGATGAGGATGGTGTTGGCGCTGGGCACGTCGATGCCGGTTTCGATGATGGTCGAGGCTACTAGCACGTTGAAGCGCTTGTGGTAGAAGTCGCTCATCACCCGCTCCAGTTCGCGCTCGTTCATCTGCCCGTGGCCGATGCCGATGCGCGCTTCCGGGACCAGCTCCGCCAAGTCGCGGGCGCACTTCTCGATGGTCTTCACCTCATTGTGCAGGTAGTACACCTGGCCGCCGCGCAGCAGTTCGCGCAACAGGGCTTCCTTGATCACCGACTTCTGTTCTTCCATTACGAAGGTGCGCACGGAGAGGCGGCGCGCTGGCGGTGTGGCGATGATCGACAGGTCGCGCATGCCTGCCACGGCCATATTGAGCGTGCGGGGGATCGGCGTTGCGGTGAGGGTGAGGATGTCTACCTCGCTGCGCAGTGCCTTGAGTTGTTCCTTCTGGCGCACGCCGAAGCGGTGTTCCTCGTCGATGATGACCAGGCCGAGATTCTTGAACTTGACGTCGTCCTGCAGCAGCTTGTGGGTGCCGATGACGATATCCACCTTGCCTTCGGCCAGTTGTGCCACAGCGCCTTCGACCTCTTTGGTCGACTTGAAGCGGCTCATGACCTCGACTGTCACCGGCCAGTCCGCGAAGCGGTCGCGGAAGCTGTTGTAGTGCTGCTGGGCGAGGAGGGTGGTCGGTACGAGCACAGCGACCTGCTTGCCGCTGTGCACCGCGACGAACGCGGCGCGCATTGCCACCTCGGTTTTGCCGAAGCCCACGTCGCCGCAGACCAGGCGATCCATCGGCTTGTCGGCGAGCATGTCGGCCACGACGGCCTCGATGGCAGTCTGCTGGTCCGGGGTTTCCTCGAAGGGGAAGCCAGCGGAGAAGGTCGCGTAGTCCGCCTGCGGGTCTTTGAACGCGTAGCCCTTGCGCGCCGCACGGCGTGCATAGATGTCGAGCAGTTCGGCGGCGACGTCGCGGACCTGTTCGGCGGCCTTGCGCTTGGCCTTCTGCCAGGTTTCCGAGCCCAGCTTGTGCAGCGGCGCCAGGGCGTCGTCGCTGCCGGTGTAGCGGGCGATCAGGTGCAGGTTGGCCACTGGCACGTAGAGCTTGGCTTCGTCTGCGTATTCCAGGGCCAGGAACTCGGCGTTCTGGCCGTCGATCTCCAGGGTGATCAGGCCCATGTAGCGACCGACACCGTGGTCGATGTGCACCACCGGCGCACCCTCGCGCAGCTCGGTGAGGTTCTTGATGACATTCTCGCCGCCGTCGCGGGTCTTCTCCCGGCGGCGTCGTTGCATGACGCGCTGGCCGAACAGCGGGCTCTCGGCGACCAGGGCGATGCCGGGGCGGTGCTTCCCGGCCTCCAGCAGCAGGCCCTCGTCCATCGGAGCGATGGTGATCGCCAGGCGATCCTGATGATTGAGAAAGCCCGGCCATCCGTCGACTTCCACCGGGCGCAGCTTCAGCCGCGCCAGCAGTTCCAGCAGCACTTCGCGGCGTCCGGCGGATTCGGCGGCGAACAGGATGCGGCCGTCGAACTGTTCGATGAACTGGCGCAGGCGCGCCAGCGGTTCGCTGGCCTTGGCCTCGATGGCGAGTTCCGGCAGCGGCTCGGCGGAGAAGCGTTCGCGGCCGACGCCCGGCTCGATCGGTTCCGGGCTGACCACTACACGCGGCCAGTTCTTCAGGCGGGCGAAGCAGTCTTCCACCGGCAGGAATACTTCGGCGGGTGGCAGCAACGGACGTTCCGGGTCGTAGCGACGGTCCTCGTAGCGGTTGCGCACATCGGTCCAGAACTGCTCGGCGGCTGTCTCGATGCCCGGCAGGGAGAACACCTGGGTGTCCTGCGGCAGATAGTCGAACAGTGTGGAAGTCTCGCCCTCTTCGAAGAACAGCGGGATGTAGTACTCGATGCCGGCCGGTGTCAGGCCGCTGGCCAGGTCCTGGTAGATCGGGCAGCGCCGGTAGTCGACATCGAAGCGCTCGCGGAAGCGGCCACGGAAACCGGTCACCGCCTCCTTGCGCAGCGGGAACTCGCGAGCCGGCAGCAGGCGGATGCTGTCGACCTTGTCGATGGAACGCTGGGTTTCCGGGTCGAAGGTGCGCAGCGTCTCGATTTCATCGTCGAACAGGTCGATGCGGTAGGGCAGTTCGCTGCCCATCGGGAACAGGTCGATCAGCGCGCCGCGAACGGCGAACTCGCCATGCTCGTAGACGGTGTCAACGCAGCGGTAGCCGGCGGCCTCGAAGCGGCTGCGCATCTGCTCGACATCGAGCTTCTGGCCGACATCCAGGACCAGGCTGCTGCCTAGCAGGAACTTGGCTGGCGCCAGGCGGTGCAGGGCGGTAGTGATCGGTACTACCAGCACGCCGCGGCGCAGTTCGGGCAATTGATAAAGTGTGGCGACGCGCTGGGAAATGATGTCCTGGTGCGGCGAGAACACGTCGTAGGGGAGGGTTTCCCAGTCCGGTAGCTGCAGTACCGGCAGGTCCGGCGCAAAGAAGCGCAGTTCCTGCTCCAGGCGCTCGGCGCTCTGGCTGTCGGCGGTCAGCAACAGGGTGAAACGCTTTGCCGCTGTCGAGGCTTCGGCAACGGCAAGGCTCAGGGCGGCACCTGGCAGGTTGCCCCAGGATTGCTTGCCGGCGGCGGTCGGCAGCGTAGGAGTGCGCAATACGGACACGGGCGATCGTGGCTCCGGTCGAAGAAATGGACCGGTTGGATTGTAACTATCCCGATTGATGGATGTCAGTCATGCGACGGCTGCGGATTGCCGCCGGTTGTTCACGCCGTCATAATGTAGCCCCTTTTTTCTTCTCCTACATGTGGAAGGTATTGCCCGTGACCCAGAAGCCCGACCAGTGTCTCGGTGAGTGGATTGATCGTGAAGCCCTCGCGGAAGCCATGATTCCGCTGATCGGCCAGCTCTACCGTAACAACAACGTGGTGACCTCGATCTACGGCCGTGGCCTGATCAACCGTTCGGTGATCGCGATCCTCAAAGCGCACCGTTTCGCCCGTCACCGCCTGGCCGACGAAGCCGAGCTGTCGGTACACGACACCTTCCCGATCCTCAAGGCGATGAGCGAGCTCAAGGTGGGCGCCGCCTCCGTCGACCTGGGCAAGATGGTCGCCAAGTTCAAGGCTGAAGGTAACGGCCGCAGCATCGAGCAGTTCACCAAGGACGAACTGGCCGACGTGGTTGGCAAGCAGAACGGCGGCAAGCGCGAAGGCACCGACGTTGTCCTGTACGGTTTCGGTCGTATCGGTCGCCTGCTGGCACGCATCCTCATCGAGAAAACCGGTGGCGGTGACGGCCTGCGCCTGCGTGCCATCGTCGTCCGCAAGGGTGCCGAGAACGATCTGGTCAAGCGTGCCAGCCTGCTGCGCCGCGACTCCGTGCATGGTCCGTTCGATGGCACCATCACCATCGACGAAGAAAACAATACCATTACCGCCAACGGCAACCTGATCCAGGTTATCTACTCCAACGACCCGGCGTCGATCGACTACACCCAGTACGGCGTCAAGAACGCCCTGCTGGTCGACAACACCGGCAAGTGGCGTGATGCCGAGGGCCTGGGCCAGCACCTCAAGTGCGCCGGCATCTCCCGCGTGATCCTCACCGCTCCGGGCAAAGGCGCGCTGAAGAACATCGTGCACGGCATCAACCACGGCGAAATCAGCGCTGACGACAAGATCGTCTCCGCTGCTTCCTGCACTACTAACGCCATCGTTCCGGTGCTGAAGGCTGTCAACGACCAGTACGGTATCGTCAACGGCCACGTCGAAACCGTTCACTCGTACACCAACGACCAGAACCTGATCGACAACTTCCACAAGGGCAGCCGCCGTGGCCGCAGCGCTCCGCTGAACATGGTGATCACCGAGACCGGCGCCGCTACCGCCGCCGCCAAGGCCCTGCCGGTTCTGAAGGGCAAGCTGACCGGCAATGCGATCCGCGTTCCGACGCCGAACGTCTCGATGGCGATCCTGAACCTGAATCTGGAAAAATCCACCTCCCGCGAAGAGATCAACGAGTACCTGCGCCAGATGGCCATGCACTCGGACCTGCAGAAGCAGATCGATTTCGTCTCCTCGCAGGAAGTGGTTTCCACCGACTTCGTCGGCTCCCGCCATGCTGGCGTGGTCGATGCCGAGGCTACCATCTGCAACGACAATCGCGTCGTTCTGTACGTGTGGTACGACAACGAGTTCGGCTACAGCTGCCAGGTCGTGCGCGTGATGGAAGACATGGCTGGCGTGAATCCGCCGGCTTTCCCGCGCTGATAGAGGCGGTATAGAGAAACGGGAGCTCTCGGGCTCCCGTTTTTCGTTAGTGGCGTTTCCATACCAACGATAAAATCTGCCAATTCCCGAACCTGGAAAGACTTCAAATGGATGGACAACATCTGCATGAAGGCGAGCTGAAGCGCGGTCTCAAGAACCGCCATATCCAGCTTATCGCCCTCGGCGGCGCCATCGGCACCGGCCTGTTCCTCGGTTCTGCCGGGGTGCTGCAATCAGCCGGCCCGTCGATGATCCTCGGCTACGCCATCGGCGGCTTCATCGCCTTCCTGATCATGCGCCAGCTCGGCGAAATGATCGTCGAGGAGCCGGTGGCCGGTTCCTTCAGTCATTTTGCGCACAAGTACTGGGGCGGCTTTGCCGGCTTCATGTCGGGCTGGAACTATTGGGTGCTGTACATCCTGGTGGGGATGTCCGAGCTGACGGCGGTTGGAAAGTACATCCAGTTCTGGTGGCCCGACTTCCCGACCTGGGCCACGGCGGCGGTGTTCTTCGTCCTGATCAACACCATCAATCTGTTCAACGTGAAAGCGTTCGGCGAGACCGAGTTCTGGTTCGCGATCATCAAGGTTGTGGCCATCATCGGCATGATCCTGCTGGGCGTCTGGCTGCTGGTCAGCGGCACCGGCGGCCCGCAAGCCTCGGTGAGCAACCTGTGGGCCCACGGCGGCTTCTTCCCCAATGGCCTGAAGGGCCTGGTGATGGTCCTGGCGATCATCATGTTCTCCTTCGGCGGTCTGGAGCTGGTGGGTATTACCGCCGCCGAAGCCTCCGAGCCGAAGAAGGTGATCCCCAAGGCGATCAACCAGGTGATCTACCGCATCCTGATCTTCTACATCGGCGCCCTGGCGGTGTTGCTCTCGCTGTACCCGTGGGATGCCCTGCTGGAGAGCATCAACAGCGCCGGCGATGCCTATAGCGGCAGCCCGTTCGTGAAAGTCTTCTCGCTGCTGGGCAGCGATATGGCCGCCAACGTGCTGAATTTTGTGGTGCTCACTGCCGCGCTGTCGGTCTACAACAGCTGCGTGTACTGCAACAGCCGCATGCTCTACGGCCTGGCCGAACAGGGCGATGCCCCGCGTGCCTTCGCCAAGGTGGATAGCCGTGGTGTACCGCTGCTGGCCATTGGCGTATCGGCGTTCATCACCCTGGCCTGCGTAGTGGTCAACTATGTGATTCCGCACCAGGCTCTGGAGCTGCTGATGTCTCTGGTGGTTGCCGCTCTGGTAATCAACTGGGCAATGATCAGCCTGGCCCACATGAAGTTCCGCAAGGCCATGCAGGCCAAGGGCGTGCAGCCGTTCTTCCGCGCGCTGTGGTACCCCTTCGGCAACTGGCTGTGCCTGGCGTTCGTAGTGTTCATCCTCGGCATCATGCTGCAGATTCCGGGCATCGACGTCTCGGTGTACGCAATCCCGGTGTGGATCGTACTGATGGGGGGCTGCTACCTGATCAAGCAGTCCCGGGCCAGGGCCTGAGCAAGATGAAACGGGAGCTTCGGCTCCCGTTTTCTTTTGGTAACGCACCTTTGCCACAGCGGAAACAGTGGCACGGCGCGCTTGCGGTAGAATGCCCGGCGCCGCGCGCCTGGCGGCGAAGGAGTGAACCGGTGTCCTGTGCAAGATTGCTGATCGTACCGCTGATGGTCCTGCTTTCCATGACCGGACTGGGTGGTTGCGGGCAGTCGGTCGAGCGTTTCGGCGGGCCGACGATGGGCAGCAGCTACACCGTGCAGTTCGTGCCAGCCAACAACGTGCCGGACGCCGCGAAGCTCAAGGCTGAGGTCGATGCCATCCTGGCCGATCTGGATCAGCAGTTCTCCACGTATCGCGACGATTCCATCGTGTCACGCTTCAATGCTCTGCCGGCTGGTTCCTGCATGGCGTTGCCGGCGGACATGCTCAAGCTCTGGCGCTTCGGCGAGGCGCTGGCGCAGCAGAGCGACGGCGCGTTCGATCTCACTGTCGAGCCGTTGATGAACCTCTGGGGCTTCGGCCCGCAGTCGCGCCGCGAGCAGGTGCCGGACGCAGCGGCGCTGGAGCGCGAGCGTGCGCGCGTCGGTCACCGGCATCTGCGCCTGGAGGACGGGCGCCTTTGCAAGTCGGTGGACACGCAGCTCGATTTCGACAGCATTGTCGCTGGCTACGCGGTGGACAAGGTCAGTACGCGCCTGGCCGCGTTGGGGCTGAAGAATTTCCTGGTAGAGATCACCGGCGAGCTCAAGGCTGTTGGCCACAAGCCGGACGGCACGTCCTGGCGCGTGGCGCTGGAGGTACCCAGCGGCGAACGCGAGCGGCAGGTGGAGCGCTCGGTGGCGGTGGATGGCTTCGGATTGTCCACTTCCGGCGACTACCGCAACTATTTCGAGGAAGGTGGGCAGCGCTACTCGCACACCTTCGACCCGCGCAGCGGCATGCCGGTCAGGCATGCGCTGGCGGCGGTCACGGTGGCCGATGCGCAGGCGTTGCGGGCCGATGGCCTGTCGACCCTGCTGATGGTGCTGGGGCCGGAGGAGGGCTATACCTTTGCCGAGCGCAATGGTCTGGCGGCGTTCTTCATCGTGCGCCAGGGCGAGGGGTTCAGCACTCGCGCCACATCGCGCTTCGAGGAACTGTTCCCGGTGCCTGAGTGAAAGGTTCACCGGGCAAAATGAGCGTTGGAGCCGGCATGTAGTGATGGCAATGCTCGCCTACCTGCCGACCAAGCGCTAATGTGCAGCCTTTTGCCGCAGGGCTAAGCTGCGCCAATGTTTCGATCCGTCCCGGTGCATGTGGTGCCGGGGCTTTGCCGGGAGCGTCAGATGGGCGTCCCGGCCTGTTCTGAAGGAGTACGCATGGCTGTCTACAACTACGACGTGGTGATTCTCGGCACGGGCCCGGCAGGCGAGGGGGCAGCTATGAATGCCTCCAAGTACGGGCGCAAGCTGGCGGTGGTGGACAGCCGGCGCGTGGTCGGCGGCAACTGCACGCACCTGGGTACCATCCCGTCCAAGGCACTGCGTCACTCGGTGAAGCAGATCATCGAATTCAACACCAATCCGATGTTCCGCCAGATCGGCGAGCCGCGCTGGTTCTCCTTCCCTGACGTGCTGAAAAGCGCCGAGAAGGTCATCTCCAAGCAGGTCGCATCGCGCACCGGCTACTACGCGCGCAATCGAATCGACATGTTCAACGGCACCGCCAGCTTCGTCGATGAGCGCACCGTTGAGGTCGTGACTCCTAGCGGCGCCGTCGAGCGCCTGGTGGCCGACCAGTTCGTGATCGCCACCGGCTCGCGCCCGTATCGTCCGTCGGACATCAACTTCAACCACCCGCGTGTTTACGATAGCGACACCATCCTGTCGCTGAGCCATACCCCGCGCCGCCTGATCATCTACGGAGCTGGCGTGATCGGCTGCGAGTACGCCTCGATCTTCAGTGGCCTGGGCGTGCTGGTGGATCTGATCGATACCCGCGACCAGTTGCTGAGCTTCCTCGACGACGAAATCTCCGATGCCCTGAGCTACCACCTGCGCAACAACAACGTGCTGATTCGTCACAACGAAGAGTACGAACGCGTGGAAGGCCTGGATAACGGCGTGGTGCTGCACCTGAAGTCGGGCAAGAAGATCAAGGCCGACGCCCTGCTGTGGTGTAACGGCCGTACCGGCAACACCGACCGGCTGGGCCTGGAGAATATCGGCATCAAGGTCAACAGCCGTGGCCAGGTCGAGGTGGACGAGAACTATCGCACCTCGGTGTCGAACATCTATGCAGCGGGCGACGTGATCGGCTGGCCGAGCCTTGCCAGCGCTGCCTACGACCAGGGCCGTTCCGCTGCCGGCAACATCGTCGAGCACGATGGCTGGCGCTTCGTCAATGACGTGCCGACCGGCATCTACACGATTCCGGAGATCAGCTCCATCGGCAAGAACGAGCACGAACTGACCGCCGCGAAGATTCCCTATGAAGTGGGTAAGGCTTTCTTCAAGGGCATGGCGCGTGCGCAGATTTCCAACGAGCCGGTAGGGATGCTGAAGATCCTGTTCCACCGCGACACCCTGGAAATACTCGGTGTGCACTGTTTCGGCGACCAGGCTTCGGAGATCGTTCACATCGGCCAGGCAATCATGAATCAGCCGGGCGAACTGAACACCCTGAAGTACTTCGTCAACACCACCTTCAATTACCCTACGATGGCCGAAGCCTACCGCGTGGCGGCATTCGACGGCCTGAACCGGCTTTTTTGAAGTACTCCGACCGGCGGCCTGAGCCGGTCGGGGGGAATCTGCTCAGCGATTCCCGATCGTGGCAGTGGCCAAACCGGGAAAGTCTGTAATCAGGCTATCCACGCCAAAATCAGCGAGCCGGCGCATCAGTGCCGGCTCGTTGACCGTCCACACCGAGACATGCAGACCCTGCTTCTGCGCCTTGAGCAGCCGCTCCGGGGTGCACAGCATCCAGTTCAGTGCCAGCAGATCGCAGCCATAGTGCGCTGCCACCTTCAGCGGATCGAGCCAGGCGTATTCGGCGACCAGCCCGCGCGAAAGGTCCGGTGCCAGTTCTTCAAGTGCGCGCAATACGGTGCGTGAACTCGACGTCACCGTGACCCTCTTGTGAATCCCGAAGCGGCCGACCAGTTGGTGGATCGCCTGTACTGTGCGTGCGGCGCGGTCCTTCGAGGCGCTTTTCACCTCCAGTTGCCAGTGCTCGAACTCGCAGCGCTCGAACAGCTCCGACAGCCGCGGAATAGGACAGGGCCGCACCCAGCCCGGGCCGCCTTCGCGTGCGTCGAAGGTCACCAGGTCGTCCGCCAGTTGTTCGGAAACCTTGCCGCGCCGGCCGGTGGTGCGCTTGAGCGTCGGATCGTGAATGACCATCAGTTCGCCGTCGCGAGACAAGTGCAGATCCAGCTCGCAGCGCGTCACGCCGTGTTCCAGGCAGCGCTGGAAACTGGGCAGGGTGTTTTCCGGTACCTCGCCTTTGGCACCGCGATGTCCATAGATCAGAGTCACTTGGGCTCCTTGGGAGACTGATTCTGGGGAGGGAGGGTTCGGGAATGGTGCTGGCGTACCGCGTCCACGACGTGGCCGCTCTCGAAATAGACGCTGAACTCCCGATAGTCCCAGCGAGTGATTGGTGGCTTGCCTACCGGTGAGTGCTCATCGTCCGGCAGACCGAAGCGCTCCAGCACGGCTTTCTGGCTCTCGCCGTGAGTTGGCAGGGCGATGTGTGGATCGCCCTGGTCGCCAATCGGGATTTCGATGGTTTCGGCCAGAAGCGGCAGCGGTGCGGCCAGGCAGAGTAATAGAAGCAGGTGGCGCATGTATTTCCCTTTGCTCATTCGCTGCGGGCCTTGGCCAGGCGTCGTTCCAGGGCCTGGCGTTGGAGGATATGACGGGCCAGCAACTGACGCTGGGTATCGCTGAGAGTCTCGAATTCGGTACCGATCGCGTAGTCGCCTCCGTCCTGCTGCCGGCAGTGTGTGACCCGGGCGCGCAGCAGCAGGCCCAGGCCTTGCGGAAGCAGCACGATCTTCAGCGCGAGCCCCTGGCCTACCGGCATTGGCTGCGGGTCGCAGAAATCGATACCGCCCTCGGAGAGCGTGACTTTGCGCGACGGGCCGATCTCCCGCAGCACGCTCTGGGTCAGAGCCTGGGCGATCAGGTCGATGCGCTTGTTGATTACCTTCAGGTAGCTGGCCAGCGGCCGGTCGCGCTCGTTGATGTGGCGCAGCAGGTGCTGCGACTCGAAGTCCGCCAGGTGCAGATCGCTGAGCAGGTTGAATAGCGCGGAATCATCCTGAAGCACTTCTTCGGATCGGATTTCATCCCCACGCAGGGGGCGAAATTCCAATGCGAGCGTATCTTCAATACGATAGTATTCGCGGCGGTCATCCGCGTCTGGACTGGACATGGCGAACCCACGGCGGTAGTGATGGTCTGAGTGTAAAGCCGCCTGCCAAGCCTCGCCACACGGAAGTCAGCCTCCGGAAGGATTCAGTCATCAGGCGCACTTTTCATCTTCTCGATCGGTCCCCCATGTTCAGACCACTCTCCGTCTACATCGGAACGCGTTACACACGCGCCAAACGCCGCAGCCACTTCGTCTCCTTCATCTCCCTCACCTCCATGATCGGCCTCGCGCTGGGCGTGGTGGTGATGATCGTTGTGCTGTCGGTCATGAACGGCTTCGATCACGAGATGCGTACTCGCGTGCTGGGCATGGTGCCCCACGCCACGGTCGAGTCGTACCAGCCCATCAACGACTGGCGCGGCATCGCCGGGCAGATCAAGACACAGCATCCCAACGTCCTGGAGGTCGCGCCCTTCATCCAGATGCAGGGGTTGCTGAGCGCCGGCGGCGTGGTGCAGAAGGTGTTGATAAACGCGGTCGATCCGAATGAGGAGAGCAAGGTCTCGATCATTGGCGACTTCTTCAAGGAAGGCTCGCTGCAGAGCCTCAAGTCAGGCGAATTCGGCATCCTGATCGGCGACAAGGCCGCCGCCAACCTCGGCGTGAAGATCGGCGACAAGATCACCTTCATCGCCCCTGAAGTCTCGGTGACACCGGCGGGCATGTTCCCGCGCATGAAGCGCTTCACCGTGGCTGGCACCTTCCACGTCGGAGCCGGCGAGCTGGACGGCTATGTGGCGATGGTTCATATCGATGACGCCGCGCGCATGCGCCGCCTCAAGGAAGGCCAGGTCGAAGGCCTGCGCCTGAAGCTTGACGATCTGTTCCAGGCACCTCGCACCGCGTGGGAAATCGCCCGCACCCTGAAAGGCAACGACTACTTCGCCCGCGACTGGACTCGCAGCCACGGCAACCTGTACCAGGCGATCCGCATGGAGAAATCCATGATCGGCCTGCTGTTGTTGCTGATCGTCGCGGTCGCCGCGTTCAACATCATTTCCACCCTGGTGATGGTCGTGACCGACAAGAAGGCCGACATCGCCATCCTGCGCACGCTGGGGGCCACGCCCGGCCAGATCATGGCGACCTTCATGGTCCAGGGCACGGTGATCGGCGTCATTGGCACCTTCATCGGCGGTGTACTCGGCATCCTCGCGGCGCTCAACGTCAGCTCCGCCATCGCTCTGCTGGAGCGCCTGCTTGGCCACAAATTCCTCAACGCGGACGTGTACTTCATCGATTACCTGCCCTCGCAACTGATGAGCGAGGACGTGATCCTGGTGTGCAGCGCCGCGCTGATCCTGAGTTTCTTCGCCACCCTGTATCCGGCCTGGCGTGCGGCGCGCACCCAGCCCGCGGAGGCATTGCGTTATGAGTAAGCCGACCCCCCACGACCAGGCTGTCCTGAGCTGCCGCGACCTCGGCAAGCGCTATGAGGAAGGCCCGCAGTCGGTCGAGGTCCTCGCCGGCGTGCAACTGGAGCTGATGCCGGGCGAGCGTGTTGCCATCATCGGCAGCTCCGGTTCGGGCAAGAGCACCCTGCTGAACATGCTGGGCGGTCTGGACACGCCCAGCACCGGCAGCGTCTGGCTGGCCGGCGAGCAGTTGTCGGCGCTGAATGAAAAGCAGCGCGGCCTGCTGCGCAATCGCGCGCTGGGCTTCGTCTACCAGTTCCACCACCTGCTGCCGGAGTTCACTGCGCTGGAGAATGTCTGCATGCCATTGCTGATCGGCAAGACACCGATCCCGGAGGCACGCCAGCGCGCCACCGCGCTCCTCGAACGCGTGGGCCTGGGGCATCGTCTGAGCCACAAGCCGGCGGAGCTTTCCGGTGGTGAGCGTCAGCGTGTGGCCATCGCACGCGCCCTGGTGAACACGCCGCAACTGGTGCTGCTCGACGAGCCCACCGGCAACCTCGACCAGCACACCGCCCACGGTATCCAGGAACTGATGCTGGAGCTGTCGCAGTCTCTGCGTACCGCCTTCCTGGTGGTGACTCACGACACTCACCTCGCCCAGCAGATGGATCGCGTGCTGCGCCTGGAGGAGGGTCGGCTGGTCGCCGCCTGAGGGATACCCGAATGTTCAGACCCCTCTCTGTCTTCATCGGCACTCGCTACACCAGGGCCAAGAGACGCAATCACTACATCTCCTTCATCTCCCTGACTTCGATGATCGGCCTCGCCCTGGGTGTGCTGGCGATGATCGTGGTGCTCTCGGTAATGAACGGGTTCCAGAAGGAAATGCGTGCGCGCATCCTGGGCATGGTGCCGCACGCCGTGCTGCAGCCTGTCAGCGGCCCGCTGGATGACTGGCGCACGGTGGCCGATACGGCGAAGAAGAATCCGCAGGTGGTCGGCGCGGTGCCTTACACCGAAATCGACGGCATGCTTTCCTACAAGGGCATGATGCAGCCGATCGAGGTGGACGGTGTCGATCCGGCGCTGGAAACCCAGGTATCGATCATCGGCCAGCACATGATCCAGGGGCGCTTCGATGCGCTCAAGGCGGGCGAATTCGGCGTGGTCGTCGGCGATATCACCGCGCGGCGCTTCCATGTCGGTGTCGGGGACAGTCTGCTGCTGATCGTTCCGGAGCCCAGTTCCGCTCCGGGAGGCATCACACCGCGGATGCAGCGCCTGAATGTCGTTGGCGTGTTCAAGGTTGGCGCCGAGTTGGACAGTACCCTGGCGCTCATCCACGTTGACGACGCCGCGAGCCTGATGCGTTGGCAGCCGGGGCAGGTGCAAAGCGTGCGCATTGCCCTTAAGGATCTGTTCCAGGCACCGGATATCGGTGAGCGTATCGCCAGGCAACTGGGCGAAGGCTACCGTTCGGTGGACTGGACCCACACCCAGGGCAGCCTGTTCAGCGCGATGAAGATGGAAAAGACCATGATCGGCCTGCTGCTGCTGCTGATCGTCGCAGTCGCCGCCTTCAACATCATCGCGACCCTGATTATGGTGGTTGCAGACAAGCGCGCGGACATCGCCATCCTCCGTACCCTGGGCGCCACGCCGAAGCAGATCATGGCCATCTTCATGGTCCAGGGCACGGTGATCGGCCTGATCGGCACCGTCATTGGCTGCGTGCTCGGTGTGCTGGCGGCGTACAACGTAACGGCGATCGTTTCGACGCTGGAGCGAATTGCCGGTACCCACGTGTTCAACTCGGATATCTACTTCATCAACTACCTGCCGTCCGATCCGCAGATCGCCGATATCGTCCTGATCTGCGTGGCGGCGCTGTCAATGAGCTTCCTCGCCACGCTGTATCCGGCCTGGCGCGCGGCCTCGACCCAGCCTGCGGAGTCACTGCGCTACGAGTGATTCCCCGGCCCATGAAAAAAGCCGCCCTTGGGGCGGCTTTTTTGTGTTTGGGATTCATGGCATTGCAGGAACTGTACTTCAATGCTCGCGCTGCACATTGCGCAGTGCCTGGCGGCGGCGCCAGCTACGGCCGATCCACCAGCGCCAGTAGCCTTCGGTCAGGGCGAAGCCGATAGCTCCCACCACGACTCCGCAGATCACCGAGCCGAGCAGGAACGGCTGCCAGAGCAGTGACAGCTCGCTGCTGATCCACTCCCAGGTCAGGTGGTCGGGGAGTACGCGCGCCGGGATGTTCATGACCCAGGCGCCCATCTTGTAGGTGCAATAGAACACCGGTGGCATGGTGATCGGGTTGGTCAGCCAGACCAGGCCGACGGAGATCGGCAGGTTGGCCCGCACCCACACGGCCAGAGAGGCGGCCAACAGCATCTGCAGCGGGATGGGGATGAAAGCGGCGAACAGTCCCATGCCCATCGCCCGCGACACCGAGCGGCGGTTGAGATGCCAGAGGTTGGGCGAATGAACCAGTGGCCCCAGGAAGCGCAAGCCCTTGTGGTTCCGGATGGTTTCCGGATCAGGCATGTAGCGCTTGAAAATTCTGCGCGGCATGGGGGAAATCTCTGACAGACAGACGACGTCCCATTATGCCTAGCTAGGTGACAGTCTTTCGTTGCCAAGTATGTCCATGTGTAACCGTCACCCTTCGTACGTTGATGGTTGCGCGGGGCTTCAGGGAGGAGTCGATTGCCTCGTTCAGGGATGATCGCGCTGGCGTTGGGGATGCTGGCGCTACGGTGGGTGCCGACGCTGCCGCCGATCTGGCTGCTGCTGGTGCTGGTGTTTCTCGCCTTGCCGCTGCTATTGAGTCGCTTCTGTTTCGTCAGTCTGTGCCTGTTGGGGTTCGTCTGGGCCTGCCATTCGGCCCAGGGAGCGTTGGATGACCGGCTGCCCAGGGCGCTGGATGGGCGCACCCTCTGGCTGGAGGGGACGGTTGAGGGCTTGCCGGACCGTAGCGGACCGTCGGTGCGCTTCATTCTCGCCAACGTGTCCAGCCCGCGCATGAAGCTGCCGCAGCGCATGCGTTTGTCTTGGTTCGCGGGCCCTCCAGTGACGGGCGGCGAACGCTGGCGGCTGGCGGTCAAGCTCAAGCTGCCGCATGGTATGGCCAACGAGGCCGGGTTTGACTACGAGGCCTGGCTGACTGCGCAACGCATCGGGGCGACCGGCAGCGTAAAGGCCGGCGAGCGTCTGGCTGCGGCCAGCGGGCCGGCCGGCTGGCGAGAAGCCTGGCGACAGCGCTTGCTGTCGGTCGATGCCGACGGGAGATCCGGTGCCCTGGTGGCTCTCGTTCTGGGCGACGCGTCCGGACTGAGCAGCGTGGATTGGCAGGTGCTACAGGATACGGGGACCCTGCATCTGATGGTGATCTCCGGATCGCACGTCTCGCTGCTGGCCGGTCTGCTGTACCTGTTGGTCGCGGGGATGGCCAGGCGTGGAATCTGGCCGTCCCGGATTCCCTGGTTGCCCTGTGCGTGTCTGCTGGCGGCGGCTGTCGCCTGGTCGTATGGCCTGATGGCGGGTTTCGACGTTCCGGTGCGGCGCGCCTGTGTCATGGTCTCGATGGTGCTGCTCTGGCGTTTGTGCTATCGCCGTGCGGGCTTGTGGACGCCATTGCTCGGTGCGCTGCTGCTGGTGTTGTCGAGTGAGCCGTTGGTGGTCCTGTCGGCGGGGTTCTGGCTGTCATATTCGGCCGTTGCACTGCTCATCTTCGGTTTTGCCGGTCGTCTGGGCCGGTGGATGGCCTGGCTGACGTGGCTGCGGGCGCAGTGGGTCATGGCTCTCGGGTTGCTGCCGGCGTCGATGGCGCTGGGGTTGCCGCTCAGCATCAGTGGGATGCTGGCAAATCTTATCGCTGTGCCCTGGGTGGAACTGGCGGTGGTTCCGCTGGCGTTGATCGGCAGTCTGACGCTATGGGTGCCCTGGCTCGGCGAGTCGCTGCTGTGGCTGGCTGGTGCAGCGCTGGATGTACTGTTCCGATCGCTGGAGTGGATGGCTTCGCTCGCTCCAGCCTGGCAGCCGACCGCGGCGCCGGCCTGGGCTTTGCTGCTGGCTCTGGTCGGCGTCCTGCTGATACTGGCGCCTGCCGGTGTGCCGGGGCGGGCGCTGGGCGTCGCCATGTTGTTGCCCATGTTCTTTCCCCCATTGTCGGTGCCGGCGCCAGGGCTCGCCGAGGTGCGCGTGCTCGATGTGGGGCAGGGCTTGTCGGTACTGATTCGAACGCACTCGAGCGCCTGGCTCTACGACGCAGGACCACGCAGTGGCGACTTCGACGCAGGCGCCCGCGTGGTGGTGCCGGTCATGCGCAGCCTGGGGGTACGGCGCCTCGACATGCTGATGCTCAGCCACGCCGACAGCGATCATGCGGGCGGGGCGCTGGCGGTCAGCATGGCCATGCGGCCGCGAGAGACCGTCGGCGGCGAGGTGGAGCGCCTGCCCGCGGGGCTTGCTGCGAAGCCTTGCAGCGCTCGGGAGTGGATAGTCGACGGGGTACGACTTTCCAGTTGGGCGTGGTTGGCGGCACAGGACAGCAACGGACGATCCTGCGTGCTCAGGATCGAGGCGAATGGCGAGGTGTTGCTGCTGACGGGCGATCTGCCGCTGGTTGCGGAGTCGGCATGGTTGGCTGCGCACCCTCAGGCTCATGTCGATTGGTTGCTGGCAGGTCATCATGGCAGCCGGAGTTCTTCGGGCGCCTCGTTTCTGCGGGCGTTGAAACCCTCCGCGGCGTTGATATCCCGTGGTGCCAGCAATCCCTATGGGCATCCGCATCCGTCGGTCGTGCAGCGCTTTCGCGCACAGGGCATCGAGATTCACGATACGGCGGAGGAGGGCGCGCTACTGGTAATGCTGGGTGCACGTGAGCCGCTCCAGGGAGTGCGGCAGAGCGCACATTTCTGGCAGGAAAAATGAGAACGGTGGCGGTCGGCGCGGATCGGACCCTGTGCTAGAGTGGCGCCACTTTTTTCAGGGGGATTCACCACTGTGTGGGAACTGGTCAAAGCTGGCGGCTGGATGATGCTGCCGATCTTGCTGAGCTCCGTCGCTGCCATGGCGATCATCGCCGAACGTCTGTGGACTTTGCGCAAGAGCCGCGTGGCTCCGCCGCAACTGCTCGGCCAGGTGTGGAAGCAGATCAAGGACAAGAAGATGAACAGCCAGGCGCTCAAGGACCTGCGTGCATCGTCCCCTCTGGGTGAAATCCTGGCCGCCGGCCTGGCCAACTCCAAGCACGGTCGCGAGATCATGAAGGAGTGCATCGAAGAGGCCGCTTCCCGGGTCATCCATGAGCTCGAACGCTACCTCAACGCGCTGGGCACCATCGCCGCGATGGCGCCGCTGCTCGGCCTGCTGGGTACGGTGTTCGGAATGATCCAGATTTTCAGTGCCTTCATGGGCGATGGCATGGCCAATGCCCCGATGCTCGCTGGCGGTATCTCCAAGGCTCTGATCACCACCGCATCTGGCCTGGTCGTCGCTATTCCCGCCGTATTCTTCCACCGCTATCTGCTGCGTCGCGTCGACGAGCTGGTGATCGCTATGGAGCAGGAGGCGATCAAGCTGGTTGAAGTGGTCCAGGGCGACCGCGAAGTCGACTTCGTCGAGGAAGGCAAAGCGTGAAGTTCCGCCGTAGAGCGGGCGGCGCGGCTCGCGAGGACGTCTTCATCAACCTGGCGTCGCTGATCGACGTGATCTTTGTGCTGCTGCTGTTCTTCGTGGTCAGCACGTCGTTCACCAAGCCGTCGCAGCTCAAGGTCGAATTGCCCGAGGCGGTCAGCGGCACGCCGCCCGAGGCCACTGAAGTCAAGCAACTGGAGCTGGCCATCAGCGTCGAGGGCCACTATGCCCTGAACGGCCAGAGCCTGGCGCGGGACGACCTGGACAACCTGATGGCGGCCATGCAGCGGGAGTCCGGTGGGGACAATAGCCTTCCGGTGGTGATCACCGCCGATGGCAAGGTCAACTACCAATCCGTGGTCACCGCGATGGACGCGGCGGGCAAGCTGGGCTTCACCCACCTGCGCATCACCACCATCGAGGCCCATTCGGCCAAGCCCTGATGGCGTTCTCCGACCGTCTGCTCGAGGCCTGGTACAAGGGGCATCCGGCCCTGGTACTGTTGCGTCCGTTCGAGCTGCTGTACCGGCGCGTTGCCCGTGGCCGCCGTAAGGCCTTTCTTTCCGGCGCCAAGCCTGCCTACCGTGCTCCGGTCCCGGTCATCGTGGTTGGCAATATCACGGTGGGCGGCACCGGCAAGACGCCGATGATTCTCTGGCTGATCGAACATTGCCGCGCCCGTGGCCTCGAGGTCGGCGTGGTCAGCCGCGGCTATGGCGCCAAGCCACCACAGACGCCCTGGCGCGTCCGCGCCGAGCAGTCCGCGGCGGAGGCGGGAGACGAGCCGTTGATGATCGTCCGACGCAGTGGCGTTCCTCTGATGATCGACCCCGACCGTTCCAACGCCGTGCGTACGCTGCTTGCCGAAGAATCGCTGGACCTGATCCTCTGCGATGATGGACTGCAGCATTACCGTCTGGCCCGCGATCTGGAGCTGGTGCTGATCGACGCCGCACGTGGCCTGGGTAATCGCCGTTGCCTGCCAGCCGGTCCGTTGCGCGAGCCCGCCGAGCGCCTGGCCGATGTCGATGCTGTGCTGCACAACGGCGCGGCATCCGATCCGGCTGGTGCATTCTCCTTTGTCCTGCAGCCATCCGCCCTGGTCAACCTTGCCAGCGGCGAGCGTCGTGGCATCGAGCATTTTCCCGCCGGTCAGGCGCTCCACGCCCTGGCGGGGATCGGCAACCCCCAGCGTTTCTTCGCAACGCTCGAGGCGCTAAACTGGCGCCCGATTCCGCATCCCTTCCCCGACCATGCGGCCTACACCGCCGACCAGCTTCGGTTCAGCCCCGAACTGCCGCTGGTCATGACCGAGAAGGACGCGGTGAAATGCCGGGCCTTCGCTGCGCCAGACTGGTGGTATCTCGCCGTCGAGGCACAGCCTTCGCCGGCCTTCGTCGCCTGGTTCGACGCCCAGCTCGAGCGCTTGGTCGCCCGCTGATCCTTCGTCCTGCGCGACGTATGCACTCTATTCAAGTTCAAGGAACGCATCATGGACCCGAAACTCCTCGATATCCTCGCCTGTCCGCTGTGCAAGGGCCCGCTCAAGCTCACTGACGACAAGTCCGAGCTGATCTGCAAGGCCGACGGCCTGGCCTATCCGGTGCGCGATGGCATCCCGGTGATGCTCGAAGGCGAGGCACGTACCCTGAACGTCGACGAGCGTCTGGATAAGTAATCCCATGAGCCAGGCCGCCTATACCGTCGTCATTCCCGCCCGCTACGCATCCACCCGCCTGCCCGGCAAGCCGCTGCAGGTCATTGCCGGCAAGCCCATGATCCAGCATGTCTGGGCACAGGCGTGCAAGAGTTCCGCCACCCAGGTGGTGGTTGCTACCGACGATGCGCGTATCCTCGATGCCTGCCAGGGCTTCGGTGCCCAGGCGGTGCTGACTCGCGCCGATCACAACTCTGGCACCGACCGTCTGGCGGAGGTCGCGGACGCACTGGGACTCGCCGACGACGCCATCGTGGTCAACGTGCAGGGCGACGAGCCGCTGGTGCCGCCATCGATCATCGATCAGGTGGCGGCCAACCTCGCGGCTCATCCGGAAGCGGGTATCGCCACGCTATGCGAAGAGATCCACGATCCGGCGGCGCTGTTCAACCCGAACATCGTCAAGGTGGTCAGCGACAAGAATGGCTTGGCGCTGACGTTCAGCCGCGCCACGTTGCCCTGGGCGCGCGATGCCTTCGCAGTCGACCGCGAAAGCCTGCCGGCCAATGTGCCTTACCGTCGCCACATCGGCATCTATGCCTACCGCGCGCGCTTCCTCCGCGATTTCGTGGCGTGGGGGCCATGCTGGCTGGAAGACACCGAGTGCCTGGAACAGTTGCGCGCGCTCTGGCACGGCGTGCGCATTCACGTCGCGGATGCTCTGGAGGCACCGCAGGCTGGTGTCGATACGCCGGAGGATCTGGAGCGCGTTCGGCGCATCCTGGGGGCCTGATGCGGGTTCTGTTCGTATGTCTCGGCAATATCTGCCGTTCGCCGACGGCGGAAGGGATCTTCCGCCATAAGGTTCGCGAAGCGGGATTGGATGAGCATGTCGAGATCGATTCCGCCGGCACTGGCGACTGGCATGTTGGCAAGGCGCCGGACGCGCGCTCCCGCGCTGCCGCGTTGCGCCGGGGATATGACCTGTCGAGCTTGAGGGCTCGACAGGTGAGCGTGACGGATTTTTCCCGCTATGATCTGATCCTCGCGATGGATCACGCCAATTTGCGTGATCTGAAGCATTTGCGGGCGGGGAGTGGCACGGCGGAGCTGGACCTTTTCCTGCGCCGCTACGAACTGGAGGTCGACGAGGTTCCCGATCCGTACAGTGGTGGCGAAGATGGCTTCGAGCATGTGCTGGACCTGGTCGAGCAGGCCTGCGAAAGGCTGCTGGTGGAAGTGAAGGGGCGCTTGTGACGCTGCAATTGCAAGAAAATCTGTCCCTCAAGCCCTACAACACCTTCGGTGTGGAAGTATCTGCGCGCTGGTTCGCCCAGGCTCACGACGATGCCGAGGTGCGCGAGGGGCTCGCCACCGCTGCCGGCAAGGGCTTGCCGTTGATGGTGATCGGTGGTGGCAGCAATCTGTTGCTTACTCGTGATGTCGAGGCGCTGGTGCTGCGCATGGCCTCCCGCGGAGCCCGAATCCTGAGCGACGACGGTGTGCGCGTGGTGGTCGAGGCGGAGGCTGGCGAGGTCTGGGACGACTTCGTGCGCTGGACGCTCGAGCAGGGGTTGGGGGGGCTGGAAAACCTGAGTCTGATTCCCGGTACAGTGGGTGCTGCGCCCATGCAGAACATTGGCGCCTACGGCGTCGAAATCAAGGATGTGTTCGTCAGCCTCACCGCGCTTGACCGGCAGAGCGGCGAACTGCGCGAGTTCGACCTGGGTGAGTGCGCTTTCGCCTATCGTGAAAGCCGTTTCAAGCGTGAGCCGGAGCGCTGGCTGATCCTGCGAGTGCGTTTCAGCTTGAGTCGCGCGCCGCAGTTGCGCCTGGATTACGGTCCGGTGCGCCAACGGCTGGCGGAGGAGGGGGGCGATACTCCAACTCCAGCAGACGTCTCTCGTGTGATCCGTGCGATTCGTCGTGAGAAGCTGCCTGATCCCGCGATTCTCGGAAATGCCGGCAGCTTCTTCAAGAATCCCGTCGTTACCGCTGGGGAGGCGGATGCGCTGCGCGCGCGCTTCAGCGATCTGGTGGCCTATCCGCAGGGCGACGGCCAGGTAAAGCTGGCCGCGGGCTGGCTGATCGACCGGGCGGGTTGGAAGGGCTTCCGTGACGGTGCGGTGGGTGTGCACGCGCAGCAGGCTTTGGTGCTGGTGAACTACGGTGGTGCTACAGGCGCTCAGTTGTACGCGTTGGCAGGACGTATCCGCGAGGATATTCGGCAGCGCTTTGGTGTCGATCTGGAGATGGAGCCGAATCTCTACTGACACTTGCTGGATCGACAGAAAAGGGATGCTTTGGCATCCCTTTTTTGTGCCTCTCGTTTCGCTATGCGTGCGAGCAGTCTGCGTTGAGGTTGGTGGGGCGACTTTCCGCAGGCAATAAAAAAGGGGATGCAGAGGCATCCCCTTCTTCAAGTCAGGAAGCTATCAGTTGTGGTGTTTTTCCACCACAGTACCTTCCGTTTCCTCGGTCTTCTCAGCCAGATCGTCAGCCGGTTGCTTGGCTTGCTCTGCAACTTCGGCTTCGTTCACCACTTCAGTTGCGGCGGCTTCCGCAGCCGGCTCGACCACAACTTCGGCCTCAGCGGCTTTTTCGACCGCGACTTCGGCGACCGGAGCTTGCTCTACCTGCGGAGCGGCTGCGGCTGCGGCAGCTGCTTCACGGGCCAGACGCTCCTGGCGACGACGTTCACGCGGGTCGTTGGAGGCGCGGCCAGTAGCGTTGGCCGGGATGGCAGGTGCTGCTGCCTCTTCGGCAGCAGCGGCTGGTGCTTCGACTTCTGCAGGGGCTTCTACCTTGGGCTCTTCGACCGGCTGAGCGACGACGGTTTCGAGCACGGTTTCGGCGGCCGGGGCAGGTTCTTCAGCGGCAGCGGAAACTGCTTCAACCACGGTTTCGCTGGCCTCGACCTGCGCTACCGGCTCTACAGTCTCGGGCTTGGCCAGGAACTCGATGGTCTGTTCCAGGGCGCTCTCGGTGCGAACGGCTTCGACGACGCCCGACTCCAGCGGCTGGGCTTCAACCGCAGCTTCGACAGCAGGCTGCTGCTCGACGGTAGCTTCAGCAGCAACGGCGGCGGTTGCGGCAACGACTGCTACGGCGGCGGCCGTACCCTCGGTGCTCTGCTCGGTCTCGCTGCCTTCTTCGCCAGCTACGCCATCTACACCAGCCTCACGCTGACGTTCACGACGGTTGCTGCGGCGGCGCTGGCCACGGGAACGGCGGCGCGGACGCTCGCCATCGGCGCCTTCCTGCTCGTCCTGCTGGTCCAGCAGTTCCTCGTTCGGCAGTTCTTCGGCTTCCAAGGCGGCAGCATCGCGGGCCTGACGGTCCTCGCGCGGCTGGCGCTCTTCACGCGGCTGACGTTCGGCGCGCTCGCGGCGCTCCTCACGCGGCTGGCGCTCTTCGCGGGCAGGGCGCTCGCCACGCTCTTCACGCGGCTGGCGTTCTTCACGCGGTTGACGCTCGGCACGTTCTTCACGCGGCTGGCGCTCCTCGCGGGGCTGACGCTCGGCGCGCTCTTCACGCGGCTGGCGTTCTTCGCGCGGTTGACGCTCTGCACGCTCCTCGCGGGGCTGACGTTCTTCACGCGGTTGACGTTCTGCACGATCTTCACGCGGCTGGCGCTCTTCGCGGGCGGGACGCTCAGTACGTTCGCCACGCTCGTCACGGCGACGTTCGCCACGCTCCTTGCGCTCGTCATCGCGGCGACCACCGTCGCGACGACGGTTCTGCTGGCGGCCGTTGCGACGCTCGCCCTGGCCTTCGCTACGCTCGGTGGCGGGCTTCTCGGCGGCGGCTTGCGGCTGCTCCGGCTTGCTACCAGCGAACAAGCTGACCAGCGACTTCACCAAGCCCTGGAACAGGCTCGGTTCCGGCATCGGCTTGGGCGGCTCGACAGGCGCCGGAGCGGTCTGCTGGGGAGCGGGGGCTTGCGGAGAAACGGTCTTCACTGCCGCTTCCTGGCGAACCAGGGTTCGGGTGGAGCTGATCGGCTGGACTTCCTCGTGCTCGATGTGGGCCATCTCGTAGCTGGACTGGCCAGCCAGCAGCTCGGGGCTGTCGTCACGCAGGCGCTGTACTTCGAAGTGCGGAGTTTCCAGATGGTCGTCCGGCAGGATGAAGATGCGCGCGCGGGTGCGCAGCTCGATCTTGGTGATGGCGTTGCGCTTCTCGTTGAGCAGGAAGGCTGCCACCTGGAAAGGTACGCGGGCGCGAACTTCGGCGGTGCGATCCTTCAGGGCTTCTTCTTCGATCAGGCGCAGGATTGCCAGCGACAGGGATTCGACGTCGCGGATGATGCCTTGGCCGTTGCAGCGCGGGCAGACAATGCCGCTGGTCTCGCCGAGGGACGGACGCAGGCGCTGGCGGGACATTTCCAGCAGGCCGAAGCGAGAGATGCGGCCGACCTGGACGCGGGCGCGGTCAGCCTCGAGGGCTTCGCGAACGCGCTCTTCCACGGCGCGTTGGTTCTTCGCCGGGGTCATGTCGATGAAATCGATGACGATCAGGCCGCCGATGTCACGCAGGCGCAGTTGGCGGGCGATTTCCTCGGCCGCCTCCAGGTTGGTCTGCAGCGCGGTTTCCTCGATGTCGCCGCCTTTGGTGGCGCGGGCCGAGTTGATGTCGATGGAAACCAGGGCTTCGGTCGGGTCGATCACGATGGAGCCGCCGGACGGCAGCTTCACTTCGCGCTGGAAGGCGGTCTCGATCTGGCTCTCGATCTGGAAGCGATTGAACAGCGGCACGCTGTCCTGATAGAGCTTCACCTTGCTCGCGTATTGCGGCATGACCTGACGGATGAAGTTAAGGGCTTCTTCCTGGGCGTCGAGGCTGTCGATCAGTACTTCGCCGATGTCCTGGCGCAGGTAGTCGCGGATGGCGCGGATGATGACGTTGCTTTCCTGGTAGATCAGGAACGGACCGCTACGCTCGCCGGAGGCTTCCTTGATGGCGCCCCACAACTGCAGCAGGTAGTCCAGGTCCCATTGCAGCTCTTCGGAGCTGCGGCCCAGGCCGGCGGTGCGGACGATAAGGCCCATGTCGCCGGGAACGTTCAGGCCGTTGAGGGCCTCACGCAGTTCGTTACGCTCCTCGCCCTCGATGCGGCGGGAAATGCCGCCGGCACGAGGATTGTTCGGCATCAGCACCAGGTAACGGCCGGCGAGGCTGATGAAGGTGGTCAGGGCCGCGCCCTTATTGCCACGCTCCTCTTTCTCGACCTGGACGATGACTTCCTGTCCCTCGCTGAGCACATCCTTGATATTGATGCGGCCTTCGGGGTTCTTCTTGAAGTATTCGCGGGAGATTTCTTTGAGGGGGAGGAAGCCGTGGCGTTCGGCGCCGAAGTCGACGAACGCGGCTTCGAGGCTGGGTTCGATGCGGGTGATGCGGCCCTTGTAGATATTGGCCTTCTTCTGCTCGCGCGCGCCGGACTCGATGTCCAGGTCGAACAGGCGTTGGCCGTCTACCAGCGCTACACGCAACTCCTCGGGTTGAGTTGCGTTGATCAGCATTCTTTTCATGTAGTACCAATGGTTTCCGGGGCCGCCGGAAACGGCAATCGGCACACACGACTCTCACGGTCGGTGCTCAGGCACGTACTCAGAGATGGCGGACCATCCCCGTGTCCAGCGACAAACGGCGAAATCTGCCGTGCCGCGACTACGTTTCCTGCTTGTCGAGTTAAGAACAAGCACTCATCAGGAGGAGGAATCGACTGTCAGATGCGGACGATGAAGTGCGTCTACGTTCAAGGCATGAAAGCAACGCAATCTGACAGTTGTGCATCTCCGCCCTGCACATTTCCCTAAGAGCCGGGTGCCGCTCGCTGAATCCGGAAGCGGGGTTGGCTTTTATCACGACTACCTTGGTGGCCGTGGTCATGTCTCAAGGCCTGGGTTTCGAGGCGCTGTCGGCGGGAGAATCGCTCATGCCGTTGCAACGCTTCAGGGGACTGCCTCGTGTCCGTTCAATGTGTTTGCAGGCGGTTGGGGACGGCGATTACGCGATCATCCGCGGACCTGGCCACTTTTGGCGGCCTCCCGAATATAGCAGCAATGATTAAGTGCTTCAATTGAATGAAAAATTGTTATTATATTGGGATGACGAATCCCACCCCTCCGACTTCCGGCGTTCAACTGCTTGAGGTCGCGCCGGAGTATGCCGGCCAACGTATCGACAACTTCCTCCGCACCCAGCTCAAGGGGGCGCCCAAAACCCTGATTTACCGCATTCTTCGCAAAGGTGAGGTGCGGGTGAATAAAGGCCGCATCAAACCCGAGTACAAGCTGCAGGCCGGTGACGTGGTGCGTGTGCCGCCGCTGCGCCTGGCTGAGCGCGACGAGCCGGTGCCGCTGGCTCAGGGGTTGCTGGAGCGCCTTGAGGCGGCGATTGTCTTCGAGGACAAGGCGCTGATCGTGGTGAACAAGCCCGCCGGTATTGCCGTGCATGGTGGAAGTGGTCTGAACTACGGTGTCATCGAGGCATTCCGGCAGCTGCGCCCGGAATGCAAGGATCTGGAGCTGGTGCATCGTCTGGATCGCGACACTTCTGGTCTGCTGATGATCGCCAAGAAGCGCAGCATGCTGCGACACCTGCACGATGCCCTGCGTAGTGAGCGGGTGGTGGACAAGCGCTACCATGCGTTGGTGCGCGGCAATTGGCCTGCGGCGAAGAAGCAGGTTGCCGTTCCGTTGCTGAAGAACAACCTGCGCTCTGGCGAGCGTATGGTGGAAGTAAATCCCGAAGGCAAGGAGGCGCTGACCGAGTTCAAGGTGCTGCGCCGTTTCGGTGATTTCGCCACGCTGGTAGAGGCTCGGCCGATTACTGGTCGCACCCATCAGATTCGAGTGCATGCCAAGCATGCCGGTCACTCCATTGCCGGTGATCCGAAGTACGGCGACGAGGAGTTCTCTCGCGAGATTCGCGAGCTGGGCGGCAAGCGCCTGTTCCTGCATTCGGCGCACCTGCGCGTGCCGATGCCCGATGGCTCGGTGCTGGAGTTGGATGCGCAGGTCGATGAAGTCTGGCTGCGCACCCTGGAGCGTCTGGATGCGTGAGTACTCCCTGCTGATCTTCGATTGGGACGGCACGCTGGTGGATTCCATTGGCCGCATCGTCGAGGCGATGCGTGTCGCCGCGGCCAACTCCGGTCTTCCTGAGCGCAGCGATGCGGCCATCAAGGGCATAATCGGGCTTGGCTTGCCTGAGGCAATCCAGACCCTCTATCCCGAAGTGGAGGAAGGAGATCCGCTGGATCGCTTCCGGCGAGATTACGGGGAGCATTATCTGAGTCTGGAGGTGCGCCCCTCGCCGCTATTCCCTGGTGTTGCCGAGGCGATGGCTGAGTTCCGTGATGCTGGCTATCGGCTGGCGGTCGCTACCGGCAAGAACCGCCGAGGGCTTGACCGCGTGCTGGCCGGGCAGGGATGGACGGACTTCTTCGATATCACTCGTGCTGCTGATGAGTCGGCTAGCAAGCCGGATCCTCGAATGTTGCACGAGATACTCGGGCACTGTCGGGTCGATGCGCGAAACGCGCTGATGGTTGGGGATTCGCCATTCGATCTGGAAATGGCTCGTCGCGCCGGCATGGATTCGGTGGCGGTGGGTTATGGTGCGCAGTCTCTGGATGTGTTGCGAGATTATGCTCCGGCTCTGGAGGTCGAACATTTCAATGAGTTGCGCGCCTGGCTGGCTGCCGGTCGTGCTTCCGGGTCCTTGCTCGAGGTAGGTAACGATGTCGGATGAATGGAAGGCTGAGGAATCCAGGGTGGGTGACGACAAGAGCTGGAAGTTGCTGGAAAAGGCCGTGCTGGCTGGAGTTCAGGAGCAGCGTCGTGCGCGGCGCTGGGGGATTTTCTTCAAGCTGTTGACATTCCTTTACCTGTTCGTGGCGCTGGCGCTTTTCAGCCCGCTGAGCGGTTTGTCCAAGTCGGCGTCTCGTAGTGCCAGCCATACCGCGCTCATCGAGGTCAAAGGCATGATTGCCGATGATGAGCCGGCGAGTGCCGATAATGTGGTCGGCGCTTTGCGCAAGGCGTTCGAGGATGCGGGAACCAAGGGTATCGTGCTGCGAATCAATAGCCCTGGTGGCAGTCCTGTACAATCCGGCTATATCTACGATGAAATCAAGCGTCTGCGTGCTGAGCATCCGGATATCAAGGTTTATGCCGTAATTAGCGATCTGGGGGCTTCGGGGGCTTACTATATCGCCAGCGCTGCCGATCAGATCTACGCGGACAAGGCCAGTCTGGTCGGCTCCATTGGTGTCACTGCTGCGACCTTCGGGTTCGTCGGTACGATGGAGAAGCTGGGTGTGGATCGCCGTGTCTATACCTCGGGGGAGCACAAGGCTTTTCTCGATCCCTTCCAGCCGCAGAAGGCGGATGAGACCGCCTTCTGGCAGAACGTCTTGGATACGACTCACAAGCAGTTCATCGATAGCGTGAAGAAGGGGCGTGGTGATCGCCTGAAGGACAAGGATCACCCGGAATTGTTCTCCGGCTTGATCTGGTCTGGCGAGCAGGCTCTGCAGCTTGGGTTGATCGATGGGCTGGGTAGCTCCAGCTATGTGGCTCGTGAGGTGATCAAGGAGAAGGAGTTGGTGGATTACACCGTCCAGGAGACTCCGTTCGATCGCTTCGCCAAAAAGCTGGGGGCTAGTGTTGCCGAGCGCCTGGCGCTTTGGATGGGCTGGCAGGGGCCGGCACTGCGCTGAGCTCTCCCTCCTTTATATATCAAGAAAGCCCGGCAAACGCTGTCGGGCTTTTCTTTTCAGGGGATCAGTATCTGCTCGGCGAGCAGCATGTCGACCAGGCGTATCAGTGGGAGGCCTACCAGGCTGGTGGCGTCCTCGCCTTCGGTGGAGCGGAACAGGCTGACGCCCAGGCCTTCGGCCTTGAAACTGCCTGCGCAGTCGAAGGGTTGTTCTGCTTCCAGGTAGCGGCGGATGCGAGCGTCGTCCAGGGGGCGAAAATGTACGGTGAACGGCACATGATCGACCTGGCAGTGTCCGCTGCGGCTGTTCAGGACGCAGAGTCCAGTGAGGAAGCTGACGCTGCTGCCGCTGGCGGCTTTAAGTTGCTCGGTGGCGCGTTCTATGGTGTGTGGTTTTCCGAGAATCAGGCTTCCGTTCACTGCGGCTTGATCGGAGCCGATGATCAGGTGGTTGGGGTAGCGCCGGCTAAGTGCGCGAGCTTTGCTTTCTGCCAGACGGCAAACCAGTTGCTGGGCGCTCTCGCCGTCGAGCGGGCTTTCGTCGATGTCAGGGCTGGCGCATTCGAATGGCAGGCGCAGGCGCTGCAATAATTCTCGGCGGTAGGGTGAGCTGGATGCAAGGATCAGTGGCAGCATGGCGAACTCCTTCGGAAGGTCGCCGCGATTCTAGCGAAAAGGGCTGTCCATACAGCGGTTTATGGCTAATTTCCTTTGACAGCTTCGGGTGCATCCCTATAATGGCGCGCTTATGTTGAATGGACCGATACCACCTCACGTTGATCCGCGCAAACTTGTAGAGCGCGCCGCCACCCTCGAGGGTGAGCTGCCGATCGCCAGGATGCCCCGTCTCAACGAGCAACTGACCAGCAGTGATGGCGGCGTGCACGCGAAGTTTTCTTTCTTCCGTGACGAGCAGAAGCTGGCGGTCATGCACGTCGAACTCGACGCCGAGGTGAGCATGGTATGCCAGCGCTGCCTGGAGCCGGCCAACTTCCATGTGGGTGGTGAGTATGATTACGTCATCATCCCGGAAGGCAAGTCGATCGAGGACCTGCCCAGTGGCTACGATGCGCTGGAGGTGGGGGATGACCCCATCGACCTGACCTCGCTGGTCGAGGACGAGTTGCTGCTCGCCTTGCCCATCGTGCCGGTCCATGACCCTGAGGATTGCCAGCAGCCGGTGGGATACGCAACAGCGCCCGAACCGAGCGAGAACGTTGAAGAGCGGCCAAACCCCTTCAGTGTACTGGCGCAGTTGAAGCGTGACCCAAACGTTTAGGAGTTAATCAATCATGGCTGTTCAGCAGAACAAAAAATCCCGTTCCGCTCGTGACATGCGTCGTTCCCACGATGCTCTGGACGCAAGCGCTCTGTCCGTGGAAAAGAGCACCGGTGAAGTTCACCTGCGTCACCACGTCTCCCCGGACGGTTTCTATCGCGGCCGTAAGGTCGTAGACAAGGGCTCCGACGAGTAATCCTTGTCCGCGCCAATCATCGCGATTGATGCAATGGGTGGGGACTACGGTCCCCACTGCATTGTTCCGGCCTGTATTTCTTTTCTGGCCGAGTACTCCTCTCTTCAGCTGGTCCTTGTCGGCCAAGCTCCTCTGATCGAAGAACACCTGCGCGAACTGTCTCCAGTCGAGCGTCAGCGCGTACATGTTCACCATGCCAGCGAACTCATCACGATGGATGAGCGACCTTCACAGGCGCTGCGTGGCAAACCCGATTCGTCCATGCGCGTAGCCCTCGAACTGGTTCGGGATGGCAAGGCTGATGCCTGCGTCAGTGCTGGTAACACTGGTGCGCTGATGGCGCTTTCCCGTTATCTATTGAAGACATTGCCGGGGATCGATCGCCCTGCGATGGTTACGGCCGTGCCTACCCAGGCTGGCCATTGCCATCTGCTCGATCTGGGGGCGAATGTTGATTGCAGTGCCGAACACCTTTATCAGTTCGCCATCATGGGGGCCGTCGCTGCGGAGGCGCTCGGCAAGGAGCGGCCGCGAGTTGCCCTGTTGAATGTCGGAACCGAAGATGTCAAGGGTAACCAGCAGGTCAAGTTGGCGGCGAGTCTTCTTCAGCAGGCGCGTGGCGTGAACTACATCGGTTACATAGAGGGCGACGGCCTCTATCGCGGATTGGCGGATGTTGTTGTGTGCGACGGTTTTGTCGGCAATATCCTGCTCAAGTCCAGCGAGGGTCTGGCGGCTATGGTGGCGTCCCGTCTGGAGGAGCTTTTCTCGTCCAGCTTGCCGGCACGGGCGGTGGGGTTGATGGCGATGCCATTCCTTCGCCGCTTGCGTGCCGACCTTACGCCTTCGCAGCACAATGGTGCGAGTTTCCTGGGTTTGCAGGGGATCGTAGTGAAGAGTCACGGCAGTGCGAAGGAGGATGGAATCCAGAGCGCATTGCGCCGGGCGCTGCTTGAGGTTCGCGAAAATCTGCCCCAGCGGCTGCATGGCCGGCTGGAATATCTGCTCTGATAGGGGCGTCGATGTTGCGCATTGCGCGTAGCAATGCGCGAAGAAGACGTATTGGATAGACAGCATTCAATGTGTCTTGATGTGAAACGCCGCCGGATCCTGATGTGACCGCGGCTGTTGGGCCGTCATCCAACTGTCAGTTCAATGCGCCAGGCTCTCGCCGGCGTTATCCATTTGACGAAACAGACAAAAGGGACCTGTTGCAATGTCCGCATCCCTCGCCTTCGTATTTCCCGGTCAAGGTTCGCAATCCCTCGGCATGCTTGCCGAGCTGGGTGCGCAGCACGCCATCGTGCGTGAAACCTTTGCCGAAGCTTCCTCCGCCCTGGGGTATGACCTCTGGGTGCTGGTCCAGGATGGCCCTGAAGGGCGCCTGAACCAGACCGACAAGACCCAGCCGGCCATTCTGACCGCGTCCATCGCCTTGTGGCGTCTGTGGCAGGCGGAGGGTGGTGCGCAGCCAGCCTTTGTTGCGGGTCATAGCCTGGGCGAGTATTCCGCTCTTGTGGCTGCCGGCAGCCTTGCTTTCGTCGATGCGGTGAAGTTGGTGGAGCGCCGTGGCCAGTTGATGCAGGAAGCCGTCCCGGCCGGGACTGGTGGTATGGCGGCGATTCTTGGGCTGGAAGACGCCGATGTTCTGGCGGCCTGTGCCGAGGCTGCCCTGGGTGAAGTGGTGAGTGCCGTGAATTTCAACGCGCCGGGCCAGGTCGTTATCGCTGGCGCAGCCAAGGCGGTCGAGCGTGCGATCGAGGGCTGCAAGGCGCGTGGCGCCAAGCGTGCCGTGGCGCTGCCGGTTAGCGTGCCGTCGCACTGCGATCTGATGCGTCCAGCCGCCGAGCGGTTTGCCGAGGCTATCGACGCCGTGGAGTGGCACATACCGAAAATCGCCCTGGTGCAGAACGTGTCTGCCCAGGTTCCTGCCGATCTGGCAGCGCTGAAGCGTGACCTGCTGGCCCAGTTGTACAGCCCGGTTCGTTGGGTCGAGAGTGTCCAGCTGCTGGCCGAAAAGGGCGTCACCGATCTGGTTGAGTGCGGCCCGGGCAAGGTTCTTGCCGGTTTGAACAAGCGTTGCGCCAAGGGCGTGACCACCCACAATCTGGATTCCGCCGATGCCCTTGCGGCCACTCGCGCGGCGCTGGCTTGAACAGGAGATAACACATGAGTCTGCAAGGTAAGGTCGCACTGGTTACCGGTGCTAGCCGCGGCATCGGCCAGGCTATCGCCCTGGAGCTGGGTCGCATGGGGGCCACCGTGATCGGCACCGCCACCAGCGAATCCGGCGCGCAGAAGATTTCCGAGTATCTCAAGGCCAACGGCATTCAAGGATCGGGCATGGTGCTCGATGTATCCAATGACGAATCCGTGGCCAATACCCTTGAGGCCATTCAGAAAGAGGCTGGTGCTCCGCTGATCGTCGTCAATAATGCTGGTATCACTCGCGATAATCTGCTGATGCGGATGAAAGATGACGAGTGGTTCGATGTAGTGAACACCAACCTGAACAGCCTGTACCGTCTGTCGAAAGCAGTGCTGCGCGGCATGACCAAGGCTCGTTGGGGCCGCATCATCAGCATTGGATCGGTGGTCGGTGCGATGGGCAACGCCGGACAGACCAATTACGCCGCTGCGAAGGCCGGTCTTGAAGGCTTCACCCGCGCTCTGGCGCGCGAAGTAGGTTCCCGTGCTATCACTGTCAACGCGGTCGCTCCGGGCTTCATCGATACCGATATGACCCGTGAACTTCCGGAGGCTCAACGTGAAGCATTGCTCGGTCAGATTCCGCTGGGTCGACTGGGGCAAGCCGAAGAGATCGCCAAAGTGGTAGCATTCCTCGCTTCCGAGGGCGCAGCTTATGTAACGGGTGCCACGGTACCGGTGAATGGCGGAATGTACATGAGCTGATGTGACGTGATCCTTCGTGGCGATGTCATATGCGCTGTCTGAAGTTCTCCAAGCGTTGTGATGCTGGAATAGACAGAGCATCTGGATTGCCGGGATGGGGCGTCAGCGTTCAGCTTGAAATGCAGAAAACCCTTTCTATACACTTACCCGCAGCCCAGCTGTACGGATTGTCCATAGGAGTGAAAACAAGGTATGAGCACCATCGAAGAACGCGTCAAGAAGATCGTTGCTGAGCAACTCGGCGTTAAGGAAGAAGAAGTCACCAACAGCGCTTCCTTCGTCGAAGACCTGGGCGCCGACTCCCTTGACACCGTTGAGCTGGTGATGGCTCTGGAAGAGGAATTCGAGACCGAAATCCCCGACGAGCAAGCCGAAAAGATCACCACCGTTCAGGAAGCCATCGACTACATCGTTGCCCACCAGGCATAAGATGTAGTCGTCGGTTCCCCGACGAAAGAAGCCGCACGGCCTGCAAAGGCGTGCGGCTTTTCTTTAACGCCGGCCCCGAGCCGGCGTTATTGCCGTGAAACCGTTAAAGAGGAAGTCACAGTGTCGCGTAGACGCGTAGTCATCACCGGCATGGGCATGCTGTCGCCCTTGGGTGTGGATGTGCCGAGCAGTTGGGAGGGCATTCTCGCCGGGCGCAGTGGTATCGCCCCGATCGAACATATGGATTTGTCCGCCTTCTCTACCCGCTTCGGCGGCTCGGTGAAGGGGTTCGACGTCGAGCAGTACATGTCCGCCAAGGAAGCTCGCAAACTCGACCTGTTCATCCAGTATGGCCTGGCTGCCAGCTACCAGGCTGTGCGCGACTCCGGCCTGGAAGTCACCGACGCCAACCGTGAGCGCATTGGCGTAGCCATCGGCTCGGGCATCGGTGGTCTGACCAACATCGAAAACACCTGCCGTTCGCTGTTCGAGCAGGGCCCGCGGCGCATTTCGCCGTTCTTCGTGCCAGGCTCGGTCATCAACATGGTTTCCGGGTTCCTGTCGATCAACCTCGGTCTGCAGGGCCCTAACTACGCTATTACCACTGCCTGCACCACCGGCACCCACAATATCGGCATGGCTGCGCGCAATATCGCCTACGGCGATGCTGACGTGATGGTGGCCGGCGGGTCTGAAATGGCGGCTTGTGGTCTTGGTCTGGGCGGCTTCGGTGCCGCTCGTGCGCTATCCACCCGCAACGACGAGCCGACCAAGGCCAGTCGTCCGTGGGACCAGGATCGCGATGGCTTCGTGCTCTCCGACGGTGCCGGCGCACTGGTGCTGGAAGAATTGGAGCACGCCAAGGCTCGTGGCGCGCACATCTATGCGGAAATCGTGGGTTTCGGCATGAGCGGCGATGCGTTCCACATGACCGCTCCGCCGGAAGACGGTGCTGGTGCCGCGCGCTGCATGAAAGCTGCGCTGCGTGACGCGGGGCTGAATCCTGAGCAGGTCGACTACATCAATGCCCACGGTACTTCGACTCCAGCCGGCGACATCGCGGAGATATCCGCGGTGAAGTCGATCTTCGGCGACCACGCCTACAAGCTGTCGATGAGCTCCACCAAGTCCATGACCGGCCACCTGCTGGGCGCCGCCGGTGCGGTCGAGGCGATCTTCAGCGTGCTCGCGCTGCGCGATCAAGTGGCGCCGCCGACCATCAACCTGGATAACCCAAGTGAGGGCTGCGACCTCGACCTGGTCGCTCATCAGGCCAAGGAGCGTCCGATCGACGTCGCCCTGTCCAACTCCTTCGGCTTTGGTGGCACCAACGGTTCCCTGGTGTTCCGCCGGTTCCACGGCTGATGCTGAGCTGGATCGACGGCCAGAGCGCCGAGGCCCTGTCCGCGCGCGATCGCGGGCTGGCCTACGGCGATGGGCTGTTCGAGACCATCCGCGTGTCCGCAGGCCGTCCGCGTCTGCTGGCACGCCATCTTGCGAGGCTGGGGGAGGGTGTCCGGCGTCTCTGCTTGCCAGTATCTCTTGATCTCGTCGAAGACGAACTCCTTCGCTTCTCTGCTGCGCTCGGTGACGGCGTCGCCAAGCTGATGCTGACCCGTGGCGACGGCGCGCGCGGCTACGCGCCGCAGGCTGATGCCCGAGTGCGCCGCGTGCTGCTGGCCTCGCCGGTGCCGGCTTACCCAGATAAGAACCGCGAGGAGGGCGTCAAGCTTTTCCCCTGTGCCTCGCGGCTGGCCGAGCAACCCTTGCTTGCCGGCCTCAAGCACCTCAATCGCTTGGAGCAGGTCCTCGCGCGCGCCGAATGGAGCGACCCCGCGTTCGCGGAAGGATTGATGCGCGATGTTTCCGGTCGTGTCATCGAGGGCGTGTTCAGCAACCTGTTCCTTGTTCGTGGCGGCCAATTGATCACCGCCGAACTGACTCGTTGCGGCGTTGCCGGGGTAATGCGGGCTGAGCTGCTCGACCGCGCGCCGGAGCTGGGCATGCCGGTCATCGTTCGCGACATTGACTTCGCCGAACTGCAGCAGGCCGATGAGGTCTTTCTCTGCAACAGCCTCTACGGTATCTGGCCGGTGCGCAGTGCCGCTGGACATGCTTGGCCGGTCGGCCCGCTGACCCGTAAACTGCAAGGCCAACTTCGCGAACTTCTGGATTCCTGACACGTGATGCGCAAATTGCTGGTGCTGCTGGAAGGCGGCCTGCTGCTGGCCGGGCTCATGCTTGGCCTGGCTGCCTGGGAGCAGTATCGTGCGCTGCAACAGCCGCTCCAGCTCACCGAGGAACGCCTGCTCGACGCTCCTTCCGGCGCCACGCCGGGAGGTCTGCTGACTCGACTGCAGGACGAGGATGTACTGCACGGTGCCTTCTGGCTGCGCCTTTACTGGCGCTTCAATCTCTCCGGCGAAGCGCTGCACAGTGGCGAGTACCGTTTGAAACCGGGCATGACCGCATACGAGATGCTTGAGCTGTGGCGCGATGGCGAAGTCGTGCAGTACGGTCTGACTCTGGTGGAAGGCTGGACTTTCCGCCAGGTGCGCGAACTGCTCGCCCGCCAGCCCAAGCTCGACCAGACCCTGAACGGCCTCAGTGACGCCGATGTCATGGCCCGCCTGGGCAAGCCCGGCGTATTCCCGGAAGGCCGCTTCTTCCCCGATACCTATCGCTTCGTCCGTGGCACCAAGGACATCGATATCCTCAAGCATGCCTACCAGCGCATGGACAGCATTCTTGCGGAGGAGTGGAACAGGCGTGGCGACGATCTTCCGTACAAGGACTCCTATCAGGCGTTGATCATGGCCTCGCTGGTCGAGAAGGAAACCGGCGTACCGCAGGAGCGTGGGCAGATTGCCGGTGTCTTCGTCCGGCGCCTGCAGAAAAACATGCTGCTGCAGACCGACCCTACCGTCATCTACGGCATGGGCGAGCGGTATAGCGGCAAGATCACTCGCGCCGACCTGCGCGAGGCTACGCCCTACAACACCTACGTGGTTGCCGGCCTGCCGCCTACGCCCATCGCTCTGCCGGGACGTGAGGCGATCCACGCGGCGCTTAACCCGGTGCCGGGACAGAGCCTGTATTTCGTGGCGCGTGGTGACGGCAGCCATACATTCTCCGACAACCTCGACGACCATAACCGGGCTGTCCAACAGTTCCAGATCAAGCGCCGTGCCGATTACCGCTCCAGTCCGGCGCCAACTCCTACGCCGGCAGCGGATGCGCCCGCCGCGCAGTAGTCGTAACGACCAAGGAGAGCCGATTGACCGCTCCGTTCATCACCTGCGCTATCGCGCGTCGCCGTAAGCTGGAGCCTCTGCATGGCTGATATCTACCCCTGGCAGAAGGGCGTGTGGGCGCAGCTCAGCGGTCGCGCGCGGCACGCACACGCCTATCTTCTGCATGGTCCGGCTGGCATCGGCAAGCGCGTGCTGGCGGAAAACCTGGCGCATTTCCTGCTCTGCCAGAAGCCTTCGTCCGGTGTCGCCTGCGGTCAGTGCAAGGCTTGCCAATTACTCAGCGCAGGTACCCACCCGGACTATTTCCTGCTCGAACCGGAGGAGCCGGAGAAGCCCATTCGGGTCGACCAGGTTCGTGAGTTGGTCGATTTCGTGGTGCAGACTGCGCAGTTGGGGGGGCGCAAGGTGGTATTGCTGGAACCGGCGGAGGCGATGAACCTGAATGCCGCCAACGCGCTGCTCAAGAGCCTTGAGGAGCCGTCCGGCGACACCGTGCTGCTGCTGATCAGTCATCAGCCAAGCCGACTTCTGCCGACCATCAAGAGCCGCTGCGTCCAGCAGGCTTGTCCGCAGCCAAACGCCCAGCAGAGTCGCGACTGGCTGGCGAAGGCGCTGCCGGATGAGTCCGCGGAAATTCTTGATGAGTTGTTGGTTCTGGCTGGCGGCTCGCCGCTCACCGCGATGCGCCTGCACGGGCAGGGTGTGCGCGAACAGCGCGCGCAGGTGGTGGATGGGGTGAAAAAGCTGCTAAAGCAGCAGATTGCGCCAAGTCAGTTGGCCGAAAGCTGGAACGCGATACCTTTGCCCCTGTTGTTCGACTGGTTCTGTGACTGGGCGTTGTTGACCCTACGCTTCCAGTTGTCGCGTGACGAAGCTGGCCTCGGGCTGGTCGATATGCGCAAAGTGGTGCAGTACCTCGCCGAAAAATCCTCACAGCGCAAGGTGCTGGCCATCCAGGACTGGCTGCTCGCCCAGCGACAGAAAGTTCTAAACAAGGCCAATCTCAATCGTGGCTTGCTTCTCGAAGCCTTGCTCGTGCAGTGGGCAAGCCTCCCCGGGCCGGGCTAGAATCCGCCCATCGGATAACTGCTAGGACAGCTGAATGAGCTTGCCACCGAATCTGGGTCCGCGTAACGGAATTCTGTCCCTGACCATCAAGGACAAATCCGTGCTGTATGCCGCCTACATGCCGTTCATTCGCAACGGTGGGCTGTTCATTCCTACCAACAAGACCTACAAGCTGGGCGATGAAGTCTTCATGCTGCTCAATCTGATGGATGAGCCGGAGAAGATTCCTGTCGCCGGTAAGGTGGTCTGGATCACGCCAAAGGGCGCTCAGGGCAACCGTGCCGCGGGTATCGGCGTGCAGTTCAACGATGGCGACAACACCGCACGCAACAAGATAGAAACCTATCTGGCCGGTGCGCTGAAGTCGGATCGACCGACCCACACCATGTAGAATTCGCAAGCTGTAAAGGCTGCACGCACGAAGCGCCCGAAAGGGCGCTTCGTCATTTTCCGGAGAACGTTTCATGCTGGTCGATTCCCACTGCCACCTTGATCGCCTTGATCTCGCTGCCCACGACGGGTCGCTGGACGCCGCGCTGGACGCCGCCCGGGCGCGAGGTGTGAGCCAGTTCCTGTGCATCGGCGTCAGTGCGGACAATGCCAGGGCTGTGAAAGACCTGGCCGACCGTTATGCCGACGTTCACTGTTCGGTTGGCGTCCATCCGCTGGACCTCGAGCCGGGCAGTGCGCCCGCCCTGGACTGGCTGCTGAGCGAACTGAACCATCCGCGCGTGGTCGCCATTGGCGAAACTGGCCTGGACTATCACTACGAGCCGGAGGCCGCCGAGTTGCAGCAAGATGCATTCCGTCTGCATCTGGAGGCGGCGAAGGTCACCGGCAAACCGGTCATCGTGCACACTCGCGAGGCACGTACCGATACGCTGGCGCTGCTGCGTGAGGCCGCGTTGCCGCAGGCGGGCGTGCTGCACTGCTTCACCGAGGATTGGGAAATGGCCAAGGCTGCGCTGGATATCGGTTTCTACATCTCGCTGTCTGGTATCGTCACCTTCCGCAATGCCGAGCAATTGCGCGAGGTGGCCCGCCAGGTACCGGCGGATCGCCTGCTGGTGGAAACCGATTCTCCATACCTCGCGCCGGTGCCGCACCGTGGCAAGCCAAACCTGCCCGAGTACGTGCGCGATGTCGCCGAGTACCTGGCTGTGCTGCGTGGCGTGACGTTCGACACCCTGGCCGAGCAGACCACCGCAAACTTCCGCCGCCTGTTCCCACTGGCCAGTTGATTGCACTTGTCGACGGATTACAAAAATCACGCGCAAAAAAAACCCGGGTTCTGGGGGATGAATCCGGGTCAAGACCATTAGGAGTGTAACAATAAGGTACGCGATCCTCGGTACCTTCACCGGCAGGGCACTTGGGGGGAGATGCCGCGCACCGGTATCTACAAGTATTGGTCAAGATGCCGCGGCTGCCACAGAGCGCCGAGTGTTTTTTAAACGGATTTGGAATACATCACAGCTGGCTGAGCACCTGGGTTCATTCCCGCGCCAGATTGGCGATCAGCGCCAGGGTTTCGTCTATCACCGACGCCGGCGTGTAGAAATGGGGTGAGATGCGAATGCCGGCGCCACGCTGGATGCACACCACCTGCTCACGGCGCAGTCTTTCCAGGAGCCGCGCATTGTCCCATCCGTCGAGGCTGAAGGTCAGGATACCGGCTCGCCGTTCGGGATTCTGCGGGCTGTGCAGGCGGGCGGCGGAGATTCGGGTCAGGCCGTCCTGGAACTGCTGGACACGTTCCTCCACCAGGGTGCCGACCCTGTCCATGCCGACTTCTTCCAGCAGGCTCAGGCTGGCGTTCAGCGCTACGGCACCCAGCATGTTCGGACTGCCGCATTCGAAGCGGCGTGCGCTGCGCGCCGGCTGCCACTCGGCCAGGTCGTAGTTGCCGGCGTTTTCCAGCATGTGCCAGCCATATTCGTGCAGCGCCAGTTGCTCCCTTTCGGCGGCTCGGCAATAGAAGACTCCCAGGCCTTCCGGACCGAGCAACCACTTGTGACCGTCGGCCATTGCGAATGCGCAGTCGTAAGCCTGCACATCGAAGGGCTGGGCGCCGAGCTGCTGGATCGCGTCGATGCAGAACAGCACTCCACGCTTGCGACAGCCAGCGCCCAGGCGCTCAAGGTCCATGCGCAGGCCGCTGGCGTATTGCACGGCGCTGATAGATAGCAGGCGGGTACGCGGCGTGCAGGCGGCGAGCAGGTCGCCTTCAGGATTCTCGCCGTCCAGATTCACCTGCAGGATTTCGACTCCCCGCGGTTTCAGAGCCTCCCACACGACTCGGTTGGAGGGAAATTCCTGATCGCTGATTACTACTTGGTCTCCGGCTCGCCAGTCCAGACCAAAGGCCACGAAAGACAGGGCTTCAGAAGTGTTCTTTACCAGCGCGATGTCGCCAGTGGTCTGCGCGTTGAGCAGATGAGCCAGGCGTTCGCGCAGGCTCTTCTCTATGTTCAGCCATTGCGGGTAGTCGCGAGCGCCGATCTGGATGTTCTCCCTGGCGAATGCCGCAACGGCGTCCGCCGCGCGTTTCGGCCAGGGCGCCACGGCAGCGTGGTTGAGATAGCGCAGGCCGGTTTCGTGGGGAAATTCGTGAGAAAAGCTAATCATGTCGGATGATCCGTGCAATTTGGCGCTGAATAGGCATAATACGCGGCTTCGAATTTTGACTATTTTTGACCGAACAGTCTTTTTATGCAGAAAGAGCCGCGCAAGGTTCGCGAATTCCGCCGTCGCGAACAGGAAATCCTCGACACCGCCCTCAAACTGTTCCTGGAGCAGGGCGAAGACAGTGTCACGGTCGAAATGATCGCCGATGCCGTGGGCATCGGCAAAGGCACCATCTATAAGCATTTCAAGTCCAAGGCCGAGATCTACCTGCGGCTGATGCTGGACTACGAGCGCGACCTCGCCGCGCTGTTCCACTCCGAGGACGTCGCGCGAGACAAGGAACGCCTGTCGCGTGCGTATTTCGAGTTCCGCATGCGCGATCCGCAGCGCTACCGCCTGTTCGACCGTCTGGAGGAGAAGGTCGTGAAGACCAGTCAGGTCCCAGAGATGGTCGAGGAGCTGCACAAGATCCGCGAATCCAACTTCGAGCGCCTGAGCCAGTTGATCAAGGAGCGCATCGCGGCGGGCAAGTTGGAAGACGTCCCGGCGTATTTCCACTATTGCGCAGCCTGGGCGCTCGTGCATGGCGCCGTGGCCCTCTACCATTCGCCATTCTGGCGCGAGGTGCTCGAAGATCAGGAAGGCTTCTTCCAGTTCCTCATGGATATCGGCGTACGCATGGGCAACAAGCGCAAGCGCGAAGGCGATACCCCGGCGGGCTGAGCCCCGTTGTCATCGTCGCGGCGGGGCGTCAGCCGCAGGCGGAGATATACTTGCCAAGTAAACTCCGCCGGAGCCGCACATGATTGTCGACCGCCAAGGCAGGCGCTTCCGCAACCTGCGGGTCAGCCTGACCGCCGCTTGCAACTATGCCTGCACCTACTGCGTGCCGGACGGCAAGCGTTTGGTCGCCGCGCAGGATGAGCTGTCGGCCGACGCCTTGGTGCGCGGCGTCGCCTACCTGATTGAGGCCGCAGGTATCGAGCGGCTCCGCATTACCGGTGGCGAGCCGCTGGTCAGTCCCAAGCTGGATTCTTTCCTCCACGGCGTCAGTCGCCTGGGGCTGCGCGATATCAGCCTTACCTCCAACGGCCAACTGCTCTCGTGCAAGCTACCTCTATTGCTGGATTGCGGCATTCGCCGGCTGAACGTCTCGCTCGATACCCTGGATGCCGATGCATTCCGCAGAATTGCCCGTGGCGGTGATCTGGCGACGGTACTCAAAGGGCTAGACGAAGCGCGTTCCGCCGGCCTGAAGGTCAAGCTGAACATGGTGCCGTTGCGTGGGCAGAACCTTGATCAGGTCGTGCCGCTACTCGACTACTGCCTTGAGCACGGCTTCGAGCTGCGCTTCATCGAGTTGATGCGCATGGGGCACCTTGCCCGCGATCCGAATGGCTTCAGCCAGCAGTTCGTCAGTATGCCGGAGCTGCTCGAATTGATCGGCGAAGGGCACTCCTACGTGCAGGCCGATGCGCCGGTGGATGCCACCGCTTTGCGCTACGAGGTGCCTGGGCGGGGATTCTTCGGGATAATCGCCAACGAAAGCGTGCCGTTCTGCCGTACCTGTTCGAGGCTGCGCCTGTCGTCGACCGGCTGGCTGCACGGCTGTCTGTCGTCGAGCAACCGCCACTACGTCGGCGACCTGCTGGACAAGCCGCGCCATCAGGCGCTCCCGGCGCTGCAGCGGCTGCTGGTACGCGCACTGGCGGACAAGCAGGAGGTTGCCTTCTCCGGCGGCGTTACCATTATGAAGATCATCGGCGGCTGAGATTGCCCCCTAACCTGATTAGCCCATGCCCAACGAATTCCCCATTTCCTATATCGAGCCGGTATTCCGGCCGCCGAGCGAAGCGCATTCGCTGATTCTGCCGGTAACCAACGGTTGCTCCTGGAATCACTGCGGTTTCTGCGAGATGTACACGCAGCCGCAGAAGAAATTCCGGGCACGTGATGAGGCGCAAGTATTGGAGGAAATCCGTCGCTGTGGCGAGCAACTGATCGTTCAGCGGGTATTCCTGGCCGATGGCGATGCGCTGGTACTGCCGACGCGCAGGCTGCTTGACATCCTGTGCGCCATCCGCGAGCACATGCCAGGGGTAGAGCGGGTTTCCAGCTATTGTTTGCCACGCAATCTGCGCAGGAAGTCCGTCGAGGAGCTACGCGAGCTTGCGGATGCCGGTTTGCGGATGGCCTATGTAGGTGCCGAGTCCGGTGACGATGAAGTCCTGATGCGGGTGAACAAGGGCGAGACCTACGCTTCCACCCTCGATGCGCTGCAAAAATTGGGCGAGGCGGGGATCAAGCGCTCTGTGATGATTCTCAACGGCCTGGGTGGCAGCACATTGAGCGAACAGCATGCGGATAACTCGGCGCGCCTGATGAACGAGGCGCAGCCGGAATTCCTGTCGACGCTGGTAGTGAGTTTCCCGACTGGCGAGGCGCGCTTTCGTGAGGGCTTCCCTGACTTCCAGCCGTTGTCGCAGACCCAGCTATTCGTCGAGATCGAGCGCCTGTTGAGCGCGCTGGAACTGCGCGATACCGTGTTCCGCAGCGATCATGCCTCCAACTACCTTGTTCTCAAGGGGGTTCTGGGGGCGGACAAGGAGCGGCTGTTGGGCCAGGTTCGCCAGGCTATCGAGCAGCCGCAGCGCGCGCATCTGCGCCAGGAATGGCAGCGCGGCCTGTGATGGCGCGGAAGCTGCATTGCACGTCCGAATGCCGGTTTTTCGTCACCGGTCGTGGAGATTTTGCATGCGCTACCTGCTGTTGATCCTCGCAGCCGCCGCATTGGGCGGCTGCATGAACCCCAGCGATATGGCCAGCGGGACCGATTACTACCTGCGTGATTCGGGCTTCCTCGATCACAGCCAGACCCGCAGGACGGGGAACTGGCGCCTGCAGCCAGACTCATTCATCTATATCGCCCAAGGGCCGTTCGTGCCGCCAGGGCATCCTTATGCGCGACCCAACGTTGTCGCGGAAGAGGCCTTCAAGGGCTTCGTCGAGTACTTCCCGATGGTGCGCCGCGCCAAAACCCCGCTAGGGTTGGAGGGCGCCATGAAGGAGGCGAGGGCGGTGGGGGCCAATTATCTGCTCTACACCCGCTTTGCGCGCGGCGAGGACAACGTCGGCAACTACGAAGAGTACGAGGACACCGACAACGCTGTGGGGCGCGACCGTAGCGTGATACAGGTGATGCTCATCGAGACCGGCACCCGTTATCTGGTGGATAGCGCAACCGTCCGCAGCCGCGGCGGTTTTCTGACATTCTATGATGCCAGTCCCGACGACCTGATCGGGCCACCGCTGGAAGACTACGCCCGCAGCCTGCTGGGTGTGAAGACGCGTGAGGAGTACCAATGACCGATCCAGGCAAGGCCGGCGACCTGCTGGCGCAGATACCCGCCAGCAAGGACAAGGGGTTGCCGCCGGTGCACCTGTGGAACCCGGAATGTTGCGGTGACATCGACATGCGCATTGCCCGCGACGGCACCTGGTATTACCTGGGCACGCCGATCGGGCGCAAGCCAATGGTGCGGCTGTTCTCCACCATCATCCGCCGCGATGGCGACGACTATTTCCTGGTGACTCCTGTGGAGAAGTGCGGGATCACCGTCGATGACGCGCCCTTCGTCGCGGTGACCCTGGCAGTCGAAGGGAAGGGCGAGCAGCAGGTGCTGCGCTTTACCACTAACGTCGATGATGAAGTAGTGGCTGATGCCGGGCATCCGATTCGCGTCGAACTTGACCCGCAGACCCAGGAGCCGTCGCCTTACCTGTTGGTGCGAGTGAACCTGGAGGCGCTGATCCACCGCAATGTGTTCTACCAGTTGGTGGAACTGGCGGTTTCCCGTGAAATCGACGGGGTCGAGTGGCTGGGGGTCTGGAGTTCGGGAGAGTTCTTCCCCATCGCTCCGCAGCCGTGACTTGTGGGTCTGAACGCGTCCGGTAGTTCCTGTCTGGATTCGCTACAACTTTTTCGAACGTGCAAAAAAGGCTCCCGAGGGAGCCTTTTTCGTTACCGCCAATGTATTACATGTTGGGGTAGTTCGGACCGCCGGTACCTTCCGGTGCTACCCAGGTGATGTTCTGGGCCGGGTCCTTGATGTCGCAGGTCTTGCAGTGCACGCAGTTCTGCGCGTTGATCTGGAAGCGCTTGCTGCCGTCGTCGTTGCTCACTACTTCGTACACGCCGGCCGGGCAATAACGCTGCGCGGGCTCGTCGTAGAGCGGCAGGTTCTTGGCGATCGGGGTGCTCGGGTCGGTCAGCTTCAGGTGAATCGGCTGGTCTTCCTCGTGGTTGGTGTTGGAGAGGAACACCGAGGAGAGCTTGTCGAAGCTGATTTTGCCGTCCGGCTTCGGGTAGTCGATCTTCGGTGCTTCGCTGGCCTTCTTCAGGGTCGCGTAGTCCGGCGTCGTATCGTGCAGGGTGAACGGAATCTTGCCGCCGAAGATGTTCTGGTCGATGAAGTTGAAGGCACCGCCACCGATGGCGCCGAACTTGTGCATCGCCGGGCCGAAATTGCGGCTGCGGAACAGCTCGTCGTACAGCCAGCTGCCCTTGAACGCATCGACATAGTTGGTCAGCTCGTCACCGCCTTCACGGCCAGCGAACAGCGCTTCGGCAACCGAATCGGCGGCCAGCATGCCGGACTTCATGGCGGTGTGGCTGCCCTTGATCTTGGCGAAGTTCAGGGTGCCCAGGTCGCAACCGATCAGCGCGCCGCCAGGGAAGACCATCTTCGGCAGCGAATTCAGGCCGCCCTTGCAGATGGCGCGGGCGCCATAAGCGACGCGCTTGCCGCCTTCCAGGTATTGCTTGATCACCGGGTGGTGCTTGTAGCGCTGGAACTCGTCGAACGGCGACAGGTGCGGGTTGGTGTAGGACAGGTCGATGATCAGGCCAACCACCACCTGGTTATTTTCCAGGTGATAGAGGAAGGAACCGCCCGGGTTCTCGTCGTTCAGTGGCCAGCCGGCGGTGTGCACCACCAGGCCCTGCTCGTGCTTGGCCGGGTCGATGTCCCAGATTTCCTTGATGCCGATGCCGTAGTGCTGGGCGTCGGCTTCGCTGTCGAGCTTGTACTTTTTGATCAGCTGCTTGCCGATGTGGCCACGGCAGCCTTCGGCGAACAGGGTGTACTTGGCGCGCAGTTCCATGCCTGGGGTGTAGTAACCCTCTTTCGGATTGCCTTCGCGGTCGACGCCCAAATCACCGGTGACGATGCCGCGCACCACGCCATTTTCGTCGATCAGCGCTTCCTGGGCGGCGAAGCCCGGGTAGATCTCGACGCCCAGGCCTTCGGCCTGCTGGGCCAGCCAGCGGCACAGGTTGCCCAGGGAGATGATGTAGTTGCCTTCGTTGTGCATGGTCTTGGGCACGAAGAAGTTCGGCACCTTGGCCGCCGCTTCCGGGCTCTTCAGCACATAGATGTCGTCACGCTTGACCGGGGTGTTCAGCGGCGCTTCGAGCTCTTTCCAGTTGGGGAACAGCTCGTTGAGCGCGCGGGGCTCGAACACGGCGCCGGAGAGGATGTGGGCGCCCACTTCGGAACCCTTCTCGACCACACAGACGCTGATTTCCTGACCGGCGTCGGCGGCCTTCTGTTTCAGTCGGCAAGCGGCGGACAGACCGGCAGGGCCGGCGCCGACGATGACGACGTCGAATTCCATAAATTCGCGTTCCACTATCGATCTCTCCTGAATCAAGGCTCTGGGCATTTTGTAGGTATTGGGTTGGGCGTGCCCCCACCCAGTAAGAGCGGGGCGCATTATAGCTAGACCTGTTGCGATATCTAAACCCTTTATCGGTTGCAATACAAACGTTTGTTTGAAATGCGCGCAAGCCTGATAGAATCGGGGTCCGCGGCTTATGAAGGGGTATTTTCGTGTATTGACCAGCCAAGGCGATGCGGTCAAGATACCTGCGGTTTTGCGGTCGCGGTCTCGCTGGATGTAGTTGCAGATGGCGTGCACTACCGGCCAGGCCTGTCTGGCGACATTCCTATTCACCGGAGAATAACGAGGAATCCATGAAGGTTCTTGTAGCTGTCAAACGAGTGGTTGACTATAACGTCAAGGTCCGCGTCAAGGCGGATAACTCCGGCGTCGATCTCGCCAACGTCAAGATGTCCATGAACCCCTTCTGCGAAATCGCCGTGGAAGAAGCCGTTCGCCTGAAAGAGAAAGGCATCGCCACCGAGATCGTTGCGGTCTCCGTCGGCCCGAACGCCGCTCAGGAGCAACTGCGTACCGCGCTGGCGCTGGGTGCTGATCGCGCCATCCTCGTCGAGTCCAACGACGAACTGAATTCCCTGGCTGTCGCCAAGGCCCTGAAAGCCATCGTCGATAAAGAGCAACCGCAACTGGTCATTCTCGGCAAGCAGGCCATCGACAGCGACAACAACCAGACCGGCCAGATGCTGGCTGCGCTGACCGGCTACGCGCAGGGCACCTTCGCTTCCAAGGTGGAAGTGGCTGGCGACAAGGTCAACGTCACCCGTGAAATCGACGGCGGCCTGCAGACCGTTGCCCTGAACCTGCCGGCGATCGTCACCACCGACCTGCGCCTGAACGAGCCGCGCTACGCATCGCTGCCGAACATCATGAAGGCGAAGAAGAAGCCGCTGGACGTGGTGACCCCGGACGCCCTTGGCGTTTCCACCGCTTCCACCGTGAAGACCGTGAAAGTCGAAGCTCCGGCTGCCCGTAGCGCCGGCATCAAGGTCAAGTCCGTTGCTGAACTGGTCGAGAAACTGAAGAACGAGGCGAAAGTAATCTGATGGCTATCCTGGTAATCGCTGAGCACAACAACGGCGCACTGGGCGCTGCCACCCTGAACACCGTCGCTGCTGCGCAGAAGATCGGTGGCGACATCGTTGTTCTGGTCGCTGGCCAGAACGTTGGCAGTGTGGCCGAAGCCGCTGCCAAGATCGCAGGCGTTTCCAAGGTGCTGGTCGCCGACAACGCCGCTTACGCTCATCAACTGCCGGAGAACGTTGCTCCGCTGATCGCTGAGCTTGTGAAAGAGGAGGGGGGCAAGGGCTACAGCCACGTGCTGGCCGCCGCCACAACCAACGGCAAGAACTTCCTGCCGCGCGTCGCTGCTCTGCTGGACGTCGACCAGATCTCCGAGATCATCGAAGTCGTCAGCGCCGACACCTTCAAGCGCCCGATCTATGCCGGTAACGCCATCGCTACCGTGCAGTCCTCGGCTGCCGTCAAGGTCATCACCGTGCGTGGCACCGGCTTCGACGCCGCTGCCGCCGAAGGTGGCTCCGCCGCTGTCGAAGCGGTTTCCGGCCCGGCCGATGCCGGCAAGTCCGCCTTCGTTGGTGAAGAGCTGGCCAAGTCCGACCGTCCGGAGCTGACCGCTGCCAAGATCGTCGTTTCCGGCGGCCGCGGCATGGGCAATGGCGACAACTTCAAGATCCTCTACTCCCTGGCCGACAAGCTGGGCGCTGCCGTCGGCGCTTCTCGCGCTGCCGTTGACGCCGGCTTCGTGCCGAACGACATGCAGGTCGGCCAGACCGGCAAGATCGTCGCGCCGCAACTGTACGTGGCCGTTGGCATCTCCGGTGCCATCCAGCACCTGGCGGGCATGAAGGATTCGAAAGTGATCGTCGCGATCAACAAGGACGAAGAGGCGCCGATCTTCCAGGTTGCCGACTACGGCCTGGTCGCCGACCTGTTCGAAGCCGTACCGGAGCTGGAAAAGGCCGTCTAAGCCTGATCCGCTTGTTGAAGGAACCCGCTCCCGTAGCGGGTTCTTTCATTTCAGGCCCTTGATTTTCTTCTGGAAATGGCATTTTGCAGCGTTGCTGACCCATTGGTCACGAATCTTCGCCGATTAGTCCCTGGGCGAAGGTGTCTCATCTACAATGCGCGACGTCTCCAGTTCCTGAATGTGTTAATCGACACCTGGCTACCGAGGTTTTCATGATCATCAAACCGCGCGTGCGTGGCTTCATCTGCGTCACTACCCACCCGACCGGCTGTGAGGCCAACGTCAAGGAACAGATCGAATACGTCGAGGCGCACGGCCCCATCGCCAATGGTCCGAAAAAGGTCCTGGTGATCGGTTCGTCCACTGGCTACGGCCTGGCTGCGCGCATCAGTGCCGCCTTTGGCGCCGGCGCCGACACCCTGGGCGTGTTCTTCGAGCGTCCGGGGAGCGAGACCAAGGCAGGTACCGCCGGTTGGTACAACTCCGCCGCCTTCGAGAAGTTCGCCAAGGCCAAAGGCCTGTATGCGCGCAGCATCAATGGCGACGCCTTCTCCGATGAAGTGAAGAAAGTCACCATCGAGACCATCAAGCAGGACCTGGGCAAGGTCGATCTGGTGGTCTACAGTCTGGCTGCTCCGCGCCGTACCCATCCGAAGACCGGCGAGGTCTTCAACTCCGTGCTCAAACCGGTCGGCAAGACCGTCAACTTCCGCGGCCTGGACACCGACAAGGAAGTGATCAAGGAAAGCGTGATGGAGCCGGCCACCGAGGACGAGATTGCCAACACCGTGGCGGTGATGGGCGGCGAAGACTGGCAGATGTGGATCGATGCATTGCAGGACGCCGGTGTCCTGGCCGACGGTGCCAAGACCACCGCCTTCACCTATCTGGGCGAAGAGATTACCCACGATCTATACTGGAACGGCTCCATTGGCGCGGCAAAGAAGGACCTGGATCAGAAAGTCCTGGGTATTCGCGAGAAGCTGGCCGCCACCGGTGGTGACGCCCGCGTCTCAGTGCTCAAGGCGGTCGTGACCCAGGCCAGCTCGGCCATCCCGATGATGCCTTTGTACCTGTCGCTGCTATTCAAGGTGATGAAGGAGAAGGGTACCCACGAAGGTTGCATCGAGCAGGTGGACGGCCTGTTCCGCGACAGCCTGTACGGCGCCGAGCCGCATCTGGATGCCGACGGCCGTCTGCGCGCCGATTACAAGGAACTGCAGCCGGACGTGCAGAACCAGGTGAAGGACCTGTGGGACAAGGTGACAAACGAGAACCTTTACCAGCTTACCGATTTCACCGGCTACAAGACCGAGTTCCTGCGCCTGTTCGGTTTCGAGATCGCCGGCGTGGACTACGAGCAGGACGTCAATCCGGACGTGCGGATTCCGAATCTGATCCAGCTCTGAGTTTGCACAAACAGAAACGGCGCCTTCGGGCGCCGTTTCTGTTTTCCAGCCTGGGCTCAGTTCGACGCGGTCGCGGGGGCGTGGTTCTGCTGCAGGAAATCCAGGTAGAGGCGAGCGGTTTCTTCCGGGCGTTCGATCATCGGCACATGCCCGCAGTCGCGCAGAATGGCGACGCTGGGTTTCTTCAGCAGCGGTTTCATGACCTCGATACTGGAAACATCCAGTACCCGGTCCCGGTCACCCCACAGTAGCAGTGTGGGTGCGGTGATCTTCGGCAGCTCCGGCTCCAGCGGGATATAGCGCTCGCGCAACTGCTGGAAGACCATGCTGTTGAACGCGCTGCGCTCCAGCGAGCGTTCCGCCAGATAGTGCTGCAGCCGCGATGGCAGCGGTGGCGCCTGCACGAACACAAAGTCGATCAGGGCCGGGAAATCCTCAACCGAGCGCAACACCAGCGGGTTCTCTCCCTTGCTCAGCCGCTGGAACAGTTCACTCGGATGCGGCGCCACGACTCCCGCGTTGTCGAACAGGCCGACCGACAGTACTTCGTTCGGATGGCGCGCGGCGAGAAGAGCAGCGATGTGCCCGCCCATCGAGTTGCCGACTACATGGAAGCGGCCGATGCCCAGTTCGCCCATGAAGTCCGCCAGGCGCTCGGCCTGGGTACCCACGTCATAGCTGATGTTTTCGGGCCGGCTGCTGTCGCCGAAGCCCGGCAAGTCGACGGCGATGACATGGTAGCGGTCGGTGAGGAAGCGCGCGAAGCGCGGCCAGTTGCTCTTGTCCGCGCCGAAACCGTGGATCAGCAGGATGGTCTGCGCCTTGTCCGGGCCGCCTTCGTAATAGCGGATGTCCAGGTTGTCGACCCGCAGCGTGTTCACGCTCAGGCCAGCGCGGCTGCGCTCGACGAACTGGGCGCTGGCCAGCAGCGTAGAGGGGAAGGCATAGAGCGCGCCCGCCGTTGCGGCGAGCAGCAGGACGAGGACCAGAAGGGCTTTCTTCATGAGAAGTCCTTATTACCAAATGAGGGCTGTGTGCTTTACGCTAGCATTTTGCAGCTCTAAGCATGACCGTTCTTTCTTCTGGCGAGCGAGACTACCAATGCCCCAACGCCCCGCGATACTGCGCGCAACTCTTTTGCTGGTGACCCTTGCCGCGCCTCTTGCCAGCCTCGCAGCCGGCAAGTGCGAGCAACTGGTCGCCACCGGCAATCCGGAGTACCCGCCGTACCTGTGGCGAGATCCGGTCCACCCCGAGCGACTGATCGGCGCCAATGCCGACCTGCTGGAGCAGGTCGGCAAATCCATTGGCGTGAATATCCGCGTGCTCTACACCGGTTCCTGGGCGCGGGCCCAGGAAGAGGCGCGGCTGGGACGCGTCGATCTGCTCGCAGGCGCTTTCCTCACGCCCGAGCGGCTGGAGAGTATGGACTACATCCACCCGGCATTCCTCACCACGCAAGCCGTGGTCTGGGTGCGCAAGGATGCGCAATTTCCCTATGCGAGCCGCGACGACCTCAAGGGGCTGAAGGGCGGTACCCTGGTGAATAACAGCTTCGGCCAGGACTTCGACGCTTTCGCCGAACAGCAACTGACCCTGGAAGAAGTCCCCAGCCTGACCCAGGCCTTCCAGAAGCTGATGCTCAAGCGCTCCGACTACGTGCTCTACGAGCACTATCCCGGTCTGGCAGTGGCCGATACCCTCGGCCTGGCCGATGACCTGCAGCCGCTTGAGCCGTCGGTTTCCAGCGAAGGTCTGTACCTGACGCTGGCGCATAACTCAGCCTGCAACGATCCCTGGCTGCGCGGACAACTGGCGAAAAAAATGACAGAATTGTCGGCCGCCGGAGTCCCGCAGCACCTGCTGCAGGACAACCTGGCCCGCTGGAAGGCGCAGCAACTGCAGCCCGCCGGCACTTCCACCCAGTAGGACAACAGATTTCGTGATCAATCGACGGATGATGGCCGCCGGCCTGGCCATGTTTGCATTGGCTGGCTGTGCGACGAACGACCCGGCACCCACCGAGCAGATGCGTCTTGCCGAGCAGGCTCTGGAACAGGCCAAGGCCGTGGGCGCGACGGATGAAGTGGCCGAGCTGAAGCTGGCCGAGGACAAGTTCCAGGCCGCCAAGGGTGCCCTGGCAGTGGACTCGAACAAGAAGGCGCGGCAGCTTGCCGAGCAGGCCGAGCTCGACGCGCGCCTCGCCGAAGCCAAGGTGCTGACGCGCAAGAGCGCGGCGCAGTTGGCCGAGCAGGGCAAGAGCATCAATCGCCTGCGCAAACAGTTGGGGGAAGTGCAATGACTTCCCGGCAACTGTTGCGCTTCATGGTGCTGGGAACCGTCGTCGTGCTCGGCGGATGTGCCAACAGCCAGCTCAGCGAAAAATCCCTGGAACAGGCACGTACCCAGTTCCAGTCGGTTAAGGAAGATTCCGCTGTGCTGCGCAGCGCGCCCAAGGACGTCATCCGTGCCGGCGAGTCGCTGGCGCGCGCCGAGCGTCTGTCCAGCTACTGGGGCAGCAGCGACGACGTACTGCAGTACTCCTACCTGAGCCAGCGCTACAGCGAGATCGCCCGCGAGCACAGCAACTACGCGCTGAATCAGGAGCGTCTGGCCAAGCAGCAGATGGAGCGCGAGCGACTGCAACTGGCGATGCGCGAAGCGCGCCTGCTCAACGTGCAGGAGCAGAGCAAATGGCTGGAGCAGCAGATGGTCAGCCTGGCCACCAACGAAACCGAGCGTGGTCTTGTGCTGACGCTGGGCGACGTCCTGTTCGACAGCGGCGAGGCCGACCTGAAGCCGGCCGCCAATCGCACGGTGCTCAAGGTGGTGCAGTTCCTCCAGCTCAACCCGCGGCGCGTGCTGCGCATCGAGGGCTATACCGACAGCGAAGGCGACCAACAGCAGAACCTGAAGCTGTCCAGAGACCGCGCACAGGCGGTAGCCGACGCACTGACCGATTTGGGCGTGGATGACGAACGTATCCAGGTGAAGGGCTACGGCGAGGCTTTCCCTGTCTCGGACAACGCATCTTCCCTGGGGCGGGCGCAGAACCGCCGGGTCGAGATCGTCTTCTCCGATGAGAAAGGCCAATTGGGCGCCGAACGCTGAGCCTGAGCGACGTACTGGCAATACCCTCAAAACCCCGGGTCATCTGGCCCGGGGTTTTGTACTCAGGGATCTCGAAAATATTCGAGGGCTGCGTTGGCGAAAATATCCCGATGCAACTAATCCCCATGGTGGGGAGCCACCACCGAGAGAAATCAATGCCGTCCGAAGAGAAAACTCTGAACGTGATCGTGGCCGATGCCCAGCCGATGATCGGCTGGGGGCTGGAGCACTACCTGGCCGAACACTGCGACGCTCAGGTGAAAGCCTATGTCAGTGACACGGAGAACCTGCTGACCGCTTTGAGCGAATGGACCGATACCGACCTGCTGATCATGGAGATGGCCCTGCCGGGCGAACGGGGACGTGACGGGGTGCATCTCATTGAATGGCTGCGCCGCCACTACCCCAATGTACAGATCCTGGTTTACTCGCTGCTCGGGGCCCCGCTGATGGCGGCGTCCGTGGTGAAGTGCGGCGCTCTGGGCTACGTCTGCAAGCGCAGCGCCCTGAGCGTGCTCACCGATGCCATACAGCGCGTGCGCCACGGCGAAACCTACATCGACCCGAGCCTGCGCCAGCCACGCCACACCGGGCGGCCGCTGAGCCCGACCGAAATGGACATCATCCGTCGCCTGGCCCACGGAGCCACTGTTGGCGAGATCGCCGAGCGTACCAACCGCAGCGTTTCTACCATCAGTACCCACAAGCGCAACGCCATGCAGAAACTTGGCGTGACCAGTGATGCACAACTGGTCGCCTTCGGCGTGCTGGACTGGCTCGGCGAGTTCTGAAACCGATACAGCGCTGGTCGGAAGCAACTGTAACGGGCACAATCCCTGCTACTGTTCTGGAACAGTTTCGGCTTTTTAGCTACTGTTTCGGTCCAATGACCGAGGGATGGCCGTCATGACCAATCTGCTTCTGTACCAGCGTATCGCCCAGCAACTGGCCGAAGACATTCGGCGCGGTGTCTACCAGCCAGGCGAGCGCGTGCCATCCGTGCGCAAGTTGAGCACCCAGCTCAACGTCAGCCATGCGACGGTATTGCAGGCCTACGCCACCCTCGAGGATCAGGGGTTGATCCGCGCCAGGCCGCAGTCCGGCTACTACGTACACCGCACCCCGGCACTGACCGCCTCGACCCCGGAAATCGCCCGCGTCGAGCGCCCGGGCCTGGTCACCCGCAGCAGCATCATCAACCAGGTGCTTGCCGAGGCGCGCCGCGAGGGCGTATTCCCGCTGGGGGCTGCCGTGCCGCACGTGGATTACCTCCCGGTCCGCGCGTTGCACCAGCAACTGGCCAAGGTCACGCGTTTCTCCAGCCCGCGCGCCTTCAGCTACATGTTCAGCCCCGGCTACGAGCCGCTGCGCCGCCAGGTGGCGATTCGCATGCGCGACGCTGGCGTTGTGGTCGACCCAACCCAGGTGACAATCACCCACGGCTGCGTCGACGCCATCCATATGGCCCTGCGCGTGATGACTCGTCCGGGCGACCTGATCGCCACCGAATCGCCGAGCTATTACGGCCTGCTGCAACTGGCCGATATCCTCGGCCTGAAGGTCATCGAGATTCCCAGTGATCCGCTCACCGGCATCAGCCTGGAAGCCCTGCAACTGGCGGCCAACCAGTGGCCGATCAAGGCGCTGGTGCTGACCCCGCGCCTGAGCAACCCGCTGGGCGGCACCATTCCGGAAGACCGCCAGAAGCAACTGCTCAAGCTCACCGCCGACCACAACATCGGTGTGATCGAAGACGATATCTACGGCGAACTGATGTTCGACCAGGGGCAGACCAAGGCACTCAAGGCCCATGACCGCGATGGCCGCGTGGTGTACTGCTCCAGCTTCTCCAAGACCATTTCTCCCGGCGTGCGTATCGGCTGGATCATCGCCGAGCGCTACCAGGAGGAAATCCGCCGCCTGCAGACCTTCACCACCCACTCGGCGTGCACCGTCACCCAGATGGGCGTGGCGGCGTACCTGGAAAATGGTGGCTACGACCGACACCTGCGCTACATCCGCCAGGAGTACCGCAAGAACATGACGGCCTACCAACTGGCGGTGCAGCAGTACTTCCCCGAAGGCACGCAGATGACCCGGCCCAAGGGCGGCTTCATTCTCTGGGTCAGCCTGCCGGCCAAGGTCAATACCAAGGAGCTGCACGTACGCGCGCTGGAGCAAGGCATCAGCATCGCGCCAGGGCTGATCTTCAGTAACACCGAGCAGTTCAACAACTGCCTGCGCCTGACCTGCGGCATCCCCTGGGACCGCGAGGCGGAGCGGGCGATCATGACGCTCGGGATGCTGGCCTGCCAGCTCTGCCAGGAAGGGTTGATCGCCGCCTGACGAACGGTTCAACCCGTTTCCCCGTGTGGCCTCGTCCGAGGAGTCGAACTCCTCGACGAGACCTCCGCCATGCCGCTCCCCACTTGCCTTCTTCTTCCAGCCGCCCGGCGCATCGAGTGCCTGGCGTTTGGCGGGAGGCCGCCACATCGGCTGCTTCGATATCGGCGATACTGTGCCGCTGGCCAGGGCGGAGCGGGGCGATGATCGCGGCAGGCCGCTCGTCAGGCTGGCGCGGAGCCCGCGCACGCCAGTTACCGAACAGGCACGGATCGAATGACGTGAATACACCCTTCAGGGACGACAGCGACGCCGCCTTGCTGCGGCGCTACCGGAGCGGCGACGCCGATGCCTTCACCGAGCTCTACGCCCGCCATCGCCTCGGGTTGCACCGTTTTCTCTGCGGCCTGTGCGGCGATAGCGCGCAGGCCGAAGAGGTTTTCCAGGAGACCTGGCTGAGCTTGATCCGCAGCGATAGCCAGCCGTTCGGCCAGGCGAGCTTCAAGACCTGGCTGTACCAGATCGGCCGCAATCGGTTGATCGACCACTGGCGCAAGCATGGCCGGCGCCAGGACATCTATGACAGCTTCGACGAGCAGTTGCACGCAGACGCACTGCCGTCACCGGGCAACGAGCCTGAGCGCGAGTTGGCGCTGAGCCGCGACCGGCAGCGCCTGCAAGGTGCGTTGGAGCGGCTGCCCGAGGAACAGCGCGAAGTGTTCCTGCTGCGCGCCCACGGCGACCTGGATCTCACTGAAATTGCCGAGCTGACGCACACACCCGCGGAGACGGTGAAAAGCCGGCTGCGCTATGCGTTGCAGAAATTGCGTCGGTTGCTGTCCGATCCGGCGGCGACCGAGGAGGTAAGCCCATGAACCGCGATCCGCACGAGCAAACGCTGACCGAGCATTACCGCCGGCACAGCGACGAGCAGCCGTCGGCGCAAGTGGACGCGCGCATCCTGGCCGCCGCCCGCGCGGCGGTTCAGCCAAACGCTGGAAAGGCCGGCTGGGCAGGACGCCTGCGCCACTGGCTGCTGGGCGTTGGCGCTCCGCAGCGCTGGGGCGTGGCATTGGCGGGCCTGGCGACCCTTGGTGTCGGCCTGAGCCTTACCCTGCACACGTTCGAGCAGGCCCCACAGCAATTCGAAACGGCTGCCGCGCCGGCCATGATGCGTTCGGCACCGGCACCGGCACCGGCACCGGCACCGGCACCGGCACCGGCACCGGCACCGGCACCGGCACCGGCTGCCGCGATGGCGCCGCCCGTCGGATATGCCGAAGCCAAGCGCAAGGCCGAGGTCTCCGTGGCCGCTGTGGCCAGCAAGCCGCTCGCCGTCTCGCCCACGGCCCAGGCTGCCGGGGAGGAGGCCACCCAATCGGAAGCGCTGGCCGATGCAGTGGCGCCGCAAGAGCCTCAGGCCAGCCTGCTGCGGTTGCGGAACTTGCAGGAGCAGGGCGAGGACAAGGCCGCCCGCGATCTGCGCGAGGCTTTGCGCAAGCAGTATCCGAAGCTGGACATCGATGCCGCGCTCCGGGAGCTACCCGTCAAGCCTTGACTGATGACAGGCCTGGTTCAGGCAATCTCTGGCAGGCTGTCTGACGAATGTAGAGGCTTGTTACGGTAAGCCTCTTGCCCTGCAATGAGACTCGCGCCAGCATTGCGCGTTTTTTCCGCCGGCCTGCCCATGACTACCTGCCGAATTCTCATCGCTACCTGCCTGGCCCTGCTGCTCACCGCCTGTGGTGAGGAGCACAAGGACAAGGCGCCCGCCGCGTCGCCGGCGCCCGTGCCATCGTCCAGCGCTCCTGCAACGCCGCCGGCGCAGCCGCCCAAGGCTGCTGCCGAGCACCCGCGCGAGTCGGAAGCCGCTCCGGCGGCCGCAGCCGCGGTGGCGGCGGATTCCGCTCCCGCTGTCGAGAAGGCCGCCAAGCCTGAACCCAAAGCCGAAGCCAAGGCTCCCGCCAAACCACAGCCCAAGGCAGGGCACAAGGAAAAGCCGAACCACCAGGGTGCCCTCGATCCGGCCATCAAGAAACCTCTGCCGCATGTCCAGTTGGACCTGCGGCTACCCCGCGACCTCGTGCATCAGTTGCAGCCGGAGCGTCCGGTATCGGAGCTGGAAGACAAGCCGCTGCTGCCGCCGATGTTCGCTGAGAAGAACGAGGAAAGCCCGTTCCAGGTCGGTGGGCGGTTGATCCAGCGTGAGCACAACGAGCGCGAGCCCAGCGACGATAGCTGGCACTCGGATATCCGTGGCGCGGAGTTGCAGTTCCAGTTCCGCAACTGACCGCTGTTCCGCCGCCTGGCGCAAGCGCCAGGGCGATGACCGCCCCGTGCGCTCTTTCGTGCTCCATGCGGCGCCAGGGCCTGCTGACTCAGAAGCGATGTTCGCCGCGGCGGATTTCCTCGAACACGGCGCTATCCAGCGAGCGGTAGCCGGCATCGCCCGGTAGCCGGACGAACAGCGCCTCGCTCACCTGCGCCGGATCGTATGCGCTGCGCTTGAGGTCGGTCTTCTTGTACTTGAAGGTACCGGTGGTCTCCACCTGCTGCAGCAGCCGCAGGAACAGCGGGACCGCATAGGCGGGCAACTCACGGTCCAGGTGCTCGGCCAATTGCGCGGTATCCAGGCTCGCGCCGTCGGACAGGCGCAGCGCGGCCATGCCGCAACGGCCATTGGTGCCGGGAATCTCCACGCCGTATACCACCGCGTCTTCCACGCCGGGGAAGGCTCCCAGAGCGTTTTCCACCTCGGTGGTGGAGACGTTCTCACCCTTCCAGCGGAAGGTGTCACCCAGACGGTCGACGAACTGAGTGTGCTTGAAGCCGATGTCGCGCATCAGATCGCCAGTATTGAACCAGGCGTCGCCCTGCTTGAACACGTTGCGGAAGATCGCCGCCTCGCTCTTGGACGGGTCGGTGTAGCCGTCGAACGGCCACTTGTCGCTGATTTCGCTGATCAGCAGTCCGGCCTCGCCCTTGCCGACCTTCTCCATGAACCCTTTGCCGTCACGCACCGGCTGGTCGTTCTCCAGGTCGTAGCGGACGATGGCGTAGGTAGCTGGGGAGAAGCCCACGGTGTTGTCGAAGTTGAAGACGTTGGTGAAGCCGATATTGCCCTCGCTCGAAGCGTAGAACTCGGTGATCCGCTCAATACCGAAGCGGGCCTTGAAGTCGTTCCAGATCGACGGACGCAGACCATTGCCGATCATGCAGGTGAGGCTGTTGCCGCGTTCTTCCGGGCACTCTGGCTGGTTCAACAGATAGCGGCACAGTTCGCCAATGTAACCGAAGCAGGTGGCCTGGTAGGTTTGCACGTCCTTCCAGAAGGCGCTGGCGGAGAACTTGCGGCGCAGGGCGATGGCCGCGCCGCCGGCCAGGGCCGCGCTCCAGCACACGGTGACTGCATTGTTGTGGTAGCAGGGCAGAGTCAGGTACAGCACGTCGCTGTTGCTCAGGGCCAGGCCCGAATGGCCGAAGCCGCCGTAGGCCTTTATCCACTTGCCGTGGCTCATGATCGACGCCTTGGGCAGGCCGGTGGTGCCGGAGGTGTAGATGTAGAAGCAGGCATCCTTCAGGCGTACCTGGGCAGTTTCAGGCAGGTTGGTTGAGTTCTGCTCCTGGGCCATGCGCATCAGGTTGTACCAGCCGGCCGGTGGTTGGCTGGGTTCGCTCAGGGTGTCGCCGTCGGCGACCCAGTAGCAGCGGCCGCCGCTGTTTTCCAGCGCCGGGCGGACATCCTCGAACACCTCGCGCAGCTCCTCGCCGACCACGAAGTGACTGGGCCGCACGAGGTTCAGGCTATGGCTGAGCACCTGGCCGCGCTGGGTGGTATTGACCAGTGCGCCCACCGCCCCGACCTTGGCCAGTGCGGCGAGAATCACCATCAGCTCCGCACGGTTCTCCAGCATGATCGCCACGACGCTGCCGTGTCGCACGCCTTCGGCCTGCAGGGTCCGGGCTATGCGGTTGGCCCAGCCGTTGAAGAGGGCATAGGACAGGCGGCGGCGTTCGTCGATCAGTGCCGGGCTGTCCGGGTAAAGGCGCGCCGCGCGCTCCAGCGCCCAGCCCAGCGAAAGGTTCTTCTCGCGGTTGCGGATGCCGGTGTAGTAGAGCCCGCGCAGCATTCGCGGCACGCGGCCGAGCGTGGCCGGCAAGTGGGCCAGGAAGCGGGTAGGGGTGATCAGATCAGCATGGCTCATTGACGCGTGCCCTTATTGTCATTGTTGTCCGTGGCGTGCAGACGTTGCAGCGCGACTCTAGGCCGCTCCCTGGCTTGCGGCTATGACCGTGACGCGCGAAGCGCCGGGCAGATCGGCAAACCGGCCAGTGGAGTAATCAGGCAGTCTAGGAGGGTATGGGGGCACGGCCAGGGCGGGATTGTGTCGATTGGTAAATGCGGGCTTCCCGGAGCGGCCCGCGCGGTGACGGAGCGGTTAACCGCTAGCGGCGACTTGCCGTCGGCGAACCTGCGCTGAACGGCGGACAGGGCGTACCCCGATATCCGCCGCCGCGGCCTTCAGTCGAGGAACAGGTCCGGCACGAGACTGCCGCCGGTCGGGTCGTAGCGGTACTGCTCGAAGTCGGTCTGGCCCTGCTCGCGGAGGATTTCCTCGTCGATCAGCAGCCGCCCGCTGATGCTGCGTCCCTGGCTCGAAAGAATCGCACAGGCGGCGTCGGCCATGATCGCCGGAGTCCGGGCGCGCTTGAAGGCGTCGCGGCTGCCCAGCTCGAACTCGATGGCGGCGGTGGCGATCATCGTCTGTGGCCAGAGCGCATTGACGCTGATGCCGTAGCGCTTGAACTCCTCGTGCATGCCGAGGGTGAGCATGCTCATGCCGTACTTGGTGACGGTATAGGGACCGTGCTGGGCGAACCACTTGTTGGCGATATTGAGCGGCGGCGACAGGCTGAGGATATGGCCCTGACTCTGCTTGAGGTAGGGCAGCGCGGCCTGACTGCAGACCATCACGGCGCGGGTGTTGATCTGGTACATCAGGTCGAAGCGCTTCGGCTCCAGGCGCTCGACGCCGACCAGCTTGATCGCCCCGGCATTGTTCACCAGTGCGTCAATCCCGCCGAAATGCTCGGCGGCCTGGCGCATGGCATCGCGCACGGCGTTCTCGTCGCGTACGTCCAGTTGCAGGGCAAGCGCCTTGCCGCCAGCCGCCTCGACTTCCTCGGCGACGCTGAAAATGGTGCCTTCCAGCTTCGGATGCGGTTCGGCGCTCTTCGCCGCGATCACGATGCTGGCGCCGTCGCGGGCAGCGCGCAGGGCGATCTCGCGGCCGATGCCACGGCTGGCGCCGGTGATGAACAGGGTCTTGCCGGAAAGGGACATGTGGGTACTCCGTGTTCTTATCGTTGTGTTCGGGCGCGACTGTCCGGTGCGGCTAGGCCTCCTGGGCCTCGACTTCCACCAGCAATTGCCGCGATTTCACCTGTTCGCCCTTGCTCACCTGCACGCGGCGGATCACGCCGTCGACGCCGGCCTTGAGCGGGTGCTCCATCTTCATCGCCTCCAGCACCAGCAGTAGCTGGCCCTTGTTGACCCGCGCACCTTCAGTCACCAGTACGTCGACGATGGCGCCATCCATCGGCGCCTTCACCGTGCCGGATCCCGCGCCGGCTGAGGCGCCAGCCGGTTCGTGGGTGACGTCCAGCAGCTCCAGGTTGCCGTCCGCGCCATACAGCCACAGGCGCGCGCCATCGTGGTGGAAGGGCAGGCGGCGGCGGATGCCGTCGGCCTCGACGATGGCGTCGTGTTCCTCGATATCGAGCAGGCGCAGGGCGATCTCGCGATCGCCGATACGGGCCAGCAGCGCCGGCTGGCTGCCATGCTCGCGCACTTCCAGCTCGACGCCGTACTTCTCCTCGCCGTGCTTGAGGACGAAACGCCACGGCGCGCTGCCGGCGCTGCGCCAGCCGGAGAGAGCGGGCTGGTGGGCACGCCCCTGGGCACTGTGCTGATAGAGCAGCGCGGCCGCGCAGGCCAGCTCCAGCGGTTGCGGATGCCGCGGGGCCAGGCTCGGGTCGCTGGCGAACTGCTCGCCGATGAATGCGGTAGTGGCCTTGCCGGCGGCGAATTCCGGGTGCCTGAGCAGGTTGGCGAGGAAGCGCTGGTTACCGGTCACGCCCAGCAGCACACAGTCCTCCACGGCGCGTACCAGTTTGCGCCGGGCTTCGTCGCGGGTGGCGCCGTAGGCGATCACCTTGGCCAGCATCGGATCGTAGAAGGGCGTCACCGGCTGGCCTTCGCGCAGGCCGTGGTCGATACGGATGCCTTCCAGTTGCGGCGGCGTCCAGCGCAGTACCTGGCCGGTCTGTGGGAGGAAACCGTGGCCGGCATCCTCGGCGTACAGACGCACTTCGATGGCGTGGCCCCGGAGCTGGATTTCCTCCTGCGTCAGCGGCAGCGGGTGGCCTTCGGCAACGCGGATCTGCCAGGCTACCAGGTCCTGGCCGGTCACCAGCTCGGTGACCGGGTGTTCCACCTGCAGGCGGGTGTTCATTTCCAGGAAGTAGAAGGCTCCGCTGGCGTCGAGCAGGAACTCCACGGTGCCGGCGCCAAGGTAGTTCACCGACGCGGCGGCCTTCACGGCGGCGCGGCCCATCGCGCCGCGCAGCTCGTCGGTCATGACCGGGCAGGGCGCTTCTTCGATGACCTTCTGGTGGCGGCGCTGCACCGAACAGTCGCGTTCGCCCAGGTAGACGATATTGCCGTGGCTGTCGCCGAACACCTGGATCTCCACGTGGCGCGGCTGCATCACGGCTTTCTCCAGGATCAGCTCGCCGCTGCCGAAGGCGTTCTGCGCTTCCGAGCGCGCAGTGCGCAGTTGTTCGGCGAGGTCTTCGCCGCGCATCACCAGGCGCATGCCGCGACCGCCGCCACCGGCGCTGGCCTTGATCATCAGCGGGTAGCCGATGCGCTCTGCCTCGCGGGCAAGCGTGGCGTCGTCCTGCTCCGCGCCCTCGTAGCCGGGAATGCAGGGCACGCCGGCATCGAGCATGGCGATCTTCGACAGGCGCTTGCTGCCCATCAGGTGGATGGCTGCAACGCCCGGCCCGATGAAGACGATGCCGGCGGCCTCGCAGGCGCGGGCGAAGTCGGCGTTCTCCGAAAGGAAGCCATAACCGGGGTGGATCGCTCCCGCGCCGGTACGTTTCGCCGCGTCGAGGATCGCCTCGGGCTTGAGGTACGACTGGCCGACCGGGGCCGGGCCGATGCAGACCGCTTCGTCGGCCAGTTGCACGTGGCGTGCCTGGGCATCCGCGACGCTATACACGGCCACTGTGCGGTAGCCCAGGTCGTGGGCGGTGCGGATCACCCGGCAGGCGATCTCGCCGCGGTTGGCGATGAGGATCTTGTCGAAACTGGGCATGCTGGTTTCCTCGACGGGCTACTGCGCCCAGTTCGGTTTGCGTTTCTGCACGAAGGCCATCGTGCCCTCGGCGCCTTCAGCTCCGGTCACTGCGTCGGCGAACTGGCGGGCGGCGGCGTCCAGCAGCGGGCCGAGGGCTTCGCTCTCGGTGGCCAGCAACAGCGCCTTGGTCGCGGCATTGGCGCCCGGCGCGCAGCGGTGGACCTGTTCGAGACACTCCGCCAGCCGCTGCCCGAGGGCGGCGGCATCCGCTTCGCTGAAATGCACCAGACCCAGGCGCAGCGCCTGGTCGCCGTCGAAGCGCGCGGCGGTGAGGGCCAGGCGGCGGGCCTGGGTGAGGCCGATGCGCTTCACCACGAAGGGCGCGATCTGCGCCGGCAGGATGCCGAGGCTGGTTTCCGGCAGGCCGAACTGCGCGTCCGCCACTGCAATGGCGATGTCCGATACGCAGGCCAGGCCGAAACCGCCGCCGAGCACCGCGCCCTCCAGCACGGCCACCAGCACCTGCGGCTGTGCCTGGGCTTCTTCCAGCAAGCCGCCGAAGGCGCGGTTCAGCGCGGCGTAGGCATCAGGCCCGGCCGCGCGTGCGCCGGCCATGTCCTTGATATCGCCGCCAGCGCAGAAGTGCCCGCCAGCGCCGCGCAGGACGATGGCGCGCACACCACGGTCGTCGCGCACGGCGGCGAGCACCGCGCGCAGTTCGCCGACCATCGCCAGGCTCATGGCGTTGCGGCTGTCCGGGCGGTTCAGGGTGACGTGCAGTACGCCGCCGTCACGTTCCAGCAGCAGGGTGTCGCAATTCGGCAGGGTCATGGCGTCAGCCCTTCTTCTTGCCCGGCAGGATGCCCATCATTTTGCAGATGATGCCGAGCATGATTTCGTCGGCGCCGCCGCCGATGGATACCAGGCGGGTATCGCGGTAGGCGCGGGAAATCGGGTTCTCCCACATGAAGCCCTGGCCGCCCCAGTACTGCAGGCAGGCATCGGTGACTTCGCGGGCCAGGCGGCCGACCTTGAGCTTGGCCATCGAGGCCAGGCGGGTCACGTCCTTGCCCCGGATGTACTGCTCGGTGGCCTGGTAGGTGAGGGCGCGCAGACACTCGATTTCGGTCATCAGTTCGGCCATGCGGAAGTGGATGACCTGGTTGTCGATCAGCGCCTGGCCGAAGGTCTTGCGCTCCTTGCAGTACTCGATGGTGGCATTGACGCAGTACTCCATGCCCTTGATCCCGCTGGCGGCGCCGAACAGACGCTCCTCCTGGAACTGCAGCATCTGCATCATGAAGCCCGCGCCTTCGGCGCCGATGCGGTTGCGCTGCGGTACGCGCACGTCGTCGAAGAACACCTGGGCGGTCTCCGAGCTGCGCATGCCGAGCTTGTCCAGGTGCGGGCTGACGCTGATGCCCTTGGATTTCATCGGCACCATGATCAGGGACTTGTTGACGTGGGGCTTGTCGTCGGAGGTATTGGCCAGCAGGCAGATGAAGTCGGCGGACGGCGAGTTGGTGATCCACATCTTGCTGCCGTTGATGATGTAGTCGTCGCCATCCTTGCGCGCGGTGGTCTTCAGGCCGGCCACGTCGGAGCCTGCGCCCACTTCGGAAACGCCGATGCAGCCGACCATCTCGCCGGCGATGGCCGGGCGGAGGAATTCCTCGCGCAATTCGTCGGAGCCGAAGCGCGCCAGCGCCGGGGTACACATGTCGGTCTGTACGCCGAGGGCCATCGGCACGCCGCCGCAGTGGATAGTGCCGAACTCCTCGGCGGCGACCACCGAGTAGCTGTAGTCCAGGCCCATGCCGCCGAATTTCTCCGGCTTGGAAATGCCCAGCAGGCCCAGGTCACCGGCCTTCTTGAAGACTTCGTGGATGGGGAAGCGACCGGCCTTTTCCCATTCGTCGACGTAGGGGTTGATCTCGCGATCGACGAAGTTGCGCACGGTGCGGCGGAGTTCTTCGTGTTCCTGGGTGAAGATCATTTCTTGTTCTCCGTGGGATCTTTCAAGTCAGGTAGGGCGAATAAAGCGGAACGCTTTATCCGCCGGCTTGGCGGATGACGCCGGGGGCGTCATGCGCCCTACGGTCAAAATCGTGCAACGCCGAAACTGTTGTTCTTCAGCGGCCGCACGGCCGCCTCCGCGCAGATGTCCAGCAGGTAACCGAGCAGCGCGCGGGTGTCGCGCGGGTCGATCAGTCCGTCGTCCCACAGGCTCGCCGTGCCGTAGAGCGCGGTGGACTGGCCATCGAGCTTCTGCGCGGTCATCTGTTCGAGCATGTCGAGCATCTTCGGGTCGGCGTCCTTGCCCTCCTTGGCGTGCTTTTCCTCGGTGACGATGCGCAGCACCTTGCCGGCCTGGGCGCCGCCCATCACTGCGGTGCGGCTGTTGGGCCAGGCAAAGATGAAACGCGGGTCCAGGCCGCGTCCACACATGGCGTAGTTGCCGGCGCCGTACGACCCGCCCACGACGAGCGTGAGCTTGGGTACCGTGGCGTTGGCCACCGCCTGGATCATCTTCGAGCCGTGCTTGATCACGCCCAGGCGCTCGGACTCGGTGCCGACCATGAAGCCGGTGGTGTTGTGCAGGAACAGGATCGGCGTGTTGCTCTGCTCGCACAACTGGATGAACTGCGCCGCCTTGGCTGCACCCTGGGGAGTGATCGGGCCGTTGTTGCCGATCAGCCCGCAGGCATGACCTTCGATATGCAGGTGGCCGCAGACGGTCTGGCTGTCGAACTCGTTCTTGAACGCCAGAAAGCGTGAACCGTCGGCAATGCGCGCGACGATCTCGCGCACGTCGTAGGGCTTCTTGGCATCGGCCGGAACCACGCCGAGCAGTTCCTCTGCCGGGTACAGCGGGGCGTCCCATGCCTGTTTCGTGCGGGCCGGCAACTGCGAATTCCACGGCAGCGCGGCGAGAATCTCGCGGGCCAGGCGCACGCCGTCGGCGTCGTTCTCCGCCAGGTATTCGGCGGTCCCGGCTACCTGGGCGTGCAACTCGGCGCCGCCCAGTTCCTCATCGGTAGCGATCTCGCCAGTGGCCGCCTTGAGCAGCGGCGGGCCGGCGAGGAACATCTTGGCCTTGCCGCGCACCACCACCACGTAGTCCGACAGACCGGGCTGGTAGGCGCCGCCAGCGGTGGACGAGCCGTGCACCACGGTAATCTGCGGAATACCCGCCGCCGACATGCGCGCCTGGTTGGCGAAGCCGCGTGCGCCTTCGACGAAGATTTCCGCCGCATAGTTGAGGTTGGCGCCGCCGCTTTCGGTCAGCGCCACCACCGGCAGCTTGTTCTCGAAGGCGATCTGTTGCAGGCGCAGGGTCTTCTTCAGCCCGGTGGGTGAAATGGTGCCGCCCTTGATCGCGCTGTTGCTGGCAGTCACCAGGCAGCGTACCCCGGCGATGTAGCCGATGCCGGAGATGATCCCGCCGCCGGCCTGGGTACCGTCCTTGTCGTCGTGCAGCTTGTAGCCGGCCAGCGAGGAGATTTCGAGGAACGGCGCGCCGGCATCGAGCAGCAGGTTCAGGCGCTCGCGCGGCAGCAACTGGCCGCGTTTGTCGAACTTGGGCTTGGCCTCGGCGGCCTTGTCCAGCACCTTCTGCTCGACTTCGCGGAAGCTCGCCACGGCGGCCAGCATGGCCTCGCGGTTGCGGGCGAATTCTTCGCCCTGGGCGTCGATTTCCGAGACGATCACGGGCATCGCTTACTCCTGGTCCTTCAGCACGTCGGGCAGGTAGGCGCGGTGGAAGCCGTTATAGGAGCGGCTCTGCCCCGGCTTGCCTTTCGCCAGCGGGAAGGCGCGGCTGCCCTGGCTGGCGGCGCCATCGATGCGGATGGTGTTGCCGCTGATGAAAGCGGCGCCGGGGGAGAGCAGGAAGACGATGGCCGAGGCCACTTCCGACTCGGTGCCGATGCGCTTGAGCGGCACGTGTTCGCGCAGGGTCGGGATCACCGCCTTGAAGGCACCTTCGTAGGTGTCCATGCCGCTGGATGCGATCCAGCCCGGCGCCACGGCGTTGACCCGCACGCCGGCGTGGCCCCATTCGATGGCTGCGGTCTTGGTGAAGTTTTCCATGCCGGCGCGGGCGGCGCCGGAGTGGCCCATGCCGGGCATCCCGCCCCACATGTCGGCGAGCATGTTGACGATGCTGCCGCCGGTCCTGCTCAGGCTCTGGTTGAACACTTCGCGGGCCATCAGGAAGCCGCCGACCAGGTTGGTGCGTACCACGGCCTCGAAGCCCTTCAGGTTGATCGAGGCCAGCGGCGCGGGGTACTGGCCGCCGGCGTTGTTGACCAGGTGGTGAATCGGTCCGCGTTCGGCGATGACCTGTGCCACCAGCGCCTTCACCGCCTCTTCGTCGCGGATGTCGCAGCTGTACCAACTGACACTGCCGCCGTCCTCGATGATTTCACCGGCGGTCTTCTCCAGCTTCTCCGCCTTGCGGCCGACCAGTACCACATGGGCGCCGAGGGCCGCCAGCTCGTGTGCGGTGCAACGGCCGATACCGCTGCCGCCGCCGGTGACGATGATGGTCTGGCCGTCGAACAGGCCGGTTTTGAAGATCGAGTCGTAGCTCATTGTTGTTCTGACTCCGAGGTATCCCGTAGGGCGAATGAAGCGGAACGCTTCATCCGCCGTTTGCGATTGGCGGATAACGCCGGTGGCGTTATGCGCCCTACGTTCATTTCATTGGCGCGCGTTCACTTCATCGGCGATGTGCTGCGGCACCGCCACCGGGAATTCCAGCAACTGCTGGGCGAACGCCTTGCCCTGCGGGTCGATGCGCAGGCTGGCGACGCCGCCGCCGCCCAGGGCGTTTTCCAGCAGGAAATTCAGACTGTGCGTGCCCGGCAGATGCCAGCGGCTGACGCGGCCGAGCTGCGGATCGAGCACGTGCTGCATCCACTCCGCCACCGCACCCTCGCTCAGCGCCTCGGCGATCCACGGCAGGTAGTCGGGCTTGCGCGCCATGACGCCGATGTTGCTGTGGTTACCCTTGTCGCCGGAGCGCGCCACGGCCAGCTTCACCAGCGCCACGCTGGCCTGCGCCGGGCCTTGCGCGGCAGCAACGGGCAGGTCGTCGGCGAGTGCCTCCGGGCCGAAGGTATCGATGGCGGGCAGGGCGACACCCTGGCGCTTACCGCCGATCTCCACGGCCAGCTCGCAGGTGTCCTTGTCGACCAGAAAGGAGAACAGGCGGATCACCGGGTACACCGTGGGCCGGCCGCCGACGATGCCGGTGAGGCCCGGCGCCATGCCGGTGGCAGCCTGGGCGATCTCGCGGGAGAACAGCGCCAGCGCTTCCTTGCGGCTATGGCGCACGGCAAGCTTGACCACGATTTCGCGGTTGTCGCCACGGCGGCCATGCGGACCGTAGGTCGCTTCGCTGCCGAGCAGCTCGACGCTCACCTCGCGGTACGGGCCCCAGCCGCGTTCCATGATGATTTCCTCGGTCTTGGCGATGATCGCCTGGCTGACGCGCTCGGCCTTCTTCACCGCGTCGATGCCGGCGATCAGGCAACTGGCGGTGCAGCGGAAGCCGTCCGGGTAGGTGGCGCTGACCTTGTACTGCCCGGTGGGCGGCAGGCCGCGCGCGCCGCTGACGGCGACGCGGTTGTCGCCTACCTGGTCGAGACGCACCTGGGTGAAGTCGCAGATCACGTCCGGTAACAGGTAGGCGCGCGGGTCGCCGATCTCATAGAGCATCTGTTCGCCGACCGACAATCGCGTCACCAGGCCACCAGTGCCCTGCGGCTTGGTGACGACGAAGTCGCCGCAGGCCTGTACTTCGACGATGGGGAAACCGATGTGCTCGTAGTCCGGCACTTGCTCCCAATCGGTGAAGTTGCCGCCGGTACACTGCGCGCCGCATTCGATGATGTGCCCGGCCAGCGCGGCCTGGGCCAGCCGGTCATAGTCGTTCCAGGCCCAGCCGAATTCGTGGACCAGCGCGGCGCTGACCACGGCGCTGTCCACCACGCGGCCGGTGATGACGATATCGGCGCCGGCCTTCAGCGCTTCGACGATGCCCGGCGCGCCCAGGTAGGCGTTGAGCGAAACGCACATCGGTGGCAGCGGTGCGTCGCTGAACATCTCGCGGATGCCGGCCTTGGCCAGCTCGCCCAGGCGCGGTTGCAGATTGTCGCCGTGCACCACGGCGATCTTCAGCGCCACGCCAGCCTTCTCGCAGGCTGCAGCCAGCGCGGCGGCGCAAGCCTGCGGGTTCACGCCACCGGCGTTGCTGATGACGCGGATGCGCTTCGCTGCGATATCGCCCAGCAAGGGCGTCATCACTTCGACGAAGTCGGTGGCATAGCCTGCCTCCGGGTTCTTCAGTCGCGCGCCGGCCATGATCGACATGGTGATTTCGGCGAGGTAGTCGAACACCAGGTAGTCCAGTTCGGCGCCATGCACCAGTTGGGCGGCGGCGGTGGAGGTGTCGCCCCAGAAGGCGGAGGCGCAGCCGATACGTACGGTTCTGGTCATTGTTCTGCCCGTGACGTGGGTGATGGGTCGACATTACCAAGCAAGCGCTTGGTTGAAAAGGGGCGGCGACATCGACCCCAACCATTGGATGGCCAAGCGCTTGCTTGGTGGTCCCCGACGGGCTTACATTTCGTCAGACAACACAAGCACTTGCGCGGCGTTGCTATGAATCGCCGTGAGCAGATCGGCCTATGGTGGCCACATGGGGAGATAAGGCGTGGATGACCGCAAAGCTCGCGAAGTGATGCTGGAGCTGGTCGGGACCGGGCAGATCACCGACCCGGAGAGCGCCCGCGGCAAGCTGTTGCAGACCGCCGCGCACCTGTTCCGCAGCAAGGGCTACGAGCGCACGACGGTCCGCGACCTGGCGAGTGCGGTGGGCATACAGTCCGGCAGCATCTTTCACCACTTCAAGAGCAAGGACGAGATCCTGCGCTCGGTGATGGAGGAAACCATCCTCTACAACACCGCGTTGATGCGTGCCGCCCTGGCCGATGCCACGACGCTGCGCGAGCGGTTGCTGGCGCTGATCCGCTGTGAGCTGCAGTCGATCACTGGCGGTACCGGCGAGGCGATGGCGGTGCTGGTATACGAATGGCGTTCGTTATCGGAGGAGGGGCAGGCGTACATCCTCAGCCTGCGCGACATCTATGAACAGATGTGGCTGGAAGTGCTCGGGCAGGCGCGCGAGGCGGGCTACAGCCAGGGCGATCCGTTCATCCTGCGGCGCTTCCTCACCGGGGCGCTGTCCTGGTCGATCACCTGGTTCCGTCCCGACGGCAGCCTGACCCTGGACGAGTTGGCGGAGCAGGCTCTGCTGCTGGTTATGCGCGATTAGTTTCCGGCGTATGGTGCAGCGCTCTTCGTAGCGCGTAGGGCGAATAACGCGTCAGCGTTATCCGCCGCTATGGCGCCGGCGGATAACCCGTTCCGGGTTATGCGCCCTACAGGGATTTTGAGTGGCTCAGATGATCCGCAACGGATAGCTGAACAGCAGCAGGTGCAGGCAGTTCACCGCGGCGTGCAGCAGCACCGTCACCAGCAGACGGCCGCTGAAGTAGAAGGCCAGGCCATAGCCCAGGCCGGCGATGCCGGCGACCACCGCGAACAGCGGGTTGATCGGCCAGTGCACCAGACCGAACAGCAGGCTCGAAAGGGCCACCCCGAAGAACGCACCCAGGCGCCGTACCAGTTCGCTTTGCAGCAGGCCGCGGAAGAAGGCTTCCTCGGTCAGCGCGATAACGCCGACGTTGACTGCCATCCACAACCAGAAGCCCGGCGGCCATTTCGGGTTCCATACCACCAGGCCGCTCGCCACCGCTACCAGCGGCACGGCGAACAGGGTGGTGACGATGGCGATGGCGGCGAAGTCCGGCGAACGTTTCTCTGCCGGCACCGGTTCGCGGCGCAGCCACCAGACGAGCAGCGTGGCGCCGACCAGGGCTTTGTCCCAGGACAGCCGAAGGGCGTAGACGGGGGCGTCCGGGCTGAGCTGGCGCACTGGCCAGAGCGTCCATGAGGAGGTGCCGGGGAGCAGATGCGCCGCCAGTGCGATGCTGGCCACGAGGCACACCAGCCACCAGAGCAGGCGCGGCATGCGCGGCTCGCCGTAGAGCGTCCAGGCGACATAGGTGCCGCCGATCAGCAACCCCACTGGCTGGACGTAGCCCAGCGCGAATCCGCAGAGCAACAACACGACGGGCAGCAGCGGCAGGAGTGTCCTGAGCATTCATTCCTCCATCCAGGAGGGCGAAGTCTACTACGGCTTGGTTGGCGCCGATGCCAGTTATTGGCCGACACGTCAGGCACTTGCTGCGTTCAGCGCTTGTCGTCGGCGTCCTTGGCGTCCATTTCCGCATTGCGCTGATGGATGCGCTGCAGTTGCTCCTCGGTGAGCGGCAGTTTCTTCGCAGTATCGCGGAGCATCATCAGCGCGCCGACTATCGACCCCAGGGCAAGGGCCATGATCAACCAGGCATACCAGGGCATCGTCCGTCTCCGACAGTGGCAGGAGCGTTTACCTTAACCCTGTGCGACGAGCTTGTCAGGCTCGCGGCAATGCGTCCGGCTCCTGCACCTCGCTGTCGTCCTTCAGCCCGACGCCGGACAGGCGCAGGCGCAGCGCCTGTTGCAGCAGGTGCGCCAGCTTGTGCGCCGCCAGCCCGTACGGCAGCCCCTGGGGGCGTACGTTGGAGATGCAGTTGCGCTCGCTGTCCATGCGGCCTACGCGCGGCTGCCAGGTCAGGTAGAGGCCAAGACTGTCCGGGGAGCTTAGACCCGGGCGCTCGCCGATGAGCACCAGCGCGAGCTTCGCTCCCAGCGCTTCGCCGATGCCGTCGCCGATGGCCACGCGGCCCTGTTCGGCGAGCACCACAGGGATATTCGCCCAGTCACCGGGCAAGCGCTCGCGCAGTGCCAGCAGCAGAGGCAACGCGTGCTGCTGCACGGCCACCGAGGAAAGACCGTCGGCGATCACGATCACCAGTTCGGCGGCGGCCTTGCTGCCCTTGAGTTGCCACTGGCTGTCCGGGTGCAGCGCGCGGCCAAGATCGGGGCGCAGCAGGTAGGTGTGCCGGTCTGGCGCTTCGCTGCGCGCACGCAGGACGCGGAAGCCTTCATGTTCCAGGGCCTGCTGCAGCGCGGTGAAGTCCAGCGGGTGATGCACCGCGTCGCGCGCCTGGGCGTGGGCCAGGCCGAACTTCAGCACTTCGCGGGTGGGCAGGCTGGAGCCGACGCGGCCCAGCGCGATGCGTGCCGAGGTGTGCGCACGCAGCTCGTCCCAGGGGTCGCTCTGTACCAGTTCCATGATCGTCGCTCCTTGTTTCAGGCGTTGCCGGTGCGCGGCAGCGAGCGCAGCAGTTGATGGCCGTGACCGATCTGCCGCAGGCGTCCGGACGGTTCGGTGATGGCCATCCTTGCCAGCCAGGCGTCGAACTCCGGCGAGCGTTGCAGCCCCAGCGCGCTGCGCAGGTAGAGCGCGTCGTGGAACGAGGTGCTCTGGTAGTTGAGCATGATGTCGTCGGCGCCGGGGATGCCCATCACGAAGGTCACGCCGGCTGCGCCGAGCAGGGTCAGCAGGTTGTCCATGTCGTCCTGGTCGGCCTCGGCATGGTTGGTGTAGCAGACGTCGCAGCCCATCGGCACGCCGAGCAGCTTGGCGCAGAAGTGGTCCTCCAGCCCGGCGCGGATGATCTGCTTGCCGTCGTAGAGGTATTCCGGGCCGATGAAGCCGACCACCGTATTGGTCAGCAGCGGGCGGAACTCGCGGGCCACCGCGTAGGCGCGGGCCTCGCAGGTCTGCTGGTCGATGCCGTGGTGGCCGCCGGCGGACAGCGCGCTGCCCTGGCCGGTTTCGAAGTACATGACGTTGTCGCCCAGCGTGCCGCGCCCGAGCGACAGGGCCGCCTCGTGGGCTTCGCGCAGCAGCGCGAGGCTGATGCCGAAGCTCTCGTTGGTTTTCTGCGTGCCGGCGATGGACTGGAACACCAGGTCCACCGGCGCGCCGGCTTCGATGGCGCGGATCTGCGTGGTGACATGGGTGAGCACGCAGCTCTGCATAGGGATGTCGAAGCGCTGGCGCAGCTCGTCCAGCATCTGCCAGAGCTGCACCAGGGTGGGCAGCGAGTCGCTGGCCGGGTTGATGCCCACCACGGCGTCGCCCGCGCCATACAGCAGGCCGTCCAGCGTGCTGGCGGCGATGCCGCGCACGTCGTCGGTGGGGTGGTTGGGTTGCAGGCGCACCGAGAGGTGGCCAGGCAGGCCGATGGTATTGCGGAAGCGGGTGATCACCCTGCATTTCTTCGCCGCCAGGATCAGGTCCTGGTTGCGCATCAGCTTGCATACCGCGGCGGCCATCTCCGGTGTTATGCCTTTGGCGACGCTGCCGAGCGTGACGCTGTCGGTGCTGTCGAGCAGCAGCCAGTCGCGGAAGTCGCCGACGGTGAGGTGGCTGATTGGCGCGAAGGCCGTTGCGTCGTGGCCATCGATGATCAGCCGGGTGACTTCGTCTTGTTCGTAGGGAATCAGCGCCTCGTCGAGGAAGCGCTTGAGCGGTACGTCGGCGAGGGCGATCTTCGCCGCCATGCGCTCTTCGTAGCTGTCCGCGGCGAGCCCCGCGAGAGTGTCGCCGGAGCGTGCCGGGCTGGCCTTGGCGAGTAGGGTCTTCAGGTCGGCGAAGCGGTAGGTCAGGCTTCCGACCGAGGTTTGGTAGGACATGCTGGGCTTTCCGGTTATGCCGCGCCCATCGGTGGACGCGGCTCGCTGGCGATCAGACTCCGGTCAGCATAGCGTCTGCCGGGGCGCTGGCGCGATGTGCTGCGGTGAGTTGGAAGTAGATGAAGCCGACCAGCATGAACGCCAGGAAGATGCCGGCGATCTGCGGGTTGAACCACACCATCGCCGCCAGGCACAGCACGGCCAGCATCAGGGCGATGCCCGGCACCACCGGGAAGCCCGGCGCGCGGAAGCTGCGTTCCAGGTCCGGTTCGCTGCGGCGCAGCTTGAACAGGCTGAGCATGCTCATGATGTACATGACGATGGCGCCGAACACGCTCATGGTGATCATCGCCGCGGTCAGGCTCATGCCCTGCAGGGCGATCAGCCCGTCGCTGTAGATCGCCGCGATGCCCACCAGGCCGCCGGCAATGATCGCCCGGTGCGGCGTCCGGAAACGCGACAGCCTGGCCAGCCCGCGTGGCAGGTAGCCGGCGCGGGCGAGGGCGAAGAACTGCCGCGAGTAGCCCAGGATGATGCCGTGGAAGCTCGCCACCAGGCCGAACAGGCCGATCCATACCAGCATGTGCAGCCAGCCGGAGTTTTCGCCGACCACCATCTTCATTGCCTGTGGCAGCGGGTCGTTGATGCCTGACAGCGCCTTCCAGTCGCCGACGCCGCCGGCGAACAGCATCACGCCGATGGCCAGCACCACCAGGGTGAGAATGCCGCTGACGTAGGCTTTGGGGATGGTGCGCTTCGGATCCTTGGCTTCCTCGGCGGCCATCGCCGCGCCCTCGATGGCGAGGAAGAACCAGATGGCGAAGGGAATGGCGGCGAAGATCCCGCTGATCGCCGCGCCGCTGAAGCTGTCGGAGCCCGCCCAGCCGCCCAGCACGAAATTGCTGAAGCTGAAGCCCGGCGCGACCACGCCCATGAACACCAGCAGTTCGGCGACCGCGAGCACGGTGACGATCAGCTCGAAGGTGGCGGCGATGCTGACGCCGAGGATGTTCAGGGTCATGAAGATCAGGTATGCGCCGACCGCC